>JBHOSY010000049.1:0-24221 GCA_042584165.1 Bacteroidota bacterium | reverse complement strand
TTATTTACGGCTGTTTTATTTTTCCCAGCCTGTGCCCAGGATCAAAACGCAAGGATTTCTGTCCTGGTTTTCTCCAAAACAGAAGGTTTTCGGCATAGTTCCATTCCAAATGGTATCAAATGCATGTTTGAGTTAGGACAGGAGCATGGGTGGAACGTGACAGCGACAGAGGATGCAAACCTGTTTAAAGATGATTTCCTGACGAATTTCGATGTGATTATTTTTAATAACACCACCATGGATATATTTAATGAAGAACAACAGGAGACATTTAAGAAATACATCAAGTCAGGAAAGGGTTTTGTTGGAATTCATGCTGCCTCCGATACTGAATATGATTGGAAATGGTATGGCAAATTACTTGGCGGAGATGCATGGTTCCTTACACATCCACCAAACCAACCCGGAACGATCGTGGTTGAAAGTACTGATCATCCTTCGATGAAGTATTTTGACGAAATGAATATCAAGACCCTGACTACCTGGGATGAGTGGTATACATTCAAAAACAATCCCAGAAGTAAAGTGAATGTGCTTGCTACACTTGATGAAGGCTCTATAAAAGACATGGGCGATAATCCGGATAAGGTTAAAATGGGTGATCACCCTATCATTTGGTATCATGAGTTTGAAGGTGCAAGATCCTTTTATACTGGCAAGGGGCACAGACCTGAAAATTTTGATGAATTGGTATTCAGAAATCACTTAGTTGGCGGTATTGAATGGGCTGCCGGAAAGGTAGATTAATTCACACTGAAAAAATATTGAGGCTGCTCTCCGGGGTGGCCTTTTCTTTTATATAGTCATTCTTTTTATTAATTTGAGTTAGTATTTTTTAAGACCTAATGTTACTTTTTAGTGATTCTTAGAGATTTGGTACCTTTTTTGGGCCAATCGACGACCATAGCTTGCCAACAAGGAAACAAGCCACCGAGAAACTTACACTCAAAGAATCACTAAATATTTTACTTATATTTCTGATATCTACTATTACTTATAACATCATGAAACTTTTGGTTTTTATCCTCTGTCTTTTCATTTTTCCATTTCTGGTGATCGCACAACACAAAAATGATTATCCCATCCAACAGGTACCTTTTAACAAAGTCAAAGTAACTGATGGTTTCTGGCATGATAAGCTCGAGACTAATGCCCGGGTTACGCTTTGGCACAATTTTAGACTTTGTGAAGAAACCAGCAGGATTGACAATTTTGCTATAGCCGGGGGATTAAAGGAAGGCAAACATATTGGAATCTTTTTTAATGATTCAGATGTATTTAAAGCCATTGAGGGTGCTGCATATTCATATGCTCTGAACCGGGATCCAAAAGTAGATGCGTATCTTGATAGTTTGATCACATTAATTGCCGAAGCACAGGAAGAAGATGGATACTTGTATACTTACAGGACCATCGATCCAGTAAAAGCCAGAGAAAAATCCGGAGAAGAAAGGTGGTCAAATCTGGCGCATAACCATGAATTGTACAATGTTGGGCACCTTTATGAGGCAGCGGTTGCACATTTTGAGGCCTCAGGTAAACGTACATTACTTGATGTGGCTTTGAAGAATGCGGATTTGATTGAAAGGGAATTTGGCCCTGGTAAGATCCATGATGTCCCTGGCCATGAAGAAATCGAGATCGGCCTGGTCAAATTATACAGATTGACAGGGGAACAAAAATATCTTGATCTGGCAGAGTTCTTTATCGATCAGCGTGGAAATCCTGACAGATCTGAATTGTATGGTGACTACTGCCAGGATCATATCCTTGTGACCAAACAGGATGAACCGGTTGGTCATGCGGTAAGGGCGTGTTATCTCTATAGTGGTATGGCGGATGTAGCCGCATTGAAAAACAGGGGTGACTATATACTGGCACTTGACAAAATATGGGAAAATGCATCTCAGAGTAAGGTGTATTTCACAGGTGGAGTAGGAGCAAGACATAGTGGCGAATCCTTTGGAAATGAGTATGAACTGCCTAATTTAACAGCTTATGGAGAAACTTGTGCTTCGATTGCCAATGCACTATGGAACTATCGGATGTTTTTATTAAAAGGGGATGCCAAATATATAGATATAGTCGAACGGATTGCTTATAATGGTTTTTTATCAGGTGTTAGCCTGGAAGGAGATTCTTTTTTCTATACCAATCCACTTGAATGCGATGCTGAATTTGGATTCAACAGTGGCAATAAAGTGACCCGTCAATCCTGGTTTGGTTGTGCATGTTGTCCTCCGAATATTTTAAGATTCTTACCTTCTATACTTGGTTATTATTATGCAACGGATGAAGAAGGGATCTACGTCAATCTTTACGGACAAAACCACGCTGAAATTTCATTCAATGGTATGAATATAACACTCGAACAACACACACAATTTCCATGGAATGGTGATGTTGATATTCTATTTGATCTTTCGAAATCACAGAAGTTTAAATTAAAACTGCGTATCCCAGGATGGGTGCGTAATCAACCTTATCCATCGGACCTTTATACAGTACTAAATAAACCTAAAGGATCATTTATTGTTTCTATAAATGGAGTAGAGATGAGTCAATACAATATGGACCATGGTTATCTTATTCTTGACAGGAAATGGAAAAAAGGAGACAGGATTCAGATTCATTTACCTATGGATATTTTAAGAGTTATTTCTCATGAGAATGTTGAAGATAACCGTGGAAAAGTAGCTTTGCAACGTGGTCCTGTTGTATATTGTGCAGAGGCTGTTGACAACAATAAGACGATATACAATCTTGTTCTTCCTGATGACAGTTCGTTAAAAGCAATCTATAATCAGGATGAACTTGGAGGCGTGAGTATAATTGAAGGAAAAATAGATGCAGCAATTGTAAACAAAGCAGGAAATGAGATCAGAATGGAAAAACATTCCTTCAAAGCAATTCCCTATTATGCCTGGTCGAATCGTGGAGCCGGTGAAATGACCGTCTGGTTGCCAAGGAAAATAAGTTCAGTTAAAATAAATCCGTAAAACATGAAAACCTTTATCCCACTTATATTATTATCATTCTCCTTTTTTTTTCCCGGATGCAATTCCGGAAACATGAGTACAAATGTGGATGTAAAAAAAATTGTTTTGGTTACGGGGGAGAAATCCCACCCAGCTACACTACATGAGTATATAAAGAATGTCAGGTTACTGAAAACCATGCTGGACAACGCTACCAATCTGACTGGTATCGAAACGGAGATTGTTTATCATGGCTGGCCTGAGGATGTTTCAATCCTGGAAGAAGCGGATTTGATCATATTCATATCTGATGGCCGTGATGGTCCGGGAGGTGTTGAAGTACCATTTTTAACTGATGAAAGAATGGAGGTCATGCAGCAGCAGATGGATCGGGGATGTGGATTGATGACATTCCATTTCAGTACTTTTGCCCCTGATAAATATGGTGAAAAGGTATTGGAGTGGGCAGGAGGGTATTTTGACTGGGAGAATGAAAGAGGTGAACGCGACTGGTATTCTGATATTAAATTTGAGGAGGTAGAAGTGGAATTGCCTTCAACTGAGCACCCTGTTTTAAATGGCGTAAAACCATTCAAAGTATTTGAAGAATATTACTATGATATTCGTTTCAGGGAAGATGATCCACGACTGACCCCAATAGTAAATATACGGGAGTTAGAAAGTGAAAGAAAGTGGGGAGGAGTAGTTGCATGGACTATTGACAGGGAAGATGGCAACAGAGGTTTTGGTACCACAATGGGCCATCTTTATTCTAACTGGAAAAATGATAATTACAGGAAACTATTTCTTAATTCCATAGTATGGACTGCCGGTGTGAAAGTGCCTGATGAAGGTGTAGAATCGAGGTTTTATTCTGACCAGGAGGTTACAAAGTATCTTTTTAATGCTGATTATAAAGGTTTGATCCTTACCGGGAACAATTATCCCGGGCATATCTGGCAGGAAACAACACCGGTTTTAAAAAATGCACTTGAGAAAGATGGTACGGTCCATATTGACATATCTACAAATATTAATGACCTGCATCAGTACGACTTAAGAGATTATGATTTCCTTGTTTTCAACTATTGTAACTGGGAAATAAAGAATCCACTCTGGAATTCATCAAAAGAAGCGTTAAAAGATTATGTGGAACATGGTGGTGGATTGGTATTTATCCATTTTGCCAATGGCGCATTCCATTACTCTTTACCTGAAGCAGGTGAATCAGACTGGCCATATTTCAGGAAATTGTGCAGGCGTGTATGGGATCATGATGGCGGTAGTATTCACGATAAGTATGGAGATTTTATTGTGGGTATTGTAGATAAAGATCATGAAATCACGAAGGGTATAAGTAATTACCTGATTAAAGATGAACTGTATTATAATCAAAAGGGGGATGAAGACATTCATATATTGATGACGGCCCTGTCAAAGGAAACTGGCAAAGATGAGCCCCAGGCCTTCATCTATGAGATAACCAGCCCTTATAGTACACCTTCGAGGGTTTTTCAAACTGTGCTCGGTCACGATGCTCAGGCACTGGAGGTAGAAGAAATGCAGGAAGTTCTATTACGGGCGGCAAAATGGTGTGCAAGTGGATCACAGCGATGGAGTGACCTGTAGATCAAAAATCTAATTGTGGACAAAAAATTCAGAACATATTTACGCTGCTATTTTCTGACTATCCTGTTGTTGGGATGTTTTAAAATATATGGTCAAGTCAAATTAGATGGCATATTAGATCTACCAATCGGACAAGTTGAAAGGATATTTCATATTATAACTGCTGACAAAAATGGACTGATTCTATACAGGGAAACAACTGAATTAGAAGAAACCACTGTACGGACATGGGAAATCCTCCTTTTGAATACTGAACTTGAAGTTCAATGGAGTACAAGTCTTAAATCAGAGTATTCATTTCAGTTAAATTCGATCTGCGCAGATGAGATTTCCTTTTATTTGTTGTTTAAAAACCAAAGTTCGTCCAAAAAAGAAATTAAAATTTATCAGATAGATTTTTCATCTAAGAATTTTGTTGTTATACCAGTAAAGACTTTTGTGCCAAAAAAAATCAATTACTTCAAGGTAGTCAGTAACACCATCGTTCTTGGAGGAAGCGAGAAAGGTAAACCTGCCATTGTTTTTTACCCGAAATTATCTGATCGACCAGTAATTCTCCAGGGTATTTTTGGAAAAAAAGGTAAAGTATTGGATATTTTTCATGATTCAGAAAATAATATATGTACAATACTATATCAATACAGGAATATTGATGGAAACTGGAGTGTAGCTGTTAAATCTTACGATTACACTGGTAAAATAATTGAAGATACAAACATTGAGCCAGATGGATTAGTTCAGATCAAAGATGCAAGAACCAGGATATCAGGGGACCGACGTATAGTTGCTGGAACATATTACAGAAGGGGGAATTCGGCAGTCAATGGATATTTCAGTGCTGTAATTTCTCCCCATGGAACTTATGATTTAGAATTGTTTCCTTTGAATACTCTGAATGTTAAAGATATCTCCTTATCTGATACGACATACAATATAGCCGATAGTGTGGTTGAGAAAAGAATTCCAGATAAGTATGAACATATGCTGGTCAGGGAATTACAGACACATAATGGACAGTTATTATTACTTACTGAAACAATGAATCCGAACGATTTGAACTCTAAGGCAAGGGAGAAATCAGGAGGGAAGGTCAGGTTCATTAAAGGAGCCATCTCATCTTTCAATCGTAAGGGGGCCTTGTTGTGGCACAATGAATACATGATGTCTGGGTACTATTCGGAATTATATCCTTCTTTAACAAAAATGGAAGGACGAAATGACACAATAATAACTTTCATTTATTACAGAAAATCCATTGCTGAACAAAAACTATTCGATGGCGAACTGGTTTCCGGATATTCATATACAGATCTTGAATTAATGGATTTCTATGATGAATTTGATAAGGAAAGCCTCAATGTACATAACGAGATCAGGGCGTGGTATGGATCACACTACCTTTTCATCAGCATGATGAAAGATCCTGAAACATTTGAAAATCTTACGATGTTATCATTGCGGAAGCTGAAAATAGAATAAAACCTCTTTTTGCCTCTTTCTCCCCTCGCAATCCCATAGTACAAAAATTGTTAATAAACCGGGCTAAATATTATATATTTAAATATCTGAAATGTAAAATATACTTCCGTAAGGGTCATGATATGGCGTTTTGCACATAATATTGAGGTCATGAAAACATCACTTTTTTATCTGGTACTTATATCTGCATTTATAATTGCTGTTATAAATGAGTTGTCAGCACAGGACAATTATGAAAGGAATCTGTTAACCAATAAATATGATCAGGGATTCTTACAGTCCAACTTAATGGATATTGAAAAGTGGAGTCCATATCCGGCTTTTAATGAAAGAGATAAGTGGGCTTCACTACCTGAGGAGGTGAAGTCTGTCATAATCAAAGCTGGTGAGGCAATACTTGAATACGATTGGCCTGCATTAACGGCTGAACTGTACATGCAATTCTCAAGAAATGGGAACAGATCAAATTTCCAGGCTGTCTATTTTGAGAGAAGAAGCAAACTTGAGGATCTGATTCTGGCAGAATTGGTGGAGGGGAAGGGTAGATTTATGGACCAGATAATCAATGGAATATGGGCTATTACTGAAGAAACGTCATGGTGTATTCCAGCACACATTGGAGAGCAGAAGGATGGTTATACACCTTTACCGGCATATGATGAAGAGATAGTTGACCTGTTTGCAGCCGAAACCGGATGTCTTATGTCATGGACGTATTATTTGTTAGGAGATGAACTGGATAAAGTTACTCCCCTAATTTCGAAAAGAATTAAAGATGAAGTTCAGAAAAGGATACTGAATGCAGTGATGGAACGTAAAGATTTCTGGTGGATGGGATATACCGGTAGAGATCTGAATAACTGGACACCATGGATTGTTTCTAACTGGCTGGTATGTGCTCTCGTAATTGAAAAGGATCCTGTGAAAAGGGCAGCCAGTGTTTATAAAGCGATATCCATTACAGATAAGTTTCTGAATCCATATCCAGCTGATGGCGGATGTGATGAAGGCCCGGGTTACTGGGGACATGCTGGTGGATCACTGTTTGATTGTCTGGAGTTACTATATGGTGCTACCGGAGGGAAAATAAATATTTACGCTGATCCATTGATAAGGAATATGGGCACTTATATTTATAAAGCTTATATCGCTGATGACTATTATCTGAACTTTGCTGATGCAGCTGCCCGAATGATTCCGGATGCAGACCTGATCTACAGGTATGGATTACGGATCAAAGACAAAAACATGCAAGGTTTTGCAGGTTTTCTTATGAAGGATTGTGGTTTCGAAAGGATATACAGTACCCGGTGGATCGGTAGAAAATTAAATCATGTTTTCGGATATGCTGTTGTAAAATCTGTGGATCCGGTTGAACCTCTTATCCATGATTTCTGGTTACCGAACCTTCAGGTTATGGGTGCACGCTCAAAAGAGGGAACAAGGGAAGGCATTTACCTTGCGGCAAAAGGAGGGCATAATGCGGAAAGTCATAACCATAATGATGTTGGCAACTACGTCATATATATGGATGGGAAGCCTGTTATAATGGACATTGGTGTCGAGGAATATACCCAAAAAACATTTTCCAGCCAGCGATACACCATCTGGACCATGCAGTCCGGGTATCACACATTACCCACGATCAATGGCCAGATGCAGAAAGATGGTAAGAGTTTTCATGCTGATAGAGTCAGCTTCAGAGGTACTAAAGGATCGGCTTCCTTTGCCATGGATATCGCCGGGGCTTATCCGGAAGAAGCTGGGGTGAAGAAGTGGTTTAGGAGTATCTTTTTCAGACGTGGGCGATTTATACGAATCATTGAAGATTATGAATTAGAGGAAGTGAATGGAGAAACATACTTTAGTTATGTGACACCTTGTAAGGTAAACAACAAAGGAGGTGAAGTCATATTTGACGGAGGTGATTACAAAGTAGCACTTGAGTTTGATGCGAATAAACTGGAGCCGACTATTGAAGAGATTGAGGTTAAGGACCAGAGATTGATAAGCTCCTGGGGCAAAACCTTAAGAAGGGTAAAGTTGGTTTTAATAGAACCAGTACAAGCTGACCAGATAACGTTTACTTTCAAGGAGGTGAAATAGGCTGTTACTTTTTTAGGTTTAAATTTTTGAATATGAATTCCATAGTCAGGTTTTTATTCATCATTTCAATCCTCTCTGGATGCAACTCTTCAATGGTGAGTGATGGTTCAGATATTGCTAATGATAAAGTCGTTCGTAAAGGTTCAGTAATAAAAGTAAAACCTGAAAAGCTTGAAGTATATAAAGAGTTGCATGCCAATCCCTGGCCCGGTATTAATAAGATGTTAAAAGAGTGCAATATTCAGAATTACTCCATTTACTACCGGGATGGTTATTTATTCAGTTACCTGGAATATACCGGTGAAAACTGGGATGAGGATATGATAAAAATGGCAGCCGATTCTACAACGCAGGCTTGGTGGGTGTTAACTGATCCTTGTCAGGAACCTATCCCATCTGCTAAAGAAGGTGAATGGTGGGCAGATATGGAGGAAGTTTATCATCTGGATTAAGGTAATTGTAGTGGTCGGACCGTTAGGAAATAGGAATTCCAAAAGAATCTTTATATTGAAATTCGCTCAATCTCCTTTTTTGTGTTTGAGAATTCTAACGGTCTGACCGCTCTTCCAACCGATCCCTGAATTCCTTCATGTGTTTAGCTGTTTCTCGTACGATTCGCTGAACCGCCAATCCATGCTTCAGATCCGGGATAAAAGTTTCCCTATCATTCCCCGTTAAAAAGATATAATGCGCATGGACCATGCTTCGTAACCATCCTGGAGGAACATGACCTGAAGGAAAGCTGGTTACTGGTTTGTAACTGCTGCCCACTACTTTCTTAATCCACTCCTGTGTATCTTCCAGGTAATATTCGAATTGCTCGGGATTATGAGAGGAGTATCGTATTGCACCTTTCTCGGCAAAAATTTCAAGATACACCAGGTCACCAGTCCCAGAACTTACCCGGCTTGCGGACAGCGTACCGACTGCTTTCGTTGTAGGATCAACTAAGGAGATCGAACTGAACAGGTCTGATCCTTCTGGAACATCTTTGTAAGCACCACCCTGAAGAGCTCCGGTTATTTTCAGTTCTTCACCAAGAAAGGCCATCAATAAACTGATTCCATGAGAACCCAGATCAGCCATAGCACCCCCGTCAAGAGCCGGAGTTAAACGAGTTTTACGCTTAGCACGATAGCTTTCCTGTAAATAATCTCCATGATAATATTGTAAATTGAAGTGTATGGGTTTCCCGAGTTTCCCTGATTTCCAGAATTTCAAGGCTTCTCTAACCGAGGCTGTCTGAAGGTATTGAAAACCAACCTGTATTTTAATTCCAGGATTTGCATTTTTCATCAATCTTTCCATTTGAATCTCTTCCTCACCTGTTGCACAAACCGGCTTTTCGAGATAAATAAATTTTATGGCAGGCATTTGCAGAACCAGGTTGAAATGATCATAATGGACATTGTTTGGACCCAGAATATATACAGCGTTTGTATTTTCATTCTTAATGAATTCAGCCAGTTCAGGAGCTTCTTTGAAACCAAACTTATTCGCAAAGCTTTCCCGGCGTTCTTTTCTCAAGGAAGTGACAGCATGAAATGATATGTCTGGCGAGTCATCATAATAATATTTAAGTGAGTTTAATGCATACCCATGAGCTCGGGCAATACCTCCGGCTCCGATGAATCCGACATTGATGTTTTTCATGATCAGGAATTTATATCATCAAAAATATTTCTTTTTTGGCACCAAGACACTCCTGAAGTACATGAAATATTACTTCAGGGCACAAACCTGCCTGCTGTCACCAGAGGCTTTGATCCCCAGAGATCAGTATGCTGAGAAAACACCAAGAAAACGAAAATGTCTTATTCTGGCCAACCCGAAAGGATTGCATCTGCTCAATGCACAAGGCTTACAACAGATGCCATCCTGTTCCCGCGTTATTAGGTATTATTTATTTTTACCTCGTGAATGGATCCGGATTGATCATCAAATCTTCCTTATTATAAACCCCTTTCAGTAAGCTTTCTTTATATTCTTCAAGATGCTCGGAATATATATCCCTTGGCAGACATTCATGATCTACACATAAACTTGCTGCGATTCCAACAGCCTCTCCCATCATACCTGTTGTTCCCTGTACACGAACAGAAGTCATGGCAATTCTCGATACACTGATATCTCTGCCGGCCATGAAAAGATTATCGATGTTTCTGGAATATAAACAACGATAGGGGATCATATAAGGTTTGTTGATATTAACCCCAGGTATTTTCTGTTTTACCGGTCCAAGCTTATTATAATTATGTTTCTGGATAGCCCTGAATTCCTCACCGGGGAAATACAATGAATTCTCCGGATGCGGGAAATGTTGATCGATAGAATAGGTGCCAATTACAGCTGAATCAGGAAATTGTTTCCATTCTCCTTCAATATCCTGTTGTTTTAAAATAACATCCCCAAGTAATCTTCGGGATTCCCTTTTGCCTGGAACAAACCCAACCCATACGAGATCGAAATTCTCATATTGCAATTTATTTACAGACTTGTTTTTTAAAAAACTGAAGTTACCATAGACAACCCTGAACCAGTAATCCCTTATATATTCAAATTCATCAATCATGTCGTGATACCACCCGGTCTCCCAATCCCATGTGGCTCCTTTTGCCTTCTGTGCTGTAACTTCAGAGAATTGGACGGCCCATGGTGTTTCAGGATAGGTAACTGCCTTACCCACATCCCGGGCATTCCACTTGAGTGTAGCGCCGTATTTGAAATTGTCCTGGATCTCCGGAGCAAGAGTTTCCCCATATACTGATCTTATCTCCCGCTTATCTGTATAGTCGGCTCCTGCAGCAAATCCTACATTTCCATCACCGGTGCAATCAGCGAATAGTTTCCCTCCAAACCGGTATTCAACATTAGTTTCCACATTTCGGGCTATTACAGCTGTAATTTGTCCGTTATTAACCTCTGCATCATAAACATGTGTACTGAGATGCAGTTCTAAATTGGGCTCTGATTGTACAATCCTCAAAGTCCTGTTATGATCTTCGTAGGTATTACCTATTTCACCAACCACATTACCCATATTAGGATACGGGCCCAGGTTAATTCCACCCTGAATAACTACTTTGATCTCAGGACTATTATTACCACCCAGTACCGGCCTGTTTTGAATTAATGCTGTTTTAAGCCCTAATCTGGCAGCAGAAACCGCGGCAGAAATCCCGGCCACACCGCCTCCAACTACTACCAGGTCGTATTCCCCCTTGTCAATAGGTTTTACAAGTATATTCAATAGTTTTCGACGGAAATTAATCATTTCCGGATCCTCATTTGGGGGAGTGAAGGAGTCGTCTGTGGTAAGAAGAATTGCGTCACAACGACCTTCAAATCCAGTTAGATCTTTTAGTCTGATTTCGATAGATCTTTTTTTGAGGGAAATCTGACCACCTTTTACCCAGTCCCACCTGTCCGGACTGGTTCCGAATGTTGGATTGAGTTCAATACCATTAATTAATACTTTAAATGTTCCAGGTGCCTGTATCGGGTCCCAGGGAGCATTCCAGTTGAAAGTACGAACCCAGATGTTGTATTTCCCATATACAGGGATTTCTATAATCGTATGGGCATCCTGAACAGGTCGTCCGGCACCATGTGCGAGCAGGTATGATGATCCCATCTGGTCAATGAACTGGTTGTCAATTATCCATCCGCCTTTTTCCTGGAAAGCTTCCGTTTCAATTAAAACAGTTTGAGCCTTTAGGTGGGCGAAACATACCCACATAATTGCAACTAAAAAAATCTTTTTCATCTGGCGAAGTTAATGATTAAAGCATTATGCCTCAATGATATGCATAACATCGGATCGAAGTGGAATATTAATGGTTAAAAGACTATTCTTCTTTGTTTTTCAATCCAAATACTTCATAAACTTTTATCTTTTCATTTTTGCCTCGAATTTCAACGGGCTCCCATGGATCGGTATTAATTAAATGTTTGGATTTTTTATAAACTGATTGACTAATTAATATAAGATCTAATCTTCCTTTTGTTAAGGCTTCAATTCGTTTGGCTGTATTTACGGCATCTCCTGTAATTGAATAAGATAAGCGGTCATCGGAACCTAAATTTCCTGCAACGACTAGACCGTGGTTAATTCCGATCCCTATGTGAATTTCTGCGTTCAATGTTTTTCTCAAGGTTTTATTAATCTTTCTTAATGCTGAAATCATATCTATTGCACATAAAACCGATTTTTCTTCAGAATGATCCACAGGAAATGGGGCGCCAAAAGTGACAAAAATCTCATCACCAACGAATTGACTGATGTTCCCGAAATATCTTTTTATAACTTGAGCCATGTTGGAATAATAAATATTGAGAAGGGTTACGACTTCATTTGGATCAAGTTTCTCGCTTATTGCTGTAAATCCCCGAATGTCACAAAATAGGAGAGAGACATTTAATTGCTCTCCTTCAAAGATAGAATGAGATTCTTCATAGATTGCTTTGCTTACAATAGGTTCTGGAACATATTTAACAAAAAGATTAAGGGTTTTTTCCTGTTCCTGATTTAAGGTTTTCAACCTCCTATTAACTTTATGTAATTCTTCTAATCGTATTTTTTCAGAAGCCATTGATTCATCCAATTTACGTTCTATCATTACCCGGTGGGTAACATCCCGTTGTACAGCAAGATGTTGAAATATTTTACCATTTTTATCTCTCATGGGCGTGATTGACCACTCCATAATGAATTCCTTACCGTCTTTTTTATAATTTACTGTCTGACCTTCCCATACATCACCATTTTCAAGTTTTTCTTTCAGGTCATTAAAAATTGATTTATCTGTTTTAACACCTTGAAGAATACGGGGTGTTAGGCCTAATATTTCCTCCCTAGACCATCCAGTCATTCTTTCAAATGCTGGATTTACATATAGGATATAAGGTCCGGGAGATTCCAGATCCGGGGAAGTTATCAAAACACTTTCCGTCATGGATTTGAGAACGGCTTCAGCTCTAATATTATGGATTTCTTCCTTTTTCATTAGGAAATCTAAGATACCAATTCTTTTTAGATTGTGATTTTCATATTATCGCAGCAGTAAAATTGTAATAGAATTTTATAGCTGAATTTCTTCCCCACCCCTATAATTTCCGAAAATGCTCCATCGTGGCAGGCGTTTTTCCAAAATCAAATATAAAATGCCCGGAAATAGCTGTTCCAATTACAATTCGTTCCTTTTTCATCAGGTCATAACGGACTACTTCCCAATTCGACATCTGTAACAGGGTTATCCTCAACGGTATATTCGGGCCCGGTAAATCGAATTTCATATACTTTAAATAAGGGAGTCGTATTCTGTGCTAATATTGGGATATATAAAAATGTGAGTGTAACCGCAAGAAATTGTTTCATGGTTTAATAATCTCATTTATTGAGTATATCAACAATATGAATTTCCCGGGAATTAATGATCTTAAAATTTCCAGAAGATCCTGCTTTTTTCCATACGCCATTCAGGTACTTAATATCTGGATGATTGGAGGGATTTTCCAACGATGATCCGGAATGGTCAACAGGATTGATCATAAACACTTTTCCCGGTGCCAGGGTAGCCATTACATCAGGAATGTCATACTTTGTTAATGCACCTGAAATGGCTGAGGGAATGAATTTCGGATCATAGTGTTCATTTGTTACAAGCATTTCCCAGGAAATCAGCGGATTGATCAAAACAATCTTATCAAATCCCTTTTCAAACCCACTGGCATGAATAAGATCTGTGGTAATAAATCCATCTGCTATTACTGTCACCTTTTTATCCTTTGTTTCGGGTAATTGCCGAAGGCTATTCCGGACTGTAATTATATCCTTACTTCTTAAACCCATGATGCTCTTTCCTGTCAGAATGCCAGCGAACCACTGGTTATATGAAATCTTACGGATATATGCGTCTCCGGTCAGATATCCTGGTCCAAGTTCCCCTATCCCTCGAAGGTCGGCCAGAATAACCGGATATCCGGAGTCTATCAGGTCACTTACATAACTGTTTTCTGAAAGTGCATGATGTTTTCCCATTGCATCCAGATACAGAATCGGATTTCTATCTTTTTTTGTTATTGGACTGATATGAAGGATTGGCAGGTAATATTCGCCACTCCCTTTTACCAGGTACCTGGTGACGATAGTACTATCTGTAACCTCCCTTCCGGAATGAATAATCTCAGGAATCTTTACCGGGGTTAAATATCCTGAAAGCCTTTTAGCATTCTTGATTACGACTTGTGAATCATTGGTATCGTTATTCCTGTTATCCCTGATTGCAGCTGCTTTTTGCTTAGCTTCTTTTTTATTCAAGCTAAATACGGTTTCTCCCTTTAGATCTGCTTGGATCTGGCCTGTTTTCGTTACATTCAGTTGTTCAGGCTCAAAGGGGGTAACTTCAATATCACTATACTTTCCTGGTAGATTAAGATGTTCCTGGAAGAACGCATATAATGCTTCCCTGTTCATTTTTGTTGACTGGTGTCCACCTTCATCAACCACCATGTTAACTGCATCCGGAGCTCCAGCTTTTGTATAATAATCCTTAACCTCAATATAAGTATCCATCACGCCCTGGAAGCTGAAAAAATCATTATATGTACTAATAATCAACGCTGGTTTTGGGGCTCTCACTTCCAACAGATCCGCATGATCGATACCATTTACAATACCTCCCGGAAAATTCTGTTCTGCATCCTGTGGGCCAATAGATTTCAGAATTCTCTCAAATGAGGTTATGTAATTCTCAGGTGCTACTGCTTTTATTCTATAATCGAATGCAGCAATGTAGGATGATTGAGTTCCACCGCCAGATCGCCCGGTTATCCCAATCCTTTCCGGATCTACTTCTTTCCTTGATATCAGGTAATCAACACATCGTATACCATCCCAGATCATGTATTTTGCCATGCTGCTGCCCGTGATGAAACATTGTGCTCCCACAAAGGAATGTTCCTGGGTGGGGCTACTGAATATTGACTTTTCATTTCCTTCATCGAGATATTGAAACCGTTCTCCCTGTCCGATCGGATCAAAAGCAAAAACGACAAATCCTTTTTTCACAAGATTTAATATTACATGCTGGTATGTTATGCTGCGAAATCCTTCCCAGGTATGTCCACTGCAATAAATTACAGCAGGTAATCTTCCTGAAATCCCTTCGGGAATAAACAGTGCGGAGGTTACATAAAATCCAGGCTGGGATTCGAACAACACCTTCTCGACTGTAAATCCATCTCCTTTTAATTTACCTGTCACTTTAGCATTAAGTGGTGTTTTTCGAGGAAACTTACCAATGATATTATCAAGCTTAACCCTAACTTTCATTTGATGACCATTGATATCTGATTGTGTTTGCAAAGTGTAAATTTGATACTTCCTGTTATTTAATTGTTCAAAAGCAATTTCTGAAACGTGTTTATACAGCGTGTTCTCTGCATCAGAATAGTATTTCCAGTATTCGAAAAGATTTTCATTATCCTGGGCGGTGATTTTAGAGATTGAAAGGCTAAGTAATATGATATAAATTAAAAAATAGTGTTTGGAAATTCTGATAGATGGAATCATAAGATTAAAAATATTAAGGGTTCAATAATCTAATGTTCAAATATATGTTGGGGATCAGTATAGCATTTGAACTCAAGTCCGTTTCCGCTGGGATCAGTCAGGAACATGGCTGCCTGCTCACAAACCTGGTTTTCATGTCTGATATGTGGCTTGATCAGGAATGTTACTCCTTTTTCAGTTAGTCTTTTTGCCAATATATCCCATTCATCTTTTTTCAGTATTACACCAAAATGATTAAGAGGTACTTCGGTCCCATCTACGAGGATATTTCGAGGATCATTCTTCATATGTAAGTGAAGATGAATTGATAACTGATGGCCAAAGAAATTGAGGTTAAGCCAGTTTTCTGATGATTTGCCAATTTTACATCCGAGGATGTCGATGTAAAATTCTTTGGTTTTATCTATGTCCTTTACAGGAAATGCCAGATGAAATAACGAATTCATTGTTCTTTTCTTAATGCCCCTAAATTGTTTTCCAAATTCCCTGAATTTCTCCAAAAAAACGAACTTAAGCAAGAATAATTGATTGTGGTTTGTAGAACATGCAATACAGAACCTGGGAATCCTATCTCAACATCAACCTCAGTCTCCCACTCAACTTTCATCTCTTAACTACCGCCCGTTATCTCAACAGCGTAATACCCCCCCGTTTTTCAAAAATTCCCTTTTCAGGATCGGTGGCACTCTTATATCTGATAACATAAGCATAAGTGCCGCCAGAGAGCATCACACCGCTATTGCTCGTGCCATCCCATTTGAAATTCTTATCTTCTGAAACATATACCAGTTCACCCCAACGATTGTATATCTTGATTTCAAATTCTTCACCGATAAATAATCCATCAATTGAAAATGTCTGATTTTTTTCAATAATTGCATCCGGGGAGAATGCATTAGGAGCATATACCTCTGGCACACAATCTTCCACCACAGCCATTGTGTCATAACTGAAGCATCCAAAGCTGTTGAGCCCGGCCCCAGCATATATGCTTTCCTGATACAATTCATATATGCCAGGATCGATTTGATCGACATAAAGGTCCTGTACAATATCATATAGTGAATAGAAAACAAATTGGGTAACATTAATTATTTTCACTTCATTGACAGGTGGTTCCGGACAAATAATAAATGTTGAATCATTGTAACCCGATATGGTTACAGGATTACGTGAAATCACTAATGAAGCATTATTTTCACATCCATTCCAGTCAGTATTAACCGCATACATACCTTCTTCCTGAATTTTTATTGATTGCTGGTTCAGATCTTCTATTCCATCCTCTGGGCCAGACCATAAATATGTTTCAATTGTGGTTGCCGGGATATTTAATATATTGGCAACAATTCTTATATCCTCTCCATCATCGCAAGCAGGATCAGAAGTAAGAAAAACAGAATAGTCTGTAAAAGTTTCAAAATCTTCAGGAGATGTTGTATAAGCACACCCGGATTGTTGATCTGCAACAGTTACTGCTATTCCAATATATGATTGAGATGTACCAGAAGCAGGTGCTGGTAATGTTCTTGCAGGAGCAACAGTACCATCATCCCATAAATAGGAAAAAGTATTGCCTGGCTCCGGATTATTGATCTGGGCAACTAACAGAATTGCCGTTCCACACCCATCACCATTTTGTACTATCTCAACATCCGGATATTCATACCGGATAATTTCAAAAGTTGTTGTATAACTACATAATGTAGCTGTCTCAAGATATTCCACTGTCCAGATACCCTCTACTGTTGTCTGTAATACATTACTTGAGAATGAAGTACCTGATGGATCAGCCCATCGATAAGGACCAGGCGTTGAGGTTATTTGATCCGGAATGATAGTAATCGCATCGTCCCCACATTTCGTGTATGTCTGGTTCACATCTACTATAGCAGTTGGTTTCTGTGGCATTACTATATTGGGTGTTACATCAAGGCAGCCTCCGGATGATATTTCAAGATTGTAGGTTCCAGGATCAACATTCTGAATATTAAACGCATATGCTGGATTTGGATCTGGACCCATGATAGTTCCGCTTTGATCATTACTATTATCGACACCAATTAAGGAATAATCAAGTGGATATATCTCAGGAGTGAAGTTTATTTGCAATTCTCCATTTGTACAATCCGGAATGGTATCCACGGTTACTGTTAATACATTATCAGATATAACGACAGAATAATTGTTCAGGCAGCCAGATATGGGATCCTGGGCAATTAATATATATGATCCAGGACTCAATGAATCCAGTTGCATAGTCTGACTACCGCCGGTATCTTCTAAATACAATGTGGCATTATCCGGATTGCCATTTATAACAACCTCTCCATTGTTACTCCCACAGGTACTGTTGGTGGGGGTATAGCTGACTGATGGTGTATTATTGATACTTACAGTAACAGTATCATTATTAATACAGGTAGTCAGGGAATCATATACTTCCAGGGTATACATATATAGATTTGGGACCGAAGTATCAACAGGATGTGTTGGACCGGTTTCGGAAGATATGTTGCCATTAATTCTCCAGTCAAATGACCGGTCAACCGGATTCAGGAATGTATTAAAATCAGGAATATTATCAGTCTCACATACAGTGATATCGGGACCCAGATCGAATTGTGGTCGCCCTTCTGCCACAAAAACAGTATCCTGGTTTATACAACCATTGAGTTGTGGATCAAGATAAAAAATCGTTACGCTGTAAATAGCAGGACTGGACACAAAATTACTGTTGTTTGTAGATGCATCATTCCATTGATAGGCGTAATTAACACTATCTGAAGTATTATAAACCTGAAGTTGAAGATCACCGGTACATATAGATGCAACATCCGGCATAGTCGGTTCAGATGGAGGATCCTTAATCGTGATGGTTTGATCAATTGTAGTATCCAGACCACAACGGTTATATAGATGGAAGGCCACTCCATAATTTCCCGCCTGTTGGAAAGTATAGGTATCAGTGAGATTTGTAGAAGTAAATATGGTGGTAGTATCTGATATCCGTGTGACGGTCCAGCTATACATATCTATATTGGATGTCTGTTGCCCCACGAAGTTAGATGGTTGCCCGACACATAGTCCATTTACAGTAGCAGAGTATCCACTAATGGAGCTGGATTGATTCTGCACAAAATTGGGAAGACCCAGAGCACTCGTTTTTCCTGCAAGGTCCACACCAGTGGGATTGAAAATAGAGGGAACGTTAACCTGGTCATTAGGAGATATATATGGTAGTGTAGCTGATCCATTTACTGCCATATAGATCTGACCATCTGGACCCAATTGTAAAGCACCAAATTGGTTATTTTCAAAGCCTGCTGCCAGATTACTATTCATCGAATTCATGATCGTATCGAGGTTCAGGGTATCAACCCGCATTTCAAACAACTTGGAAGTAGTACCTTTCAGTGTAACAAATAATTTATTGCTCCCTGGCGAGAACTCAACTCCGTATGCCTGAAATTGCGGGTATGGGTATATAGCCGGAAACTCCACCTGTATGTAATTTGACAGATTCTGACTGCTGTCCATCTCAAACAATTCAATATAATTTCTGCCATCTTTTGCAAGTGCGACTGCGAGTTTGGAACCATCACCACTGAACCGCATGTAGCCTTGGGCACTTTCTGGTGAACCCAGGTCATGCACAGAACCTATTGAATTAAGCCTTGGCCTTCCAATTCCCTGGTCAGTAATCGGGTAAAACTGGAATGTATTGTTACCATATTCGTGGGAGACTAAAACGGCATTTTGTCCGTACCCCCCAATGGCAGTTAACCTTTCGGTATTTTTGGTAAACAATGGCAGATCATTTAAGACAACATCTCCCGGATCTGAATTTCCCGTTCTTTTTTCTTTTATATCCAGTATTCCATAATTCAGTTGAAAAGTTCCGAGTCCATATACTTCTTCGGTTGTGAATATATAGTACATCGTCTCATCACCTGGAAATGGAATACCAATTGCAGACTGTGAGGCTCCTGTTTCTCCTCCTATGTTATCGCCTATCACATTCCCGGTTCTTCCGTAGGCAAATTCACCATTCGTATAAAACAGGATTTTGCCATTTCTATCTGATATGGCAGTACATCCTTCAGGAGCGATCATTTGGCTGTTACCCACCGGAACAGGTGGCGTTTCATTGAAATCAAGATCGGCCTGGTTCCCAAAATACCAGTGATTTGCCACCTGGAGCTGGTAGTCATATTCAGTTACATTGATAGCGTCGTAAGAGGTGCAGGTTCCACTACCACCGGAAACGGGAAATTCAGCCACAACCCAATAATACCCTGCAGTATCAACTTCTGCCGTTGGGGAATTCCCGAATTCAGAATGTGACCAGGTATAACTGGTAGCAGTTGCAGCAGTTGCATCAAGAATAAGAATTTCATCCTGGCATATGGTTGTATCCTGTGGTAACTCAGTACCTGTTTCGCTATTTAATACCACCGTATCAGACTGAATGATTAAGATGGATTCAGAATAAATGCTATCTATTCCATTAATGGTTGCCCGCATTGTTACATTATATATTTGCGGCTGCGTATACTGATGTATGGGTGCTATCTCGTTTGAAATGGTACCATCACCAAAAGTCCATCGGATATTTGTCGGCGGAGGTTCAACTACCGGATAAAATTTGGTTGCAGTTCCGTAGCAGGTTCCGATATATCTGAAGGTAGCACTGGTAAACTGTGGTTGCTGATATGGTAATGTAGCAGGAAATTGCCTGCCTCCAAAGTCTGTATTTCCAAACACCTGGGGTTCATAATAGATCTGATTTGTAGTATCCTGCCCGATACGTCCTGTTAATATAGGGCCCCCAATCGTTTCCCGATAGAGGTGATAAATTAAAGAATCTGGACCTGCCTGGAGTCCATAACTTCGATAAACAGGATTACTTAATATCGGCTGAATAGTAGCTTGAGGCGTAGTGAGATCATATACATATACCATTCCCACAGTTCCACCGTCACTTCCGTACCTTGAAATGTAAAGGAGTGTACCATCAGGAGACCATTCGGAATCATAAACAGCATAATTATCAGATGCCACAGAATTAATATCAGTTACTGCAGAGTTAAAAACTGCTGTATCATATGTTAATAACCCGGTCACGTTAGAAAAGTCGAGTATATGTACGTTCCTTGCAGTATCCTGTGGTGAGACAGCAATTTTACCGGAACCGTGCCAGGAGATATTTGATGCTACAAAAGTTGGCATACCATTGGTAGTGAAGTCGTACGTCGTTGAAACAGCAACATTCAGACCTGATGATGTAATTGGTGTTACATTAAAAGATGATGTTCCCCTTTGATGAGTAATTAACCAATATCCGGTACCTCCGGGATTGGCAATGATCACCATTCCTTCGGAAACATTGGTAATTGGTGTATTTACGGGCATAAGGGTATTTCCTAATGGAGGCTGGGGAGCTGTAGCATTACCCTGGGCCACCATATCGATATTAGCTCGGAAGATAGTTCCACTGGAGGCAGTTGTCGCAGAATTTGAGATGATCAGGTACTGATCAGGCTGACCTGGTATGGCACAGGCTGCTGCTGGCTGATTTCCACTTCTGTTTCCAAATAGTGTCCAACTGTTGCTGGCAAAACTTTGAATGAGCTGATGTGAACCGTCATAGAGAGAATCCCCATCTGAGTAAAACATAAGATCACCGTTGGATGGATTGGTCCCAACCGTACCTCCACCATTCCCGTAGCTGGTGTTCTGAATGCTGTCAAGTTGTGCAGAAAAATCAGACTTCCGAAACGTAATGCCAAATTCTGTTGGTCCTGTAAACCAGAACAATGGTGAATAATCCTGACAAATCCCGACATGGGAAGTAAGAATCAACAGGATAATAATCAGAGATTTATATCGCCCTATGCCTTCTACCATTTCCTTCATTCCTATATCTGATTGAAAAATCGAAAGTTACTTTAGAAATTTTTAACTGCTGTGTGCTATCTTATCTCTTTGTTCAATAATGCAATTTGTCATGATGAACTCCCAGTTCATATGTGTTTCGGGTGGTATTCAAATTATCCCAAAACGCGCAAAGACAGGAAGATTCATTAAAATCCACTACCTCAGTTATAATACGCAAAATATATAATTTATTATATCTTTTCTATTATAATTAATACATTTAACGGTCAAACGTCGTTATAAAGTATAATTGGATATTTAAGGGAGTTTGTTTCATATGTTGATTTTTAATTCCCTATCTTGGTTTTTTGTTAAACTGGTGTTATTTAAGAACTATTGATGAAGAGTCTAAGGGCAGGACTTTTATTGTGTTTATTGGGACTAGTATGGGGCGAAGTGAAGGGGCAGGATCCCCAGTTTTCACAGTTCTATGCTACACCATTATATTTAAATCCCGCATTTGCCGGCGCTACACAGATTACAAGGGTCGGTCTTAACTACCGGAACCAGTGGCCATCCATTGATGCATCCTATGTGACTTATTCAGCCTGGGCAGATCATTTTTTTATTGATGCAAACAGTGGCGTTAGTTTACTGGTAATGTCGGATCGTGAGAACCTGGCCGGATTGAAGTCGAATTATGTAGCAGCCCAGTACGCATATCAACTGGGCTTTTCGCAAAACTGGACCTTCCGACCCGGATTTGAAGCTTCATATGTAATGAAAAGCGTGGATTATACAAGATTTACATTCCCTGATCAATATGATGATAGTGGTTATCTTGGGCCTTCTGGGGAGGTATTCGATTCCGACTGGAGAGTCAATTATTTCGATATGGCACTGGGTGGAGTTTTCTATAACAATAACTTCTGGGGTGGCTTTTCAGTTCATCATGTACTCGGTCCAAATACAGCATTTTTAAATGGTGTAACTGATAAACTTCCAAGGAAATATTCTGTTCATGCAGGATACAGGATCCCATTAAAGAAAGGTGTGATCAGACATGTATATTATGACAAGAACCCAAAGGCAATTGATTTATTCCCGGCACTGAATTATAAGTTACAGGGAGAATTTCAACAGTTGGATCTGGGCATGTACGTTACATATAGCCCAATATCATTTGGGTTATGGTACAGGGGAGTACCAGTAAATGTTATGGGGAATCTCAATAACAACGAAGCCATTATTTTCTCTGTAGGCATGAATTCCAGGGGATTGAATATCGGTTACAGCTTTGATTATACTTTGTCAGGATTGGGTATAGCAAGTGGAGGGGCACATGAAATATCCATTGTATATGAATTTTTCATTGGGGATCCCAGAAAACCACCAAAAAGTGTACGCCAGATTCCTTGTCCACGAATTTAGAAGTTAACAGTTGACAATTCAGTGTCGATTTATTGATTCTTATTAATATAAACCCGTTGTGTGAATTAGATTTCACGAAAATATCGAAGAAAAAACTAATGCATCTGCCTGAATATGAGTATATTATAGTAGGAAACAACAATAACCATACTCAAGGACAGATGCATAATATAAAGTTAAATTTCGATAAAATACTGCATACCATCAAATCATTAGATATAAATGATTTCGATGAAACAGGAAATGTTAAACGCGTTGGCCCAAAGGCTAAATTCTCTGATTTAGAGGTAATTAGTCTAAATCTTACAGCAGAGTACATGTCTATTGATAGCGAAAATTTACTATTCAAAAAGCTGCTGTCCTGTCACAGGGATGATTTTCCAACCCTGATAGATAGAACACAATATAATCGCAGAAAGAGGAACTTATTTTGCTTCACCGATAAGATTCGTAGCGTACTGGCCGAAAAATTCATTGAATTTGAAAATTATTTCATCATTGATTCTATGCCCTTGGAGATCTGTAGAATTTCCAGGGAAAAGCGTGTAAAGATTTGTAAAGAAGCCTATGAGACATCTCCAGATAAAGGTTTTTGTGCTTCGCAGAATATGTGGTTCTATGGATATAAACTTCATGGAGTTAGCTCATTGAATGGTGTGTTTTATTCCATTGATCTGACTAAGGCCAGTGTTCATGATAATGAACTATTGAGTGATGTAAAAACACAACTAACTGATTCAGTGCTGCTTGGAGACAAGGGATATCTTGGTAAAGAAATTCAACTGGATTTGTTCCATACTACATCAATAAAATTGCATACACCTATGAGAACGAATCAAAAGGAATTTAAGCCTTATCCGTATATCTTTAGAAAAAGCAGGAAAAGGCTGGAAACATTATTTTCACAATTATGTGATCAGTTTATGATCCGACGTAATTATGCTAAAACATTTGAAGGGTTCAGAACGAGAGTTCTTTCAAAAATCACGGCATTAACTGTTATTCAGTATATCAATTATTTCCTTTTAAACAGACCTATCGGTAATTTAAAGCATGCTATTATTTAATTCACACAACGGGTTAATATAAGATCTCATGTTTCCACCTATGAGTCATCAGCTATGAGCGACAAACTATGAACCAGG
>JBHOSY010000048.1:0-24450 GCA_042584165.1 Bacteroidota bacterium | reverse complement strand
TTGGGGATTCAACCAGTATATCATCCAGAAAGGTCTGGCTGCAAAGGATCTGACACATGCGAAAAGAGGACTGATCTTTGGAGGATACCTGAAAATATTGATCCCGCTTCTGGTTATCATACCAGGTATAACGGCATATGTTTTATTCAATAATCCGGAAATACTTCATGGATCTGAAGTTACCGGAGAGATTACAAAGGCTGATCAGGCTTATCCATGGCTTTTGAAGAATTTTGTACCTGTTGGAATCAGGGGATTGGCATTTGCTGCCCTCGTAGCAGCTATCGTTTCTTCCCTGGCATCCATGATCAACAGTACCGCCACGATATTCACGATGGATATATACAAGGCACATTTCAAACCTGAAGCTAAAGATAAAGAATTGGTTCGTGTTGGAAGATATGTTGCTTTTATTGCACTTCTGATAGCAGTCATCATGGCGAAACCGTTGCTGGGAGGACTTGACCAGGCATTCCAGTATATTCAGGAATATACTGGATATATCTACCCCGGTGTTTGCGTGGTATTTTTTATGGGATTATTCTGGAAACAAGCCACTCCGAAAGCAGCCCTCTGGACAGCGATCATAACCATCCCTGCCGGTATAATTATTAAACTAATCAATCCGGAAATGCCATTCATCCTGCGCATGGGTTATGTAACAATTATTTTGACCTTTATAGCTACGATCATTAGCCTTCTGGATAATACAACCAAAATTGAACAGGAAATTCCAAAAACTCTCCGGGCAAAATTTGTCAATAATACAGGATGGTTTTTTATGATATTGGGCATAATTTCCCTGCTGGCAGGAATCATTTATGGTAAATCACTTGAACATCTGGGCATTGAATCTATTTTCATGCTGGCTACAGTATTGGCATTCCTTGGAATTACCTTTATTCTAAATGTCCGGATGAAGAAAGTTGACTCTAAGGCTTTGGATGTTGATAATAAGCTATTCAAAACCGGACCTGTATTCAATATTGGCGCAATTGTTTTGATCCTGATCGTTGCAATCTTGTATTTCATATTCTGGTAATTATGGACCCTACACCCATCATTAAAAAATTCAGGGAAATTTTTGGATCGGACCCAAACGTATATCGATCCCCGGGGCGGATCAACTTGATCGGAGAACACACGGATTATAACGATGGTTTTGTTCTCCCGGCAGCTATTGATAAAGAAGTTGTCTTCGCTGTCCTTCCTAACGGAACAAGCAAACTGCGTTATATTGCGTATGACCTGCATGACAGATTTAATACCGGTCTTGATGAAATAAATCATTCAAAAAAGGGATGGCCGAATTACCTGATGGGAGTGACGGATCAAATGAAACAGCGGGGGCATGAATTGGGTGGATATGATTGTGTATTTGGGAGTGATATACCCATAGGAGCCGGATTATCATCGTCAGCAGCTATCGAGTGTTGTATGGCTTTTGCCCTGAATGATATTTTTGAATTAAATGAGAATAAGTTTGATCTGGTGAAATTGTCATTGAAAGCCGAGAATGAATTTGTTGGGCTGAATTGTGGCATCATGGATCAGTTTGCCAGTATGTTTGGAGAGGCTGACAAGGTAATTCGCCTGGATTGCAGGTCATTGGAATATGAGTACTTCAGATTTCTTCAGGAAGGATTGAAGATAGTACTGGTAGATACTAATGTTTCACATTCGTTGGCATCATCAGAGTACAATACACGCAGGCAGGAATGTGAAGCGGGTGTGGATTATTTGAAAAAGCATGATACCGGGATCGAAAGTTTGAGAGACGTTAGTAATGATCTATTAGAAGCACATAAAGATGAGCTCGATCCCATTATTTATAAACGATGCGCCTATGTAATAAATGAGAATACCAGGTTAGTTGAAGGATGCGGGGATCTTAATCAAAATGATCTGGAAAGCTTTGGGGAGAAAATGTACACAACCCATGATGGTTTGAGTAATGATTATGAAGTAAGTTGTCCGGAACTGGATTTTCTTGTTGATATGACGCGCGAAAATACAAATATCATTGGCGCAAGAATGATGGGAGGTGGTTTTGGTGGATGTACCATCAACCTGGTGAAGGAAGACTATGTAGAAAAATTCAAAGAGGAAGTGATTGCCGGCTATTCAAAGAAATTCTGGAAAGAACCAGGTATCTATCTGACCCGGATAAGTGGTGGTACGAGCAGAGTTAATTAAAATTAGTACTGCGAATAAAACAAAACCGGTAATCCTGATATGGATTTCAGCGATTACGGGTGTTTTTCTGGTAATACCTTCGTTGAATGCACAGTATTTTGAGGACGGGATTATTACTGGTCGATCTTTTTAAATTTCGCGTTAGCTTCATCAAGGGCCTCTAAAAACACTTCTTTTTCCATTCCTTCCTCAAGACTTTTGGATGTGTCTTTCTTTTGAATATTGAATACATAATACTCATCCTGTTCCATCACTGACTTATCAGAAGTATCTACGGGGTTGTATTTCCCTTTTGGCGCATAAAAGTAAAAATTGAGCAGGTGGCTGACTTCATATTCAGCATTTAGTTTCATTTTCGTGGCTTTGTCGGTGATCTTACCCAGCATTTCCTTTACTTCGTCAGTTATCTCCCATTTAAGTTTCTGTCCGAACTTTAACTCAATTTCACCAATCATCCAGTTCAACCTGTAAACTGTTATGGTACCGATCCGCTCATTTTCCTGGTGCTGTATCAGATTGTGTTTCTTGATGGGCATTGAGAAATCCATCTTCAGGTAAATCTTTGTATCAGGATCCAGGCTGTCTTTCATAGTATCCAGAAGTGGTACAATGAATAAACGCAGGTGGTTGCCAACATCGATTCTGCTAAGTCGGATATAGGTAAGAAAAAAGTAGAAAAACAAAAATCCAAAACCAATTGGGAAGAAAAACAGGACAGGTTTTGATATGGTTAGAATGATTGTGAATACGAAGAATATTCCAAATGTAACTGCAAGGTTTCCTGATTTTTCCCTGGCATCATCACCGTAAGTATCCATAACAGCAACTGAAGAAAGGACTTTTAACCATTCATCCACAGTATTTTTCCCTTCCATCCGTTTATCCAGAACAAACTGAATCTGGTCACGGTCGAGTGACCTGAACATTTTGAACGCTTTACGGGAGTTCATTGTCATGACTTACAAAAATTTCTAACCGGTTGAAAATACGGCAATTTCTTAATTAATACAATTACCATATAAAAATATTACCAGTATAGCAGGTGAATGTACAAGTTTTATTAATTTAGAATCAATGCCTTTTTGCACTAAGTATTTCTGAAGCGCAATTTTAAAAATCATGTATATTTGTCGCATAAATGGGAGCATTTTCTAATTCTTTTGTCCAGCGATTACAATCCAGATTGAGAGAACCATTACCAGGCAGGGAAGTGCAATATCTGATGGCTCCTGATTCAAGAAAGGTTCGTGAGATCATTACAATAGAACCACAAAATCCAAAATCAAGCAGTGTCTTAATTGCATTAAATAAAAGAGAAGATCATTGGGTTTTCCCGATAATCCAGCGGCCTGAATATAATGGGATGCATAGCGGACAGGTAAGTCTGCCCGGTGGCAAAATGGAAGATACTGACCGCGACCTGCATGAAACAGCAATCAGGGAAACTAGCGAAGAAATTGGGATCAATACGGAAGGTTTGTTAGTATTGGGTGAACTTACGGATATTTATGTTCATGTAAGTGATTTCAATATTTTACCGGTCGTGGCCTATCTTCCGGGTATCCAGGAATATCACCCGGATGAAGAGGAGGTAGTGGATGTGATGGAAATTAGCCTTGAGGGATTACTTGACGGGGAAAAAGTGAAAAGGACGCAAATCGAGATCGGACCCGGAATTTCCATAACAACCCCATATTATGATTTCCATAACAAAATCATCTGGGGAGCCACAGCGATGATTTTAAGTGAGTTTGCACATATATTAAGGGAAATTAGCGAATAGGATATAAATGGAGCCGATTATTAAAAATGATGCTGTATTACTTGGGGTATTGATGATTATCCTGGCTCTCATTTTTTACACATCATCCAGCAAGAATCCGCGGTGGAAGAAGTTTTATAAGTACATTCCCATGCTGTTATTGTGCTACTTCATTCCTTCTCTCCTGACTACATTCGGGCTCGTTGATCCGGATCAGTCAAATTTGTATCATGTGGCCAGCCGATATCTGTTGCCTGCATGCCTTGTTCTTCTAACCCTAAGTATCGATTTGAAGGAGATATTGAAACTTGGCCCGAAAGCTTTGATCATGTTTTTCACCGGGACAATTGGTGTAATTCTGGGGGGGCCATTAGCTATTCTAATTGTCTCTTATATATCGCCGGAAACTATAGGTGGTGTGGGTCCTGATGCTGTATGGCGGGGAATGACAACCGTAGCTGGTAGTTGGATTGGAGGTGGGGCAAACCAGGCGGCCATGTACGAAATATTTAAGCCTAATGATGATTTATATTCCATTATGATCACGGTTGATGTGATCATCGCTGAAATATGGATGGCTTTTTTATTGCTTGGTGTTGGCAGATCAGATGCAATCGATCGGTTCTTCAAGGCAGATGCAACTTCTGTCAATGAATTGAAAGATAAGATGCATGAATTCAGCACCCGAATTGCCAGGATCCCATCTTTGAGCGATCTGATGGTAATTCTGGGAATCGGATTTGGTGCAGGAACTGTTGCACATATTCTCGCAAATAAGATTGCTCCATTTATTCAGGAAAATGCACCTTATCTTGAACGGTTCAGCCTTACTTCATCCTTCTTCTGGCTGATTGTTATTGCTACCGCAATTGGAATAATTTTATCCTTTACAAAAGTTCGTAAAATTGAGGGGGCAGGTGCTTCCAGAGTTGGCAGTGTCTTTATCTATTTTCTGGTAGCAACTATTGGTATGAAAATGAATATTCTTAAAATATTTGACGCTCCGGGTTTATTCATCGTGGGAGGAATATGGATGGCATTTCATGTGATCTTGCTGGTGATGATAGGAAAGTTAATCCGGGCACCCTATTTTTTCCTGGCTGTTGGTTCGAAGGCGAACATCGGAGGAGCAGCTTCAGCACCAATCGTTGCAGCAGCTTTCCATCCATCACTTGCTCCTGTCGGGGTATTACTTGCAGTACTTGGATATGCCATTGGGACCTATGGCGCCTGGGTTTGCGGAATTCTTATGTCCGCAGTGGCACCATAAAAAACCTGGCGCAGAATTACGTCATGCTCTGATTTTTAATTATTTAATCATTTTGTAAACTCATATCCCTTTTAACTGGAGGTAAATATTACACTTGAAGGAAAGAAAAGCCTTCATTAAATACGAGTGATGAGCTTCTATTTAAAAATGATGGGTATTGAACCCAGGTAATGTGCTAAAACACATGTAATTTTAGCTTTCATCCCAATTCTTAACCAGTTCAACAGCTTCCTCAACTTTTGCATCCTGAATGCCCCTTATCTTAACTGCGGGATTACATTTTGCCAACAAAGGTTTAAGTTCTTCCATAAACGCTCCTGTACCTGGCTTTTCTCCTTCATTATAATAAAGATCAACACCACAACAAGGACTTCCATCAATACCCAAAACACCACAAACCTTAAAATTCCATTTTCTATTTTGTTGAATTATTTCAATAATCTGATCAGAGTATTCTCTAAGTTCCTTCCGGGCTCCAGGTTTTGAAAGTTGTTCATAAATGTTACCCCTCCTAGCCAATCCCAGTATTTGCGTTTCCGGACATGGCATTTGAATGATCCCGATTTTTCTTTTCAACAGTTCCAGAACGACAGGTTCAATTGCAGATGGTGTATATGCACACGTATTAATCCTTGCATTTTGATTTAAAATACAATGTGCAACAATCATTACTTTTTTACTCCTCGCATCTTCAAACTCAGGAATAAATTCCTCAGTTTCTTTCTCAGAGGTTTTTACATTGCATGAAGCCACTGCTCCTGCCATAGAAACACAAGAAACACAGGCTATACCTTTTTTTATAAAATGTCTTCTTTCCATTTTAATGTATTTAACAATTTCTTTTTTGAATTTTATTTCCCTGATTCCTATTTACCATGATCAAGAATTTGGGTTATTTAAACTCATATCGAAAGTAATATTTGTTATAATATCCTTATGTTGTTAATAGCCAGGATTTTGAGGCTTTAAATTTGGATTCATATCTAAATCCGTTTGTGGTATAGGCAACAAGGAATGTTTACTATTGTCAAAATTTGAATATGGCTCAAAGGGAATTCGGCCCTTTAAATTCTTCATCACCCAAGTACCGTCTTTTAATATCAAACCATCTTTCATATTCAAAAGCAAGCTCGATCCTTCTTTACTTAAACCAGGCAATATATCTGGAGTGAAAATCTGAATAACTTTGAATAAAAATTGATAAAAAAAACGCTAAAAGCTTTTCGATCATTTTCTACAACAATTTTTCTCCAATAATCCTGAATATTGTTCATGCTTCAATATCATTTTCAACCACACAACAATATAAAAAATGAATACAGATTTTTACCGAACACATTGAGTTCGATCAATAATCGAAATATATTATATTATATTTTCTTCAATGAATAATTCTGCTATATATGATACAGAAAAATCGGAAATTTATTGAAAATCAGTGATCTAATCATACGACATTCCAACAAAATGGATCAATAACAGAAAATCAAGAAGTCGTATTTGCCTTTTAATCAATATTGTAATTTGACTTATGTTAAATTAATAAAAATAGTAAAGAAGCATCAAGAAAAAATGTAAAACTTGAGTCTATTCATGAAGGAGAATATGAAGTAAAAGCTTATACATCAGCGACAATTTTATTGATTTTTTGCTTACTTAAGCTAAATCAGCTTTAAATAGAGATAGTAATTATGAAAACAGTTAAAATCTTAATACAAAATAAAACCATTGCAACCCAAACAGCTTTTTCCACTACTCTATGTTTTCCATATCCTGATACATAGATCAATTGATCCACCACAATGCAATATCTGAAAACATTAAATCCTTCCCCGGGAATTATTTACTCTGATTATGTGCTTGTAAATATTTGTGTTCTTTTATAATAAAATCCATCCGAGTTATTTGCAAATGGGCATATTAATGGCCCCCAAGGATTTAGTAATATAGTTTTTATCATTAAATTACTGGGCAGATTCTTCTCCGCCATGGGCAGTTTGCTCGAGTTTTCCAATTTCCTGATCTATTGTATAAAGACCAATACCTTCTTCCCCAATGATATCGAACAATTCAAGGCACCTTCTTGACATCATTTCCTCTTCTCGTTGTTCTGCAACATACCACTGAATAAAGTTGAATGTAGCAAAATCCTTGCTGCTGAGACAATGGTCAGCAATATTATTAATGGATTTCGTGACTTTTATTTCATGTTCAAGAATGATCTCAAAAACCTCTCTAAGAGAAGTGAATTCATGCTTGATTATAGTTGTTTCCGGTTGAAGTGCATGACCGCCTGCATCGTTTGTATATCTGAAAAGTTTTAGCATATGCTGTCGTTCCTCTTCCGAATGATTGTAAAGGAAGTTTGCAGAATTTACATGACCCATGGTTTCACACCATGATGCCATCGACAGATAATAAGCAGATGCCTGAGCTTCCATACTGATTTGGGCATTAAGCATTTTTTCTGTTTCTTCAGTGATTGAGCGTTTAGGAGTAATGAAATCTTTCATTTTTTATACGTTTAAAATACTATTGAATCATCTTTATTGAACAAAAACAATCTGCAATATTCTTCATTTTTTCAGAAAAAAAGGGAATATGGACGGGAAAGTTCCTTCTCAAGCTCATATATACCAACATTTCTGGCCTTCCTGAGATATTCTTTGCCCTCAAAATAAACAAGGATGACTGGGATGGTAAATATCCCGAACTCTGCTGCTGTTTCCGGATGATCCTGAATATTGATCTCCTTCATTTCCATTAACGGAAATTTCTCTTCAACCAGCTCTCTCACTTTTGGCTTCAGGGATTTACATACATTACAATCCGGACTTGTAAAATATAAGAGGATTGCTGGCTCAGTTATCAGATCATCTTTATTCATATTGTCCTTTCAATGAATTGACCTGCAATATAATTGCAAAGATTATTACATGGAAATTGTATATTAGCTATCACAGAGATGTTTTTATGATGATAATTTTAAGATTTTTTCTTGTAACCTATTTTCTTGGGGCGTCCAGTCTTTTATTTGCTCAATCAAATGACAATTATGATTTGAAGCATTTCCTTGAGAATCCGGCTTTTTTTAGTGAAAACCAGGAACTGCCTCATGTGCCTTTATACCCATTTAACATGAAGAAGGAGGCACTCACTTCTAACCGGGACAGGTCCCCGTATTTTAAATCGTTGAATGGGAAATGGAAATTTAGGTGGTATAAAACACCACAGGATTCACCCGAAGAGTTTTATAACGTTGATTTCTCAACCAATAGCTGGGACGAGATATTGGTTCCCGGTACCTGGCAGATGCAGGGATATGGACATAAGATATATCGAAATATCCCACTAGAATTTAATCCTTATGATCCTCCGAAGGTACCAGATCACTTAAATCCAACAGGATTATATATCCGATCATTTTCGATTCCGGAGGATTGGAATGGCCGGAAAATCCTTATTCATTTTGAGGGAGTAAAATCTGCTTACTGGATTTGGATTAATGGCGACTATGTTGGATTTGATAAAGGAAGTATGTCTTCAGGAGAATGGGATATAACGAAATACTTGAAAGACGGAGAAAATAGAATTGCAGTTAAAGCGGTTAGATGGTCTGATGGCACATATCTTGAAGATCAGGATATGTGGCGTTTCAGTGGAATATACAGGAGCGTTTTTCTATATTCAGTCCCAAAAATACATATCAGAGACCTGGCGATTAAAACGGATCTTGATGAGAATTATAAGGATGCCGAACTGAAATCTGTCATTGAAATAAAAAACGAAAACAATACCTCTCTTGAAAATCAGAAACTTGAAATTCAATTATTTAATTCCAACAAAGAATTTGTTCAGAAAAAAGATATTCGGTTAAATAGTATTCCGGCATATGGTTCAATCAAGACAGAAATAAGCCTGAACGTTAAGGATCCCTTAAAATGGAGTGCTGAAAACCCACATTTATATCAGGTATTGTTTACCCTGAAAAATAGCAAAGGTGAACCAGTGGAAATAGTAGAAGAGAAACTTGGATTTCGCGAGATCGAGATCCGCAATGCCCAGTTATTAGTAAATGGAGTAGCTGTAATCACGAAAGGAGTTAACCGCCACGAACATGATCCTGAATTAGGCAGGACCATGACAGAAGAACGTATAATGCAGGATTTGAAATTGATGAAGGAACTGAATGTAAATGCAATCAGAACCTCTCACTATCCTAATGATCCAATGTTCTACGATTTGGTTGATGAATACGGACTTTATATATGTAATGAAGTAAATGCAGAATGTCATGAAGGCGAAAATTTTCTGGCAGGATTACCGGGATGGGAACCAGCTTTTCTTGACCGGATGAGCCGATACTATCACCGGGATAAGAATCACCCAAGTGTAATAATCTGGAGTACAGGTAATGAATGCGGTTATGCTCCTGTCCATCATAAAATGGCTGAATATGTAAAGAAACAGGACCCTGAAGCAATAGTATACCATCAGGGAAACGTGCCTAATGGTGATGCACCCTATGCAGATATTAATGGGATCAGATATCCTGAACTGGAGGAACTCCGGATGGTTGGAAGAACTTCAGACCGTCCCGTGATTATGGGAGAATATAGTCATGCTATGGGAAATGCACTTGGGCATTTTGATGATTACTGGAATATTATATACAGTGAGAGATCTCTTCAAGGTGGGTATATATGGGACTGGGTGAATCAGGGGCTGCTATTTGATCAGATTGAGATAACTGATCATTCGCCCTATCACCATCAATCAGTCGTAATGGGGACCCCGGATAAAATTGAAGGAGTTGATGGATTGGGATTGGCATTCAGTGGATTGGATGATTTTGTGGAGATTTATAACCACCATGTATTTAATAATATTGGAAACGAATTGACAATCGAAACATGGGTATATCCAAGGTCATACTTCAATATTAATTCAGTAATAACAAAAAGTGAGGTTTTTGAATTAACTCAATATCATCCAGATTCTTTATCGTTTGTTGTTTGGACTGATATCAGGCATGAAATAAAAGCCTTTGTCCCACAGGATTGGAATTTCAACTGGCACCATATTGCCGGAGTTTATAATGGAGAGTATTTAAGCTTGTTTATTGATGGAGAATTGATGGCCCAGGGTCATGCAAGTGGCAAAATTGGCAGATCAATAAATCCGGTTTGTATTGGTAGAAACCATAAAAATAACCATGAGAATGTCGGTGGATTTATTTCTAATTCCGCGATTGATGAAGTAAGGATTTTTCCAATGGCTTTGGATATCGGTGAAACGGAAAATTTGATAACGGAAAAAAATGATAAGGGAAAATCAATTCTCTGGTTGGATTTTAATGAATTCGAAAATAAGGGTAAATTTCTTTCATATGGAGCAACGCCACAGAGTTCGGGTACGATGGATGGTGTAGTATCTGCTGACAGAGTTCCACAACCTGAAGCATGGCAAATGAAACAGAGCCAGGGTCCTGTTTATTTTTCTGTAAAAGATCGCAAGGAAAAGAAATTTGAAGTTGCCAACCGGTATCATTTTACGAATCTTGATGAGATCAGGGTAGAGTGGATTTTAATGAGAGATGGTGTAACCATTCAACATGGACATCTTCCCCTTGAAACCAGGCCACTGCAAAAGGAAATAATCACCGTTCCATACAGTTCCGAAGATTTTAAGGGAGATAGTGAATATATAATCAGATTTTTGTGTAAAAGTAAATTGGACTGTATCTGGGCTCCAGAAGGTCATGAAATATGTTTTCGAGATATCGTGATATCCGAACCCGAAAAGACAATGGACCGTGACAAAAGGGATCCGGGACAGCCTTTTAGCATAACAGAATCAAATGATCAAATTGATATATCAGGAAATGATTTTACATATTCTTTCAGCCTTACGGAAGGGAACCTTTCTTCTGTATCAATACATGGTGAGCAATTATTCAATAAAAAACCTGAGTTCAGCATCTGGCGAAAACCTATAATGAATGAATTATCAAGCTGGGGAGTAAGCGAAGTAACTTACTGGTATAAATATGGTTTGGACAGTATGTTCAACCGCATGATTTCATACGATATCAAAAAAGAATCTTCATCAATATTTCATATTAGCTTTACTGCCGAATCCCGTTCCTGGAGCCATCCACAACTTGTTGTTCTCCATGACTATACTTTCAGTGTGTTTGGGAATGGTCTCATGGTATTAAATCATTCCTTGATAGCAGATATCACAAGACCAGATAATTATGTAGCTGAAGACTTCCATCTTGATTTTATCCAGCGCTATGGATGGGATATTTCACTTTCAAAAAGAATGACGGATCTTACATGGTATGGACCCGGACCCTTTGAGACCTATCCGGATAGAAAAACAGGAGCCAAGATTGGGATTTGGAACGCTGAAATTTCTGATATCAATTCTCCATATATTATACCTCAGGCATTTGATAACAGGACAGATGTCAGGTGGTTTACAATTACAACTTCATCAGGAAATGGGATTAAGATTTCCGGAGAACAAATGTTGGATATCTCTGTTGATCCTTATGAAAATCTCGAAGAATCATGGTATCCATTTCAACTGATACGCGCTATGAATCCTACACTGAAGATTGATTATAAGGTTACAGGGGTAGGGGGCACTCCGATTAAGGTAAGGCCCAATAGCCGGACATATCCCGGTAAATATCATTATAAATTGTTTATTGATCCAGTTTTTGGGTCTGGAAAATAATCATAAAAATCCCAAAAACACATTGGCAATTTTTCAGGTCTCTCAGTGGTGAAAACCTGGTATTCCGGAACCAGTGTGACTTCACATTTTCGCAACAATGATACAATGGCACTGAGAATTCACAAAGTTTATCTGAAGCTTAAATTCCCTCTTTCTGCCTGATCAGGTTCAGTGCGGAACCGGCTTTGAACCATTCGATCTGAGCTATATTATACGTGTGGTTAACTTTAATACTATCACTGGTCCCATCTGCATGTTTAATAACCAGGGTTAACGGTTTTTCAGGGGCAAATTCAACCAGATCAATTATATCAATGGTGTCATCTTCCTTAATCTTTTCATAGTCAGGCTCATTGACAAATGTCAGCGCCAGCATACCCTGCTTTTTAAGATTCGTTTCATGGATTCTAGCAAATGATTTCACCAATACTGCTTTTACTCCCAAATGCCGGGGTTGCATGGCTGCATGTTCACGTGATGAACCTTCACCATAATTATGATCTCCAACCACAATTGTTGGGATACCGGCTTGCTTATATTCCCGTTGAGTTGAAGGAACAGGACCATATTTACCACTGAGTTGGTTTTTTACCATGTTGGTTTCTTCGTTGAATGCGTTCACAGCTCCCGTCAGGGTATTATCTGCGATATTATCAAGATGTCCCCTGAATCTGAGCCATGGTCCTGCCATGGAGATATGATCAGTTGTGCATTTTCCTTTCGCTTTTACCAGTACTTTCATTCCGCTGATATTTTCCCCATTCCATGGTTCGAAGGGAGTAAGTAATTGTAGCCTTTTTGATTCCGTACTCACATTTACTTCCACATTACTTCCATCCTCAGCAGGTCCCTGGTAGCCATTATCTTCCACAGCAAATCCTTTTGACGGGAGTTCAAAGCCACTTGGTTCATTGAGCATCACCTCCTGTCCGTTTTCATTGACCAGCTTGTCAGTTACCGGATTGAATGTAAGATCTCCAGCAATTGCAAGTGCAGTCACCAATTCTGGTGAGGCCACGAAAGCATGTGTATTTGGATTACCATCAGCTCGTTTGGCAAAATTTCTATTAAATGAGTGGACGATTGTATTCTTTTCACCTTTATCAGCACCAGGTCGGTCCCATTGACCAATACAGGGACCGCAGGCGTTGGCAAATACGCTGGCACCAATCTTGTTGAAAGTATCTATGAAACCATCACGTTCGATGGTATACCGTACCTGTTCTGATCCCGGGGTTATTGTGAACTTGGCCTTCGTCTTCAGGTTTTTATTAACCGCCTGTTCTGCCAGTGATGCAGCTCTTGAAATATCTTCATACGATGAGTTAGTACAGGATCCAATCAAGCCTACTTCTACTTTCGTAGGCCAGCCATTCTTTTCAGCTTCATCTTTCATTTTTGAAATCGGAGTGGCACGATCCGGAGTGAAAGGTCCATTAATATGAGGTTCCAATTCTGAAAGATTGATCTCAATCACCTGGTCAAAGTATTTTTCTGGATCTTTGTATACTTCCGGATCGGCGGTCAGGTGTTCTTTGATCTTATTTGCTTCATTAGCAACATCATCACGTCCGGTTCCTCTCAGGTATCTTTCCATGGATTCATCGTAACCAAAAGTAGAAGTTGTAGCCCCGACTTCTGCACCCATATTACAGATAGTCCCTTTGCCAGTACATGACATGTTCTCAGCACCTTCTCCAAAATATTCAATGATGGCTCCGGTACCGCCTTTCACTGTCAGGATACCTGCTACTTTTAATATCACATCCTTGGGAGCAGTCCATCCATTCAATTTCCCGGTGAGCTTTATTCCGATAAGTTTTGGGAAGCGTAGTTCCCAGGCCATTCCTGACATGACGTCAACCGCATCAGCACCTCCAACCCCAATGGCCACCATCCCCAATCCGCCGGCGTTAACCGTATGGGAATCCGTGCCTATCATCATTCCACCAGGGAACGCATAATTTTCCAAAACTACCTGGTGGATTATTCCTGCACCAGGTTTCCAGAATCCTATACCATATTTCATGCTTACAGATTCAAGGAAATTAAATACTTCGCTGGAGAGATTTATGGAATTCTTCAAGTCGTCACTGGCACCTGTTTTGGCAAGAATAAGGTGATCACAGTGTACCGTGGAAGGAACTGCAGTTCGCTTTTTACCTGCTTGCATAAATTGCAGTAATGCCATTTGAGCTGTTGCATCCTGCATCGCGACGCGGTCAGGCGCAAAATCCACGTAGGATTTTCCTCTTGTAAAAACTTCAGAAGGAGATCCCTGGAACAGATGTGAATAAAGAATCTTTTCTGCAAGGGTTAATGGTTTACCGGTAAGTTTTCGTGCTGCATCTATGCGTTCACCCATTTGGGCATATGCAGCTTTAATCATTTTAATATCAAAAGCCATGAATAACTTTATTTTAGGGTTAATTAATTCTATGAATGAACACAAAAATAAACATTAAATGTTTTCCCGGTGACTTCCAATTGAATTGATGTACTTCATCCTGAATCATTTTATTATCTGCCCTGCGTTATCATGTAATTTTAGTTATTTTATGATCTCGGATTAAGTTAATCTGGTTCAAAACTTTATATTCGCACAAGTTTAAGTGTTCGCTTATTTAAAATCATTCTAAATTATTATGTTCCGGAATATAATTAGCGAACAATTATTAGAAAATAACATCGAATCAAACATTTTTGTGGATAACTTGAAATTTTCTTGGATAGCGATCCCACAATTTGAAATGATCTCTGGTCATTTCAGTTATTGAAATAAGTATTAGATTCCTATTAAATAAGTATGCCGTCAGATCAATATTTTAAAAGCAAGGACATCCTTAATCGTATGTTTAAGCTTTCGCTGATCATCATATGCTTTATTATCCTGGTGTTTTCCGATAGTCTTCAGGCGAAAACAACCCAGGATACGGTTGCTATAGCAGGGACGGTTGCACCGGAGGATGGCATTCCTGTTGATCAGGTGATTATTGATGCAGGTCAGACTTTATTCAAAAATAATTGTGCTGTTTGCCATTCTTTGCAGGATGTTATTATAGGACCACCTCTTGCAGGTGTATATGAGAGATTGAGTTTTGAGTGGATTTCATCATTCGTCAGAAATTCACAACAGGTTATTCAAAGTGGGGATGAATATGCTGTCGGAATATACAACCAGTATAATAAGACAGAGATGACATCATTTGATTTTTCAGATGAAGAAATCCTTTCTATTCTCGCTTTTATTAAATATGAAACACTGAATCCTCCTCAACTTGAAGTTGCCATTGCTGCGGATGGTGGAGAAATTTCTTCCGAAGTTACATCAACCCTGTTATCCCAGAAATACCTTGTGGTCATCCTGGTAGGATTGGTTATCATTCTAATCCTGCTTTTTACAGTTCTCCTGTTGTTATTGACCACACTAACTAAATACCTGAAGCAAAAAGAAGGACTTACAGAGGCAGAAGCAGAGGTGCTGGCATATCGATTTGATGTTAAAGCGATGATGAGGAGTCCGGCATTTGTGGCGGGAGTCACATTCTTGTTTCTGGCAATCTTTACCAAAACCATCATAGACAGTTTATACCTGGTGGGTGTACAGCAGGGTTATGCACCTACACAACCGATTGTATATTCTCACAAGGTTCATGCTGGAGATTTTGCGATTGAATGTCAATATTGTCATACTGGTGTTGCTGACAGTAAAAATGCGAATATTCCTTCAGCAAATATCTGTATGAACTGTCATTCTGGCATCATCAAGGTCACCGACAGCGATGAGATTTCCGAGGAAATAATGAAGATTTATGATGCAGTGGAAACCGGAACCCCTATAGAGTGGGTACGTGTACATAACCTGCCTGATCTGGCTTTCTTCAGCCATGCTCAGCACTATAATGTAGGTGGCGTGGAATGTCAGGACTGCCATGGAGTGGTTGAGGAAATGGAGGTAGTAAGCCAATTTGCCGATCTCACGATGGGCTGGTGTATTGATTGTCATCGGACAACAGAGATTAAAGCTGATAATGCATATTACGATCAATTGGTTGCATTGCATGAAGGGACCAGTAATAAACCCATGATGGTGGAAGATATTGGTGGTCTGGAATGCTCTAAATGTCATTATTAATATGAAGTTTGCTTGTTGATTGAAGCATAAATGAAAGAAAATAAGAAACAGTACTGGAACGGGATTGAACAACTTACCAATAATTCTGAATTTATTGAGCGGATAAGTAAAGAATTCCCGGAGGAACTGCCTACTGAGAAGGAGTTGGAGAATAGTGGAAGTTCAAGAAGGGATTTCCTTAAAATGATGGGATTCAGTGTTGCAGCAGCTTCCATGGCGGCCTGTGAGGCTCCAGTGAGGAAAGCAATACCCTATCTGAACAAACCAGTTGATATTAATCCGGGAATTGCTAATTATTATGCTTCCACCTATGCCATGGGTGGTGATTATTGCAGTATAGTTGTAAAGACGCGTGAAGGAAGACCCATAAAGATTGAAGGGAATACGCTGTCATCAATCACAAAAGGAGGTACCACAGCGCAGGTGGAAGCATCTGTTCTTTCTCTTTACGATAAAGAGAGGATCCCGGGGCCAATGATCAACAAACAGGTTTCAGAATGGCCTGCACTTGATCAGGAAGTTAATGACAAATTACAGGCTATTACCACGCAGGGAGGGGAAATAAGAATTGTAAGTAATACAATTCTCAGCCCAACTACGAGGAAAATAATCGGAGATTTCATAACCAAATATCCTACTACGAAACATGTGGTTTATGATCCGGTCTCATCAGCTGCCATCATGGAGAGCAATGCCAGATCATTTGGGAAAAGGATGATACCTTCATATCACTTTGATAAGGCAAAAATCATCGTTGGATTTTCGGCTGATTTCCTTGGCACATGGCTGAATCCAATTACGCAGACCAAACAATACGCAATAACCAGAAAGATCAGTAAGAACAATCCTGAGATGTCACGACACTATCATTACGAGTCGAACCTGAGTCTGACAGGAGCAAATGCTGATTACAGAATACCCATTAAACCTTCCCAGGAAGGAATTATTGTTGGACAGCTTTTCAATTCAATCGCCGGATATACTGGTGAACAGAAGATTGATATCCCTCAGATCGGAGATGTGAAATATCTGGAAAGAGCTGCTGATAACCTCTGGAAGAATCGGGGCAAATCACTCGTTATTAGTGGATCGAATGATCCGGATGTACAGACCATAATAAATGCTATTAATTATCTGCTTAACAATTACGGTAATACCATCGACTTCAATACACCTGTCAATTACAGGCAGGGGGATGACAAGGCAATGAATAATTTTATAGATGAGTTATCTGCCGGAAAGGTTGATGCAGTCATATTTTATAATGCAAACCCGGTTTATAACCATCCACGTGGGGCTGAAATTGAAAGTGCACTTGAAAATGCAGGTTTTACCCTGTCCACTTCAGACAGGATGGATGAGACTACTTCTCGGGTAACTTATGTAGCTCCTGATAGCCATTTTCTCGAGTCATGGAATGATGCGGAACCGGTAAAAGGACATTTCAGTCTTGCCCAACCTGCGATATCACCATTATTTGATACCAGGCAGGTCCAGGAATCTTTAATGAGATGGAGTGGCACAACTGATATATCATACTTCGATTATCTTAAGAATAATTGGAAGTCTTCATTTTATAACAACCAGTCCGAAACATTGGACTTTCAGGCATTCTGGGACAAATGCCTGCACGATGGAATTTATGAATTGGGCGGATTGGATTATGAAGAGATTCAGTTTATTGGGAACTTAAATACAGCAGCAGAAGGATTAAAGGTTAATTATAAGGCCAGTTCGGATGGATTGGAGCTCGTTTTATACAGTACTCCGGCCCTAGGTGATGGGACCCAGGCAAATAATCCATGGTTACAGGAACTACCGGATCCGATTACAAAGGCCTGCTGGGAGAACTATTTGACAATCTCACAGTCAATGGCTCGGGAATTAGGTATTTCAGTTTATGAAGGAAATACCTTCATGGTCAATTTATCAATTGGTGGAGAAATTGTTGAGATACCGGCTCTTGTTATGCCCGGGCAGGCGATAGGTACAGTTGGATTGGCATTGGGCTATGGAAGAAGAAATGCCGGTAAAGTAGGTGATCATAAAGGCACAAATGCCTTCCCATTATTGAGTAGCAACAATGGGCATTGGCAACTTAGCGTTAATGAAGATATATCTGTTACTACAGATCATAAATCATACAGGGTGGCACATACACAAACCCACCATACCTATATGGCCCGGCATAGCGTCATCCAGGAATCTGTACTTGATGAATACAAGAAGGACCCCTGGGCCGGGCGTGAGATTCCAATGATTGCGACTTCGGATGTTCTGGATGAAAAAATTGGAGATGGGAGTGTTGATGGTAAAGTAAGGCCATATAGTATTTCTCTCTGGAAAGGGCATAATTATCCCAATCATCATTGGGGTATGGTTATAGACCTGAATTCCTGTACAGGATGTGCTGCCTGTACAATTTCCTGCCAGGTTGAAAATAATGTACCAATTGTCGGGAAGCAGGAAGTTCTTAACCGCAGAGAAATGCACTGGATCAGGATCGACCGTTATTTCAGTTCAGATGCTCCCGTGAAGGACCTTACCGGTCTTGAAGTGGCTTCGGAAAATCCTGAAGTGATTTTTCAGCCAATTATGTGTCAGCACTGTAATAATGCACCTTGTGAAACAGTTTGTCCTGTTGCTGCTACAACGCACAGCACTGAAGGACTTAACCAGATGACCTATAACAGGTGTATTGGAACCCGGTATTGTGCAAACAACTGCCCTTATAAGGTAAGAAGATTTAATTGGTTCAAGTATCACGATAACAATGACTTTGAAACCAACCTTGCTATGAGCAATGATCTGGGCAAGATGGTTCTGAATCCGGATGTGACGGTAAGGTCACGGGGTGTAATTGAGAAGTGTTCATTATGTATCCAGAGAATACAGGCAGGAAAACTGGAAGCCAAGAAAGAAGGCCGGAGGATTAAAGATGGTGAAGTTTCAACTGCTTGTGAATCGGCATGTCCTGCTGATGCCATCGTATTTGGCGATATGCTGGATACTGAAAGCCGGATTTCAAAGTTATTGCGTTTAGAAGATTCTGATGGAGAAAAGACGGTAGGGGAAGAAAGAGCCTATCATGTATTGGAAGCAATTGGTGTAAAACCCAATGTATTCTACTTGACGAAGATTAGAAATAAAGATAAACAAGACTCAAAAGCTTAATAGTTGACTATGGAAGTTGTTTCGTCGGTAAGACCTCCCCTGGTAACAGGGGGTAAGACCGTTTCAGACGTGACCCGGGATATATGCAAGCAGGTGGAAGAAAGACCATCCCGTTCATGGATGATGGCATTTGCTGCTTCGGCGACAGTGCTTGCTGTAGGACTATATGCCCTTGCCATGTTACTATGGGAAGGTATCGGAGTCTGGGGATTGAACAAGACAGTGGATTGGGCATGGGATATCACGAATTTCGTCTGGTGGGTTGGTATTGGTCATGCCGGAACACTTATTTCTGCCATCCTGCTTTTGTTCAGGCAGAAATGGCGAATGTCTATCAACAGGGCGGCTGAAGCCATGACAATTTTTGCAGTTATTTGTGCTTTAACATATCCGGGGATTCATATGGGACGTCTATGGCTGGGTTTTTACTGGGCGCTTCCACTCCCTAATACTTTTGGATCACTTTGGGTGAATTTCAATTCGCCTTTGCTTTGGGATGTATTTGCCATATCAACTTACTTTATCGTTTCCCTTGTATTCTGGTATATTGGGTTGATACCTGATTTTGCTACTATTCGAGATAGAGCGACCAGCAAAATATCTAAAATCGCTTATAGCGCATTAAGTTTTGGCTGGACGGGTGCTGCAAAAGACTGGTCAAGGTATGAATCCGTATCATTGATACTGGCAGGTCTTGCAACGCCACTTGTTCTGTCGGTTCATACAATCGTATCCATGGACTTTGCTACATCAGTAATCCCAGGCTGGCATACCACCATATTCCCTCCATATTTTGTGGCGGGAGCTATATTCTCAGGATTTGCGATGGTAATGACACTCATGCTGATTTCCCGGCAGGTTCTTAATTTAAAGGATTACATCACTGTGTACCATATAGAGATGATGAACACAATCATCCTGGTGACTGGATCTATTGTTGGAATAGCCTACCTCACAGAGCTCTTTATTTCATGGTATTCCGGGGTACAGGCTGAACAATACGCCTTTTTAAACCGGGCTACCGGACCATATGCGTGGGCTTACTGGACCATGATGACCTGCAATGTAGTCTCCCCGCAACTGTTCTGGTTCAAAAAATTACGAACCAGTATTGTCGTATCATTTATATTAAGCATTGTAGTGAATATTGGTATGTGGTTTGAGCGATTTGTGATAATAGTTACTTCGCTTCACCGGGATTATCTTCCTTCGAGCTGGGCGATGTTCTATCCGACATTTTATGATGTTGGCACATTCCTGTTAACAATAGGATTCTTCTTTACATGTTTCCTGTTGTTTGCCAAGTACTTCCCGATAATCAATATAGCGGAAGTTAAGAGTATTGTAAAATCTACTGGTTCAAAAGTAAAAGCATTGAAATAAGATGGCTTCAAATAATAATTTTATTACCGGGGTTTTCAATGATGACGAGATTGCACTCAGTGCCGCTAAGTTACTTCGAGAGAATAATATCAAGATCCACGAAGTATATTCACCATTCCCAATTCATGGGATTGATGATGTACTGGGCTATAAGAGATCAAGACTTCCAAGAGTAGCCTTTCTATTTGGGACACTTGGATTACTGATCGCTTTAGTAATGCAATTCTGGATGATGGGAATAGACTGGCCCATGATCATAGGAGGTAAGGATTTCGCTTCCCTTCCTCCATTTATCCCGGTTACTTTTGAACTGACAGTATTGATCTCTGCATTGGGAATGGTTGGGGTATTTATGCTGGCAAGTAATCTTAAACCTTATAAAAAACCAAGAATATTTGATCTCAGGATTACAGATGACAAACATGTGATTGCGATTGATTTGGAGGCCAACAATGGTAATGAGGTTAAAATTAAAGAAGTATTGACATCAGGCGGTGCTGAAGAGGTAAATGAAATAACTTTTGAATAGGAAATTATAGATAAATGAGTTCAGGTTTGAAATATCTGATTTTAGCGATCATAGCAGCTGTTTTGGTTTCATGCAGAGCCAGGAATGATAATCCGGGAACAGAATTTGCTCCCAACATGTATCATTCTGTAGCCTATGAACCCCTGAAGCAGATCAAAGACCCTGATGCCGGAAATTGGGTAAATTCAGATGATGACCCTTATGGGGAATATTATAGCTCTAATCCGAATAATCCATTTGAAATGAATATGATGGAACCTGTTGAGAATACAGTAAAAAGGACTGCTGATGGATTCCTTCCTTACCGGATTCATAAGGATAGCATAAATTATGCAGCAAAATATGTAAAAAATCCACTGGACTCAACGGCATCAATTGTGACTGATGGAAAAGAGCTGTTTAGCATTTATTGCATAACATGTCATGGTGAAACAGGGCAGGGCGATGGATTGGTAGGTGTGGTTCTGAAAGGTGTACCGGCATACAATGTTGGAAGGGTTAAAGACCTTCCTGAAGGACACATCTTTCATGTAATAACTCATGGAAAGGGGAGAATGGGCTCACATGGTTCACAGGTAAGGATTGGCGATCGATGGAAGATTGTCCGTTATGTTCAGACACTTCAAAACCAATAAGAAAGAAAAGAATTTCGATAATATATCATGACGAAAGAGAAATTTGAATTTACTCCTGCTGTTAAAAAGAATGTAATCATCCTTGGTGTTGTAGGACTGGTTCTCATGGCACTTGGTATTGCTATTCTTGCATTAGGAGGTCATGGTCATGAAGCCGAAGGCAGTCATGCCGGAGGACATGGATTTCACTGGATACAGAGGTTGTATGTAAATCTCTGGATCGACAACGTGTATTTTGTAGGTATGGCTATTATTGGCGTTTTCTTTTTCGCTATACAGTATGCTGCTCAGGCCGGATGGTCGGCTGTTTTTATCCGGATTCCATTCTCATTTGGGAACTGGCTGATCCCAGCCTTTCTTTTAACCGTGGTATTGTTTTTCATTACGAATTTTACTGCAGATCATTTCCATATCTTTCATTGGCTGGATCATTCCCTGTACGAGAAAACACTATCCGATGGAACACCAAATCCACATTATGATGCCATAATCGATGGAAAGAAAGAATTTCTCAATATACCATTCTATTTAATCAGAATGGCTGTTTTCTTTATCATCTGGATTCTTTTCTTCTTTCTCATGAAGAAAGAACATTTTGCTGAAGACATTGATGGAGAGAAAAAGCACTGGAAGAAGTTAATCACCTATTCAGCAGCATTTATTGTCTTTTTTGGACTTTCATCAGCTATTGCTTCGTGGGACTGGGTTATGTCGATCGATACGCACTGGTATAGTACCATATTCGGCTGGTATATATTTTCCAGTTGGTTTGTTATCGGATTATCCGGAATTACACTATTGGTTATTTTCCTTCGAGATGCCGGCTACCTGCCACAGGTAACCCAGGAGCATTTACACGATCTTGGAAAATACATTTTCGCATTCAGTATTTTCTGGACATACATCTGGTTTTCACAGTTCCTGTTGATTCACTATGCTAATATTCCTGAAGAAACTATATATTTTATTGAGCGCTTAAGCAGCGGTCAATATGCCCCAGTTTTTTACCTCAATATAATTTTAAATTTTGCCTTCCCATTTTTGGTTTTAATGACCAGAGACTCCAAGAGGCACGGGGTTTTCCTGAAGATTGTTATTGCAGTGCTCCTTTTTGGGCACTGGATTGATTTCTATCTGATGATAACTCCGGGAACCTTGTCTGAAAATGGAGGATTTGGTTTCCTTGAGATTGGGACATTTCTGGTGTTCGCAGCTGCCTTTTTATGGGTCATTCTCAGAGCCCTTTCGAAGACAGTTCTTGTAGCCAGGAATCACCCCATGATGCAAGAAAGTTTGCATCATCATACATAATATTCTGAGATAATTCATATTTTTAAGGTTTTATTTAATTCAATTTTATGATTGGAACAGTCATATTCATAGGTATAATATTGTTTCTGGCGATCCTGGCCATGTTGTTCAGGGTGCAGAATCTGATTGACATTGTAAGGGGTAACTATCGTAAACAGGTAACCCAGAGCAATAGGGTGAACAGTGTATTATTATTGCTGTTCATGATTATTTCCCTGGTTTACTTCCTCTGGTATTCCATTGTAAATTTTGACAAATACCAGATCCCCATTGCTTCCGAACATGGTGTCCTCACTGACAATCTGTTCTGGGTGACAATGGCTGTTACACTTACTGTATTCTTCATAACCCAGATATTACTATTTTATTTCTCATTTAGATATCGTTATCAGGAAGGCAAGGCGGCCTTCTTTTATCCGGATAATAATAAACTGGAAATGATCTGGACTATCGTCCCGGCGGTTGTACTGTCTATCCTGGTTTTTACAGGTCTCAAGGTATGGAATAAGGTGATGGCTGATCCCCCTGAAGATGCGGAGGTTCTTGAATTGATGGGATACCAGTTTGCCTGGAAGTGCCGGTACCCGGGGAGTGATGGAGTTTTGGGAAGATATAATTATAAACTGATAGATGCCGTAAACCAATTTGGAATGGATCTCAGGGACAGAGCCTGTTTTGATGATTTCTCTCCGCGGGAGATTCATATTCCAAAGGGGAAGCCGGTCCTGTTAAAGATAAGAGCAAGGGATGTTCTACACAGTGTATATGCACCTCATTTCAGATTAAAAATGGATGCTGTCCCGGGCATGCCTACAAGTTTCTGGTTTGTTCCGACGAAAAGTACAACAGATATGAGAGTTGAAACCGGAGATCCTGAATTTAACTACGAGATTGCCTGTGCGGAAGTATGTGGGAAAGGACACTTCTCCATGCGAATGTTAGTCGTAGTTGATGAACCTGAAGATTATGAAAAATGGAAAACTGAACAGGAATCGTGGCTATCCAGGAATCCGGATTACCTGACCCAGGTGCCTGAAAGACTTAGGGAATTGGCACTGCTGAAAACCGGAATTGTTAAATAATTAACCTAAAAAGCATTAAAGTAAATAACCAATATGTCAACAACCATGATAGCTGATGTTCATGAGGAGGAACACGGTCATGATCATCAGCCGAATTTTCTAACAAAATACGTATTCTCCACTGATCATAAGACCATAGCCAAGCAATTCCTGATCACCGGTATTTTCTGGGCGATCCTTGGCGGATTAATGTCCCTGGTTTTCAGATTACAGCTGGGTTATCCGG
>JBHOSY010000047.1:0-24541 GCA_042584165.1 Bacteroidota bacterium | reverse complement strand
CGAGTGATGATTTGCGACCTGTAGGTTTCTGCTACACAAAAACTTCGCATATCGCCTATCTAGTATCGTACATCGCAAATCGAAAAGAGGTTTAGTAATGCAGAAACTGCTTCAGACGATATTAACACTAATTATACTACTGGGCTCCAACTTCTCCTTTGCCCAGGCTCCAATCGCTTATTATCCCTTCAATGGCAATGCCAATGATGAGAGTGGAAATGGATATGATGGGACGGAGAATGGCGGAGTGACTTTGACAACTGACCGCTTTGGAACTGCAGCTAGTGCATATAGTTTTGATGGATCCAGCGGTTATATAATTCTTCCCTCAAACACAATTTTTGATTTTGACAATCAGGATTTTACGCTAAGTGTCTGGATCAAACCAATAACTATTTCAAATGATAATCGGGTAATCAATTATGGAGGATCTGTGTATAATCAATATCTGATATGTGCGGCAGGCACAAATACTATTTATGGAGGTGCTTATGTGGATGGAACAAACGGCACTACAGATCCAACAAATATTCCAATTGATAATCAATGGCATCACCTAACATTTGTTCGTGATAATGCTAATAATACTGTCTCGTTTTATGTTGATGCAATACTAAGAAGTAGTAATACTGGTGGATCTGGAACTCTTGCTGACAAAGAGGCAGATCGCAGACTAACCATTGGAAGAAAACAAAGAACATCAGGACAATCTGAATCTTACTTTCATGGTGATATAGATGATGTAAGAATTTATAATCGAGCCTTAACCAGCAATGAAGTTGACTTAATTTTCCACGAAACCGGCTGGGATCCGCTCGAACAAGGGCTCATCGCCGATTATCCTTTTAACGGTAATGCCAATGATGAAAGCGGGTATGGATATGATGGAACTGAATATGGTGGGATAACACTGACAACTGACCGCTTTGGGAAAACGGATAGTGCATATTATTTCGATGGATTTGATGATAAATTAACAATGCCGAGTGGTTTTATTAACACCGGTACGAAATCCATTTCTTTATGGTTTAATACTGATATACTGGATATATATCAAGTAATTCTGGATAATGATTATGCTTCAACATTAGGAAATGGGATCAGGATCGTCACAAGCGGGAGTAGTTTGATATGCTCTGCTAGAAACGGAAATGATGCTAATGAATACCTTGAAACCGATCCCATACCAATTAAAGAAAATAGCTGGTATCATGTTGTCATGGTTGAAGATGAAAATATTCCCGATCTGAAAGTATACATAAATGGTTTTTTATATGAAACCGATAATACCTCAGAAGGAACAGAAACTCCTGGAACATCAAATGTGACCATTGGAGCAGATGCCACCACATCTGTAAACCCATATAAAGGAATTATTGATGACATACGAATATACAATAGAGCTCTTGATCAATCAGAAGTTATTTGCCTCTTCCAGGAAAACAACTGGGATCCCCTCACCCAGGGGCTTGTCGCTTCCTACCCGTTCAACGGCGATGCAAATGATGAAAGCGGAAATGGGAATGATGGGACACCATCTGGTGCAATCCTTGCAGTTGATCAATTTGGCAATTCAAATTCTGCCTTCTTCTTTGATGAAGTAGCTGATGAAATCTCCGTTCCTCATTCAAGTTCTTTTGATTTTGGTACTGGCGATTTCTCAATTGACGCATTCTTTAAAACAGATGGTACACCTACCATTGGATCAACTGAAACCACCATGGTCATTTGTGAAAAATTTAATTTATCTGATATTGGTTATTCTCTTAATGTATTCACTCTGGATCATCCAAGTGATCCTGGTAAAATATATTTTTCACTAGGATTTGCAAATTACATAGTAAGTGATAAAGAGGTGGTTGACAATAATTGGCATCATGTAGTTGCACAAAGATTCAATTCAGACTCACTCGCAATATTTATTGATGGGCAATTGGATTCAAAGTCAAAATTCTCATCAGTCAGCGTCAATACGACATTTGATTTCAAAATCGGTCATTCAACAATGGTGGGCACTGTTAAAGAAGACAGAACCTTCAACGGCAGTATATCAGAAGTAGCTTTAAGAAACCGTGTTCTTTCAACCTCCGAGATCTTCATGGCCTACGCCAACTACTATCCACCTGACTCCTTTAACGTTGATAATTTATCAGGCCAGGTGATCCTTACCTGGGATTCAACCAACTGGGAGAATCTGGATAAAGTCTATATATATAGGGATAATACACTTACAGATAGTGTAGAAATTACCTCCAGTGCTGACACTATCTATGAAGATCAGGAAACGGTTCCATGGATGTTATATTCATATTTCATACAGTCAAAGGACATCTGGGGAAATGTGAGTATTTCATCGGATACACTGATTGTCAGTACAGGTGAACTGGTAAGTGATTATGATGGAAACAGTTATGAAACTGTTAAAATTAGTAACCAGGTATGGATGAGGGAAAACCTTAAAACTACCCAGTACAATGACGGAACAGCTATTACATCAGTAACAGACAATACTGCCTGGAGCAACCTAACCACAGAAGCCTATTGCTGGTACAATAATGACGAGCTTACCTATAGCGCTGACTATGGAGCACTATATAACTGGTATGCTGTAGAAACAGGTAAACTATGTCCGGCAGGTTGGCAAGTGCCAACAGATAACCAATGGACGATACTATCCGATTTTTTAGGAGGGGAGTCTGTTGCAGGAGATAAACTTAAAGAAACTGGAACTGACCATTGGCCATCGCCAAATTCAGGTGCGACTAATGAATACGGATTCTCAGCTATGCCTGGAGGTATGCGTTTTTCAATTGGAACTTTTCAATATATTAATGAAAATGGCTATTGGTGGACATCATCAGAAGCTGATCCAGGCTGGTCATGGTTAAGAGTAATACCAGGTGGTAACAGCAATATAAATACAACACAAACCTTTAAAGTGTTCGGGTATTCAATTCGTTGTCTTAAAGACACTGAATTAACTGATGGCCTTATCGCCCATTATCCCTTCAATGGCAATGCCAATGATGAAAGCGGGAATGGGTATGATGGAACAGAAAATGGAGGAGTAACATTAACCACCGACCGGTTTGGGAATGCGAACAGTGCATGTAGTTTTGATGGGGCAACATCGACTATTTCAGTATCATCAATTGATACCACATTTAGTAGCTTATTATACTGGTTTTCGCTGAATCAGGAGATAACTACCATCAGTAGCCAGGGAGCTGGTTTGTTCCAAAATACAGGACCATCTGGAATATTCTTAGGTGATGCTTCAACAAGCTTCAATAATGAATTGATTACATATACATCTTCAGGAACTACAAATTCCTATTACTGGACCGATACTCAATTGGGATTTGATAAAATAACACCTGCCTGGCATCAAATTGCAGTACTTTGGGATGATACAAACAGCAATTACAGGTTGTATTTTGATAATATTGATTATGGATTAGCTCAAATTTATGGATCACCCGGGCAATTGAGGATAGAAAACTTAGAAATTGGAGTTTATGGGTCAAATTATTTTGATGGTATAATAGACGATCTCCGTATGTACAATCGGGTTTTGTCCCCTTCTGAAATTGATTCATTGTTTTATGAAAATGGCTGGGATCCTTTGTCCCAGAGCCTCATCGCCCATTACCCTTTTGATGGCAATCCAAATGATGCCACCCTGAATAACCTTGATGGTACGATTACTGGGGGTACTACACTTTCATCCGATCGTTTTGGAAATGATAATAGCGCCTATAGCTTTAATGGAACGGATGGGTACATCAACACCCCCGATGATATGCTCCTGGATTTTGGTGCAGGTGAAAGTATAAGTCTGGCATTCTGGGCAAGATCAAATAATAACGGCGATAGTTTTTACTATATACAAAAAGGTTACGGTGGATCAACAGCCGGGAATAATGCATTTAATTATGCTATGGGAAGGAGTAGCAATAAGATCAATTTCACATTTTCTGATGATAACAACATAGGCAACCGTCCCTGGACCACAACCAATGATGTATTTCTTGATACAGGATGGCACTACATCGTTATGAACCATACTTTCGGTGACGGCAGTAACAGTCAGTTATATATTGATGGTGATCCTGTGGCAGGCAGTTGGAGCAATGGCACCGGATCCGAAATCCCACAGCAAAATGACATCGACCTGTTGATCGGGTCCGGGTATACTGCCGCCGGGGATAATATTTATTTTATAGACGGAGCAATGGATGACGTGCGAATTTATAATCGCATGCTTTCGCAGGATGAGATTGATTCCCTCTATTTTGAAAACGGGTGGGGAATACAACCCGAAGTTCTTTCCATTTCACCTGCTCAAAACGCCGGTCATGTAAATAAGAATGAGAATGTTAGCGTAAGCTTCAGTATTGACGTAGATCAAGCATCGGTTGACAGCACAACATTCACGGTAAGGGGTGGTTATACAGGACAATACGGTGGTACATATAGTGTAGATAATGGCTTAAATACAGCTACTTTTAATCCTACCAATCCCTTTAAACCAGGGGAAACGATATGGATCACCCTGACACAGGGCATTACAGGTTTAGGAGGGGATTCGCTTTTACAGGCGTATAATACCAGCTTTACAGTAGAAACGACGACAGGAAAAGCCATTTTTTCAAAATTATCCGATGACACGGTTGGGTTAGCTCCGACCCATGTCATTACTGCTGATTTTAATAATGACAATAACCTTGACCTGGCTGCAGCTAACCAGGATGCCAATACAATTTCCGTATTGATAAGTAATGGTGATGGAAGCTTCCAGCCCGACGTTGAATATCCAACAGGGAATTCACCCACCATATTAGCCAGGGCAGATTTTAATGATGATGGCGTACTCGATCTCGCAGTTACCCATTATAGCACAGACAATGATATTGCCATTTTTATTGGCAATGGTGACGGCACATTCCAGACAAGAATAGATATTATGGTTGGTGATTATCCAAGGGCCCTGTTCCCCATTGATTTAAACGGAGACGGCATAATAGATCTGGCAGTCGGTAATTCAGGGTCAGATCTCATGACAATCCTTTTCGGGATTGGCGATGGGTCATTCACTAAAGATACCGACTATGTAACCGGTGATTTTCCAAATATGATCAGTGGAGCTGATTTTGACCGAGACGGTGATATAGATCTTGCACTGACAACAAAAAATGAATCTGTGGTTTCCGTGTACTTAAACTATGGAGATGGAACTTTTACTTCTAAAACTGATTATTCCACCGCCGGGCAGGCATACTGTGTAGAAGTTGCAGATCTGGACAATGATTCTATTCCCGATCTTGCTGTAGGTAATGTAAGTGGATCATTAGTGTCAATTTTGTTGGGCAATGGCGATGGTACTTTTGCTTCAAGAAATGATTATGATGTTGGAGCACAGGCCTATTATATCGTTCCAGCAGATTACGATAATGATGGTATTTATGATCTCGTTATTACACATTGGACGTACGCATCAGATATTACCTTCTTAAAAGGATTAGGAGACGGAACTTTTGATTCAGACTGGGATATCAATTTCGGAAATGGTCCCCTGTTCCATTGTGCCGGAGATTTCAATAATGATGGCAGCATGGATCTTGCTTTACCCAATAACATTACAGATGATATATCAATCCTGATCAACAATCTCCTCGACTCGAGCCTGATTGCCTGGTACCCTTTCACTGGAAATGCCAGTGACTCGACAGATAATAACCTGGATGGTACACTGAATGGGGGAGTTACTCTCACAACTGACAGGTATGGAAATGCAGATAATGCTTACAATTTCGACGGGTCAGATGATTATATCAATGTTCCTCATGCTTCCATTTTGGACCTGTCAGCATACACTTTATCTGCCTGGGTAATGCCGCGATCTTATCCGGATATTGAAAATGGCATTGTGGAAAAAGGCATTATCGGTGATCCTGAAAATACCAATTATTCGCTCTATTTAACACAAACTTCGCATTTCGTTAATTTATATGAGTATAACAGCGGATCAATTAATGTATCCTGCGTATCGAATGCCCATCCCTTGTTTAATCATTGGTACCACGTTACGGGTTCCTATGACGGTAATGATTTACGTATCTACATAAATGGTCGGCTCGATAATATAGTTAATCATATCACTCCACCTGGCACAAATGCCAGCGACCTGGTTATCGGAGCAAGAGATGATGAATTCGTCGGATTCAAGTTTTTCTTCGATGGGGTGATTGATGAGGTCAGGGTTTATAAAAAAGCGCTATCAGATTTAGAGGCCGTCAGGGATTATGCCAATTATTACCCACCGGATTCATTTACAATTGAAAGAATCAGTGATCAGGTTGTACTGGCCTGGGATTCAACTAACTGGGAATATCTTGATAAAGTATATGTGTATAGGGACGAGGTGCTTTATGATAGTATTCAAGTAGCGTCAAGTGCAGATACTATTTACATCGATCCTGTAACAAACCTGGGAACGAAATATTCATATTTTATCAGATCAAGGGATAACTGGAAAAATATAAGTCTGTCAACAGATACTTTGTATATTACTGTTCCATTGGAAGAAGGTCTGGTGGCATATTACCCGTTAAATGGAAATGCAAATGATACAAGCGGCTATGAGAATAATGGAACAGAGAATGGAGGGGTTACTCTGGCCAGTGATAGATTTGGAAATACGGATAGTTCATTCAGTTTCGATGGAGTGGATGATTATATTTCCGTAAACAATGATACATCCCTGAAATTTACCAATAATTTAACTATTTCAGCTTGGTACAATGTAATGGGATCTACCACTTTTCCTCAATTTATTTTCTCCAAGTGGGATGGTTCAAATGGAAATGAATCATTTTATATTGGCATTGATGACTACGATACTCCTGTTGGGAGCATTAAATTTACTGACCTTCAGGAAATTTTACCAACTGGCCAGAATCCTGCTACAGAACATTGGAACTACCTTTCAATGACATATAATGGTGTTCAGGTATTGCTATACGTGAATGGAGTACCGGTTGATACTATTAACGAAACACGAAATATACTGTCTGGTACACTTCCACTGGTTATTGGTGGAAGAGCTGATAACACTGATTTCTTTAATGGCCTAATCGACGAATGCAGACTGTATAATGATGCATTATCTCATGAAAGTATAATGATGCTTTATGAAAATTTTTATCCTCCCGCTTCATTTGAAGCAGATACAATCAGCGACCAGATAATATTGACCTGGGATTCAACAAACTGGGAATATCTTGACAAGGTATATGTATTTAGAGATGAGGTACTTTATGATAGTGTGCAGATAGTTACAAGTGCGGATACTCTATATACAGATCCCGGGACAAATCCTGGGATAACGTATACATATTTCATCCAATCGAAAGATAACTGGGGAAACGTGAGTATTTCGTCTGATACATTGAATGCAACCATCCGCCTGGAAGAAGGTCTGGTGGCATATTATCCGTTCAACGGCAATGCAAACGATTCAAGTGGATACAAACATGATGGATCTGAAAATGGAGGGGTGATTTACCAGGATGACCGATTTGGAAATACATCAAGCGCTCTGAACCTGGATGGTATCGATGATTGGGTTGAGGTCACTTCATCAGAATTCCTGCACTTTAAAGACAATGATTTTACAGTTTCATTCTGGTTTAACTGGGATGGTGGAAATGGTGAGTTAATAGCAATTGGGGGGGTAGGAGGAGGATGTCTTGAATATCGAAATTTTATTGAAGGCAATAAGTTCAAAACAACTCTCCAGGGAATCTCAAGCTGCCTTTATGATGATTATCCTGTAGTTGAAGAATTCGATACAGGTGCCTGGTATTTCTATACAATTGCCCGGGTTGATGACATGTTTAATATCTATGAAAACGGTATATTATTATCAACTTTTCTTACTTCATCGGATACGCTAGTCAATTCAGGTGTGAACCTGGTTTTGGGTTTTGGGGATGAATTCTATAAGGGATTGATCGATGAAGTAAGGATCTATAATAATAGAGCTTTAAATGAAGGTGAAATCTTAGAATTATATGAAAATTATTATGCCCCACCGATTTCCGGAACTATAGTAAATGAACAGCCAGTAGTCTATTGGGATACCGTAAACTGGAACTACCTGGATAAGGTCTATGTCTACAGGGACAATATATTGATCGACAGTGTCATAGTATCCAGTAATTCCGACACGACTTATATTGACAGCGACATAATTCCGGATACATCCTATTCGTATTTCATTCAAACACTGGACCAGTGGGGAAACAGGAGTGTTTCATCGGATACAATAATTATTACCACACCCTTCGATAGCCTGATAGCCTGGTATCCTTTCACGAGTAATTTACTTGATTCGAGTGCTTATCATCACGATGGGATCCTGCCAAATGATATTGGATTCCATTACGATCGTTTTGGGAATGATAATCATGCAGCATATTTTGATGGTGTGGATGATACGATCAGCATTTCATCTACAAATAAATTACATTTTGAGGATCGCGATTTCACCATGTCTTTCTGGTTCAACTGGTATGGAGGGGATGGGGAACTGATCAGTATTGGCAATAGTCACGGATGCCAGGAATACAGGAATTTCATCGAAGGGAACAGGTTCAAAGTAACATTTCGTGGCGACACATCCTGTGTGTATGACAATTGGCCACTAAATGAAGATCTGGAGTCTAATGTCTGGTATTTCTATACAATAATAAGGAATAATGATTCATTCCGGATATATGTGAATGGTGTTATGGTATCAGAGTTTTTCACTTCTTTTGAATCACTGAGAAATTCCGGTTCTGATATAATCCTTGGATTTGAGGATTCATTCTATCATGGGTTGATAGATGATGTTAAGATATTTGAAACCAACATGCACGATTATGTTTATGAACTGTATGGAAATTATCATGCACCAGCACTTTCAGCAGCTTTGTTTGATACACAACCAACTCTTTCATGGAATTCAATAAACTGGGAATATCTTGACAAAGTGTATGTCTACCGGGATGAGGTGCTTTATGACAGTATGCAAATTGCTTCAGTTGCAGATACTATTTACAGAGATCCCGGGTCAAGCCCGGGAATGAGGTATTCTTATTTTGTTCGATCCAGGGATATCTGGGGGAATCTGAGTATTTCATCGGATACAATGGATATTACACATCCTAAAGAACCTGGATTAGTGGCATATTATCCATTCAGTGGCAACGCCAATGATGAAAGTGGGTATGGGAACGATGGTACGGAGAATGGTGGAGTAGCCCTGACAACTGACCGGTATGGAAATTTAAATAGTGCTTATGAATTTGATGGTGTGGATGATCACATAGAAATGTTACCGGTAGAGACACCAGATGGTTTAACCGTAAGTGCCTGGGTAAAATTACATCAATACAGCAGTGATATAAGCATGGGTCAAAGCTCTATTGTTTCTCAGAGAGATATGGATGATAACTGGGAGTTAACAACATTTGATGGAATAGTAAATTTTGCTATTTGGGATAATGATGCGCTTCTAGATACAACTACTTTATCACTGGGAGAATATTACCATGTAGTGGGTTCTTTTGATGGGATCGATATGAAAATTTACATAAATGGAAAAATAACAACTTCTATCGTTGCCAACAATTATACTATTCCCTATTCTACAAATTCAAAGATTCATGTTGGATCAACTATTACTGATTATTTGAGCGGTGACATAGATGATATCAGAATCTACAATCGTGGACTTTCCGACAACGATATACGTTCCCTGTATGCAAATTATTACCCTCCCGATGCATTTAATGCGGTTTTAGAAGATAATAAGGCATCTCTATCGTGGGATTCTCTAAGTTGGCAATATCTTGACAAAATATATATATACCGGGATGAGATGCTTTATGACAGTGTACAGGTAGTTTCTAGGGCAGATACTGTTTATGGAGATCCCGGGTCAAGCCCGGGAATGACGTATTCATATTTTATTCAATCAAGAGATATCTGGGGAAATAGAAGTATTTCATCGGATACTGTAAACATTACTACTCCGCCAGATAGCCTTATTGCATGGTACACATTTGACGGGCATACGGTGGATTCGAGTGCTTATCATCATAACGGAATTCCCAGTACGGGGCTGGGTTATGATACCGATCGATTTGGCAATCCAAGCAGTGCTGCTTTATTTAATGGAGTGAGCGATTCGATCAGTGTTCCGTCCTCGACCGAGGCATTTCATTTTGGCAACAGTGACTTTACGGTTTCATACTGGGCAAACTGGAAAGCAAATGGAGATATTATTCGAACAGGAGATTATGGTGGATGTAACGAATACAGGAATATGATTGAAAATGATAAGTTCAAAGTTACACTCGGCGGTAGTACGGGTACGGATTGTATTTTCGATGATTATCCGGTTACTGAGGAACTGGATACTGGAATCTGGTACTTCTTTACAGTAACTAGAAATAACAATACATTTTCATATTATAAGAATGGTGTTAAACAGATTGATTTTATCTCATCAGACCAATCACTGAGCAACGATGGATTAAATATGGTCATAGGACATGGAGATTCATTTTATAATGGCATGCTTGATGACATGCTAATATATAATGCTTTTCTTATCAGAGATGAAATCTATCAATTATATGGCAACTATCATGCTCCGAAGATTAAGGGTGTTGTGAATAACCAGCAGGCCGTTATATCCTGGGATTCTACCAACTGGAATTTCCTTGATAAAATATTTATTTACCGGGATAATATCCTGATTGACAGTGTTGACATTACAAACGATGGTGATACAGTTTACCAGGATACCAGGTTCACAGCTGACGCAATATGCTCATATTTCGTCCGATCCAGGGATATTTGGGGAAATTGGAGTATATCTTCTGATACTATTTCTATTTCAACATATGAAACGGTCACTGATTATGATGGAAACACCTATAACGCAATCACGATTGGAGAACAGGTATGGATGAAAGAAAACCTGAAAACAACCCATTATTCTGATGGGACTCCTCTTATCAATGGTGCAGGAGCGGGTGATATCGCCGATGATATTACTACTAAATATTACTTCGCCTATGAAGACAGTGTTGCAAATATTGATACCTATGGACTTTTATATACCTGGGCTGCGGCCATGAATGGCGAATCAAGCAGTGATAAAAATCCGAGTGATGTGCAGGGTGTTTGTCCGACAGGGTGGCATCTTCCCAGTGACGATGAATGGAAAGAGTTGGAGATGCATCTGGGAATGAGTCAGTCAGAGGCAGATCAATCAGGATTTCGGGGTTCGGATGAAGGGGGTAAATTAAAAGAAACAGGTACAGATCATTGGCAGTCACCCAATACAGGGGCTACGAATGAAAGCGGATTTACCGGACTGCCTGGAGGTTTTAGGCTTAATACAGGAGATTATAGACAACTGGAGCGTCGTGGACATTTCTGGAGTTCAACTGAGAATGATAGTGTATCGGCATTTCGAAGAATTCTGGATTATGATAGTGCAACAGTAGATCGGGATGGCACTAGACCAAAAAATAATGGTCGCTCCATACGTTGTGTTAAAGATGATACTTCAGCAATTCCGATAGATATTTCACCTCCGGAAATTATCCTGTCTGGCAGTAATTCCGGAGTTCTGAGTACCGGGGGTTCCGGTGTTGACTTAAGTGCTGCAATAACAGATATCTCAGGAATAAAATCGGCCCAAATAATAGTCACAAGGATCACCGACGAATCATGGATCTATTCAGAAGATATGACCAATGATGGATCTGATGACATATGGTCCACCACAATCGGACCATCTATTTTTGATGAGATAGGTGTATTCTACCATGTACAGGCAATAGACTCGGCAGACAATACAGGATACTCCGATACTGCCTATTGTTACCTGATCCATGATGATACAGAACCGATTCGGTTGACAGGACTGAAATCCGGGATAGAACAATCAGCATATCAGATTATATCTATTCCAGTAAATTCAAGAAATATCCAGACCCAGCTGATCCCTGCCCTGGGAGACTCCAAAGGAGATTCAGAATGGCGATTGGGCCGATACTTCCATGATGGAGGAGCAGTCAAATATCATCCGAATATTACGATAGAATTTGGAGGGGGATACTGGTTGATTATAAAAGAGTCGCAATCTTTTGATTTCCAGGGGGGGATATCCCTGGATGATGGACAGCCTGTGGTCATTTCACTCGATGGAGGCTGGAATCAAATTGGCAATCCATATCCATTTGATATATATTGGTCAGATGTATTGGATTATAATGGAAATCCGCCTGGGATCAGCCCGGATTTACGTACATGGTTAGGAACAGGTTATCATGACGGAGCAAATCACCTTCCAAAATTCACGGGAGCATTTGTTAAATCCAGTACTTCGATTGACCTTGAAATCCCTCTTGCTAAGAATTCAACAGGTGGAGGTCGAATTGGAGAAAACCAGAGTTGGCTCAAACGTCAGGAATTCCAGATGCCAGAGTGGTTTATTCCTTTTGAAGTTCGGACTGGAAACCTTACAGACCTGGCTGGCGGCGTGGGAATGATCCATAATGCAAGTATAAAACTGGATCATTACGATAAAGTGGCCCTTCCCAGATTTATGGATTTTGTAGAGATTAACTTTCCACATCCTGACGAGCAGTTTAAGCGATTTTCTGCAGATATCGTAGATTTAAATCCGGAATATCGATGGGATTTCTCTATCGAAACCAATATTGAACCTGAAAGCGTGAGTATAACCTGGTCTGAAAAGGATGTTGTAATTCTAAATAACCGGCTTGTCTTATTTGATAAATCCATTATGAAGTTAATAGACATGTCTGAAACGAGCACTTATAAATTTACCGGTAATGGAATTGATCGTTTCTCCATAGTTTTTGGTTCCGATGAGTACATCATGGAACAGATATTACCCGACCATCTAACAGTAGGGAATCCTTATCCAAATCCTTTTACTAACGACCTCATTGTCCCATTCTCGATACCAATCAACAAATCATTAAATCTGGAAATCATCATATATGATCTGCAGGGAAGGTTAATTCTCAAGGAAAAAGTCGAGAAAGTAAGCTCAGGAATGCATAAATTTGTATGGGATGGCAGGGATATGAGGGGCGATCCGGTGAGAAAAGGCCTGTATCAACTGGTCATCAGTCCATCGGATCAACCTGGTAACGAGATCATCCTTAAAAAGATAATAAAGCAATAGATCATGAAAAAGTTATTCATACTCGTTTTTCTTTTATTGCCGATAAACATACTATTTGCTCAAAAAGTTACCGATGAGGGTCCTACCCTCTACCTGGATTTCACTGAAAAGCCAACCATCCTGGAGATGAAATGGTTAAGCCCGGTTCTCAATTATGAAAAGATCGAAGAACCGGAATGCCAGGTGAAAGTGGGCATTAAAGCAAGTAATGATATAAATGGAGTGAATATTAAGGTCAATGGCCGGCAGATCAGCATGGACCGGGGATTTGAGATCATGGATGCAACAGATGATGAATATAACAAGGTTCTTGAAAAGCGGATCCGGCTGGTGGAAGGTCAGAACATAATAACCATTGATGTTACAGATGAAAAAGGCAAAACTATTTCAGAAGAACGCACCATCAACTACGAAATCCCGAAAATCGTACGCCGGGATTTTGCATTGCTGTTTGCCACTGATGAATATGATGAATGGACCAATCTCTCAAACCCGGTTTTCGATGCCGAAACAATTGGTAATGACCTGAGGGATAATTACGGATTCCAGGTAGAGATAGTAAAAAATGCCACAAGATCAGATCTACTGGCCAAGATCAAGGAATATTCAACGAAAAGTTACCTCGAACATGATCAGTTATTGATATTCTTTGCAGGGCATGGGCAGTTTGACGAAGCTTTCGGGGCAGGGTATGTAGTATGCAAGGATACAGAGAAAAATGATCCGGGAAAGGCCAGTTATGTCCCCCACTCCACCCTGCGGGATGTGATAAATAATATCAGGGTCAATCATATATACCTGGTTATGGATGTGTGTTTTGGAGGAACATTCGATCCCCTGATTGCAAAAGCAGGATTTCGTGGAGAAGAAAACTTCAACCTGATGACCCATCAGGAATTTATCAAGAAAAAACTTCAATACAGGACACGCAGGTATCTTACTTCCGGCGGTAAGCAATACGTTCCAGATGGCACCCCTGGCGCTCATTCCCCATTTGCCCGGTCATTCCTGGAAGCATTAAGAAATTATGGTGGGCAGGATAAGATCCTGACATCCCAGGAACTGCTTACCTACATGGACCGGCTGATCCCGGAACCCCGTACAGGAGAATTCGGGAGTAACGAACCAGGATCGGATTTCATTTTCGTAGCTAAAGAAGATTAGGACACGGAGGATAGACGATGTGAGATGTCCACCTATGCTGAAGCTCCGGTGGATAAATGCGATATGCGATTTATTCCCGAAATCTACGTCCACCTTGTTGCTTCGAGCATCCGGCTTCCACCTTCCACCTTCCACCTTCCACCTTCCAGCTTCCACCTTCCACCTTCCAGCTTCGAGCTTCGAACTTCCACCCCACCCCTGGCGCGTTGCACTGTTCACCGGAGGCCGAAGCCTTTGGCGAAGGCACTTGGCAAGCCTCTGGCGACCGATGGAGCGTCTTCGCTCGTGACAATGTAGAACCATCCCATATGTATACCCATACTCCCATGATTTTTCGTAATTTGCTATTAATATGATGAATCGATTAAGAATCATATGGAAACTAAATAAATCATGAACCGAAGATCTTTTTTATCTACCTCTGCCGGCCTTTCCGCATCACTACTTCTCCCCGGATTCTGGTCCTGTCAACGCACAATGATTCAAAAAAAGAAGATTGAATTTACGATCTATAACAAGACCGAAACACTTATCCCTGTACTGAAAGTCACCCCGGATGATGGATTCTATGTCCATACTTATTATGATGTTTGTCCTTTCAGCCCATCAGGAAGATATCTGGTTGTGAGTCGTCTGCCATATGAAGATCAACCTCCTCAATATGGTGACGCTGCTGATGTTTGTATTATTGATATCGAGGATCAGACGATTGAAACAATTTATACTACAAAATGCTGGGGGCATCAAACCGGAACACTGGCGCAATGGGGTGCAACTGATCAATTTGTTTACACAAATGATGTGATTGATAACAAAGCAGTATGTGTGGAAATTGATCTGGAATCTGAACAGGTTAAAGCATTTCAGGGGCCCATGTATCATATATCTCCTGATGGCAGTTCTGTAGCTGGTTTTCCACTTGAACTTTTGGAAATAACTCAGCGGGGATATGGACTTGCCGCTATAGATTATGATAATCCCCCGGCATTACCCGTTGGAGCGTCGAAGAATGAAGGTATCTGGAAAACAGATTTGAAAACTGGTAAGAAAACATTAATTGTAAGTCTTGCCGAGATAGCAGATAACATCCCGGAACCTCCACCACGGCCGGATGGTACTTATTATTTCTGGCACTCAAAATATAATTTACAGGGTGACCGCCTTATGCAGGTACAACGTTGCCTGTTCCCTGATGGTTCGGGCGGACGAAATGTGAATGTATTTACTTTTAACCTTGATGGCAGTGACATTATCCGCACATTCAGTGAACCTGTCTGGGGTCATGGTGGCGGACATCCTAACTGGCACCCGGATGGGAAGCACCTCATACGAAATCTGAAACCGGATGGGAAACGTGATAAATTATGTAAAGTCCCGATAGATGGAAGCCAACCAACCATTTTAAGTGAAACCATCGATGGAGGTGGACATCCCACCATGGAGCCATCTGAGAATTACATAATTACGGATGCAATGTATAATGATCCTGATCCAGTCGTTCGTATTCGGCTGATAAATGTTGTGAAGGAGGAAGAACAGGCACTATGTGTCATGCCGTCTCTCCTAAATTATGCCGATCGTAAAATCCATAGAGAGTTACGTCTCGACGGACATCCTGCCTGGGACCGTAAATTTGAACGGATTTGTTTCCAGGCCACACCTGGTGGCCACCGACAACTGTTTATTTCGGATTTATCCGCAATAATTAAAGGCTAAGTTTTTTCACCACTAAGATCATGTTCAATAGCGATTGCACAAAGCTTCACAAAGTATGTCGTAGAGTAACACAAAGAACTTAACAGGTATTTATGAGGAGCGCAGCGACGAATAATACTACCCCTTCTGGCGCGTTGCACCGTTCACCGGAGGCCGAAGCCTTTGGCGAAGGCACTCGGCAAGCCTTTGGCGACCGATTGAGCGTCCTCGCTCGTGACTATAATTATTTTCCTTTCAAATCCACTTAGTAAAATCATTATCAATAAATAAGCACTTATTCCCGGCCACCGAGCCGGGTCTGCCTGCGGTAGGCAGGATCTCCGTAATTTATTCTCCTACTTCACCATCAACATCTCACTCGACACAGGAGCGTTGATGTTGATGTTTTAGTGAACAAAACAATGCCTCAACATCCCTGCCTGTGGCGGGCAGGCCCTACACTCTGTTTCGGGAGATATTGAGGTGGAAGGAAAAAAAAGCTCAATCGCGCAAGCTTCCAAGCTTGTGTGTATGATTTAAAAGCCTCTGGCTTGATCAAAGCATGGATGCTATTAAATAGTTCGAACGAGATAGGAATCTCGCCCGATTTTTTAAAAAAACTAAACTTTTAGTTGACAAACTAAACTTTTAGTTTTATCTTTCGTATGTAATTGTAGAAGGACCATTAAAATGAAGGAACTTACAAAGGCGGAAGAACAGGTAATGCAGATCCTGTGGATGCTGAAAAAAGGATTTGTGAAAGACGTAATCGATCAAATGCCGGAACCTAAACCTGCTTATAACACCGTATCCACAATCATCCGGATACTTGAGAAAAAAGGATTTGTCGGTTATAAGGCCTATGGAAAAACACATGAATACTTTCCATTAGTTGATAAAGACGATTACAGTAAATTCTATCTCCGCAACTTTGTCAGCAACTATTTCGAAGGATCATTCCAGAACCTGGTATCCTTTTTCGCAAAGGAAAATGATATGGACATCAACGAGGTTGAGACCCTGTTGAAACACGTGAAAGAAGATTTAAAAGAAAAGAATGATGAATGATATTCTGAACTATATGCTCGAATCATTCCTGATATTCAGTATTTTCCTGATGTTTTATCACCTGTTCCTTGAAAAGGAAAAGTGCTATCATTTCAATAGATTTTACCTGCTGATTACCCCATTGCTGGCACTTATCCTGCCCATGATTCATATCCAGGTTAACCCGGCTAGTCCGGTAGCAGGTGTTGTTTTTCCTGATGATCTTATCATACTTCCGGAAATAAGCATCACCGCTGGAATAACTGTTGAGGAAAGTTCATCATACATTAACTGGAACCTGATCATCATCGGATCCTATTTGATTGGATTTACATTCTTCCTGGCTAGGTTTTTATCCAGACTGGGGCAAATAGGACTCATGTTCCTGAAATACCGAAATAAATTTATTAAGCTTAATGGATATTACCTTGTTCATACCCTTGGTGAGATCCCTACATTTTCTTTCATCAATTACATTTTCTGGGACCAGACCAGGTCCTTGACTGAGGATGAAGAAAAACAGATCCTCGAGCACGAACTCAAGCATATTCGTGATGTTCACTTCCTGGACCTGATCTATTTCAACATCCTGTCAATTGTATTCTGGTTCAATCCCTTTACCCATCTGCTTCTGATCAAAGCGGGTGAAATTCATGAGTACATCGCTGATGATACCGTTGTTCGTCGAGTCGACCGAGCGGACTATGTATCGTTACTGGCCCGTATGGCCTTATTCCGGATACATTTGCCTGTATCCAGCTTTTTTAACAGATCTACAACTTTAAAACGTATTGAAAAAATGAAATCTAATAAACGAAATACAAGCATACTGAAATTGTTAGCTATTATCCCGGTAATCGGGATTATCTTCCTGGTCTTTGCATGCCAGGATGAAACTTCAAGAAATATGGACGCCAAATCTATTCAAGTAGTGACAGAACAATCCGATATTGATTCGGGATCTTCAGCAAGAATTGATGAGAGAAACGAAGCGCTTCCGGACATTCCTGATGATGAAATATTGGATCATAAACTTGACATTGATCCAGCTCCTATAGATGGAATGGAAGCATTTTACAAAGCAATTCAGATGGAATTGCAATACCCGCTAGAAGCGAAAGAAAAAGGTATTGAAGGTAAGGTTTTCGTGCAATTCGTGATTGATAAAGAAGGGAGAATCCGGAATGTTACAACGCTGAAAGGTATTTCTCACGGCTGTGATGAAGAAGCCGAGCGGGTACTGGAAACAATAGATGTCAAATGGACTCCGGGAGTTTATGAGGATGTGAAGGTTAACTGCCAAATGATCCTTCCGATTACCTTTAAGTTAAGTTAATAAACAATAACGCACGAGCGAGACGCTCGTGCGAGTGAGACGCTCGTGCGAGTGAGATTAACGAGAAAATGAGCGGTCGAGACCGCTCATTTTCTCATTTCTTGTAACCTGGCGCGAGGGTCTCCCTCGTGCCTTACAACCTTTCTTCCAGAATTTCAATTAATTCCTCCTCCTCCAACTCCACCGGGTTATCCCTGCAGGCTGACTTTTTTACAATTGTCGGGATGTGATCTTTTTTAATTCCGTATTCTGCCAATCCGGGAAGCTTGAACTCCTCAGTCCAGGCATTTATCCTGTCTAATAATAAGTTGATATAATAATCCATCGCCTGGTCTTGCTCTCTGCCTCCAAATATTTTTCCGGCCAAAGCATATTTGTATAATGCTTCATAATTCTCCAGCTTACGCAATTTTCTTATCGTCACCCTGTTCGCCGGCCCCATTAATGTGCCGCAAATTATACCGTGAGGAATATCATACATCCCACCAATAGATGATGCAAACCCATGTATTACGCCCAATCCGGCGTTTGCCAGGCAAATACCGGAATAATATGCTGCCAGCATCATTCCAGAACGGGCATTGAGATCCTGTCCATGATTCCACGCCTTTTCAAGACTTTCAGAAACATGTTTCAGCCCCTTTTCAACAATCATGTCAGTGTATTCACTTGCCTTTGGTGACAAATAGGATTCCAGAAGTTGCGTGAAAGCATCCATTCCGCTGGCAGATGTTATATCCTGCGGACAGCTAATAGTAAGCTCCGGGTCAATAATTGCATAATCAGGAACGAGGTTATTATGGCGCAATGATTTCTTGAAACCACGCTCTCCAACCACAGACAAAACAGCGTTTTTCGTTGCTTCTGCACCTGTTCCTGAAGTGGTTGGGACTGCTATATATGGTTTTTTATTCCCGTCATGTTCCTTCCCTGCTCCAACGCCTTCAAGATAATCCATGATGGATTCGGTCTTTCCCAGCATTGCTGATACCGCTTTTCCGGCATCCAATACACTTCCTCCTCCAATCCCTGCCACTGACATAATATTTTCATCAGCATACTTTAAAGTGAGTGAATCGATCAGGTCCGGAGAGGGTTCCTGGTCGACTGTTTCATGAAACCACTTGATATTTTGTTCCATAAAGTCATCCTGAAGTCTATCCCAAGGGTTCGAGGTTAAAAAAGTATCACCCCTGGTAATTACCAGGGTATTGCCGGGATATTTGCTGATCAGGGCCGTTAGCTCGGAAAGTTTTCCCGGTCCGAAACTCAGGTGAGGTGTACGTGCTAATTGAAAGGCAGTTACCATAACTCCCTGTTTTCTGGAGTAAGGACCACATGCTTCTCTCCTTTCCTTGGTTGTGCCATCCAGTCAGCAACGGTTTCACGCCAATCCAGGTAATGTGTAGTTTCTTTATGAGCAGCGGCAGCATCCTCAGATTCATATGCCTCGTAAAGGACAAATTTCGCAGGATCATTCGCATCCTGTAGCACATCGAATCTTAAATTTCCGGGTTCCTTAATCGATTCTTCGTGATTCCTTATAGAAGCGTCCCTGAAATCCTCAATGCGCTCGCTTTTAACCCAAACATGAACAAATGTTACGATCATTTTAACAAGTTTTTGTATTAGAATTAAAATTACGGAAAAAATAAATGGCTTGCTAGGTGCATTGGATTGGACACAGAAGGCACGAAGAAGGCACAGAATTCACAGAGGAAATATCTCCGTGCTCTCCGTGCCTTCTTCGTGTCTACTTTTCTGCAATAAGATTCCGTAATGTTTTATCGATCTTCTCAAATTGCTTATGGAAATAGCTCATCTGCTCTTCCATACGGGTTGCGATCTGGTTAGTCATCAGGTTCCCAATGGTTCCTTCATGGGTATGTTCAACTTTCTTCTCCGGATCGAACTTACCCTTTTCAATCATCTCCCCTACCTGCATATATGCATCCCTGAACGGCACACCCTGAAGCACCAGTTTATTAACCTCCTCAACACTGAAAAGATATTTGTATTTTTCTTCCTCGAGAATATTTTCATTTACACTGATATTCCTGAACATCAGGGTTGTTATATCCAGGCAGTCAACAAGGTCCTCCAATGCAGGAATCATTTTCTCCTTGATCAATTGCATTTCCCGGTGATATCCGGAAGGCAGATTCGATGTTATTAATTCAATTTCATTTGGCAGGGATTTCAGGGCATTGCATTTCCCCCGAATGATCTCAAAAACATCCGGATTCTTTTTATGAGGCATTATGCTGGAGCCCGTAGTCAGTTCATCCGGAAGTGATATAAATCCAAAATTCTGATTCATAAACAAAACCGCATCCATGGCCAGTTTTGAAAGAGTATCCGCGAAGTTTGACATGGCAGAGGCCAGGATTTTTTCTACTTTTCCCCGTCCCATCTGGGCATATATCACATTATAATTCATGGATTCAAATCCGAGTAGATCTGTTGTCATCTGCCGGTTCAATGGGAACGAGGATCCATACCCCGCCGCTGATCCGAGTGGGTTTCGATTAATGATATTAAATGCTGATCGCAGTACCAGTATATCATCAACCAGGCTCTCAGCATAAGCCCCGAACCATAATCCAAAGGAAGAGGGCATGGCTACCTGAAAATGGGTATAACCCGGCATTAATATATCCTTGTATTTCTCACTGCTATCCAGGAGTTGATCAACTAATGTGTGAGTAGATTCCACAATACATCCGATCTCATCGCGCATAAATAGTTTCAGGTCGAGTAATACCTGGTCATTTCGTGACCTGCCACTGTGAATTTTCTTGCCTGTATCTCCCAGTTTCCTGGTCAGCATCAATTCAACCTGTGAATGAACATCTTCGACATCTGCTTCAATCTCAAAATTTCCCTCCTCAATTGCAGCCATTATATCCTGCAGCTCTTTTGTTAGCTTGTCTAATTCATCCTGGTTAAGCAGGCCTATAGATTCTAACATTTTTATATGAGCTAAAGAACCAAGAATATCGTATCCGGAAAGATAAAGATCATATTCCCGATCATTTCCCACTGTAAATAGTTCAATTTCCTTGTTTAGTTCCTTATCGGACTTCTGCCAGATTTTCATGATGAAGCAGTTATTGGTTATTAGTTGTAAGTTATTAGTTATTAGTGATTAGTTATTAGTGATTAGTTATTAGTTCTGTATTATCAATTGCTTTTTTCAAAATCCCGTCTATTAATGATATATATATTTTAATGCCTTCCTCAATCTCTTCTAACATAATAAATTCATCCGGGGTATGTGATCTGGTGGAATCACCAGGCCCGATCTTCACTGATGGGAAGGGCATTAATGCCTGATCGGATAAAGTTGGTGAACCGAATGTATTGATACCCATGGATCCGGCAATTCCAATAATAGGATGATCTGCTTCAATACCACTCGGCTGTAATCTTGTTGATCTTGGTTTTACTTCACACTTTACATATCTCCTGATAATATCCAGGGTCTCTTCATTTTTGTATGCATCAGTTGTACGTATATCAACAATAAAATGGCATTCATCGGGAACTACATTATGTTGTGTCCCTGCTTCAATCACAGTAACGGACATTTTTACAGGTCCAAGTATTGGCGATTGTAATGGAAACTCGAAATTATTGAACCATTCAACATCCGGTAAGGCCTTGGATATTGCGTTTTCTCCATCATTTCGTGCGGCATGACCAGATTTTCCATATGTGTAGCAGTCCAGTACCATCAATCCTTTCTCGGCAATAGCCATTTCCATTCCTGTTGGTTCACCCACCATAGCCAGATTTACATTTTTTAAGCTGGCTAGTATACTTTCGATTCCACCTGATCCGGAGATTTCTTCTTCAGAGGTAACAGCCAGAATAATATTGTATGATAAGTCCTCCTGATCATAAAAGTGCAGGAAAGCAGCTATCAGTCCAACCAACCCTCCCCCGGCATCATTTGATCCAAGTCCATACAATTTTCCACCCTTGATGACAGGATCGTACGGATCATTTTTCCAGTCAGCTGACGGTTTAACGGTATCAATATGTGAGTTGAGCAATAAGGTGGGCAATGACTTATTAAAATGTAAGTTTTTTACCAGTAGGTTGTTTCCAATTCTTTTTAGTTTGATTTTTTTCGATTTAAAAAAGGATGTAAGGATTTTGACAGCTTTATCTTCCTCCCCACTGGGTGAAGGGAGCCGTATAAGCTTACTCAGTAGATCTGTTATTTTTTCTGTAGAAATAATCATAATTATTCCAGAATAACTGTTCCGATATTTGACGTTCCCGATGCCAGTTTCTTTATATCATTGAAATGACATATATGTACCTTTTGCACCCCATGCTCCAGTGCTTCATATGCATTATCAATTTTCGGGATCATACCCTCAACAATCACTCCTTTTTCCTTTAATTCCTTATAACTCGATTTTGTAATTACTTCGATTAAAGAATCTTTTCTTTTTATTTCGGTCAGGACACCAGGCATTTCAAAACAATAAAAGATTTCCACTTCATAATCTCCAGCCATGGCTACCCCAATACTCTGGGCAATAGTATCAGCATTTGTGTTAAAAAGCTGACCATTCCCATCATGGGTCATGGCAGTCAATACGGGTACAAATCCACTCTTCAATATGTCCTTGAATCCCGCTGAATTCACTTCATCAATATCGCCGACAAATCCATAATCGATCCCACTCCTAAGTGGTCTTTTATGCGCTCGGATCATGTTACCGTCAGCTCCCGTCATTCCAATAGCATTGCATCCGTATCCCTGCAGGAGGGCCACTACATTTTTATTGGCAACACCGGCCAGCATCATTTTTACCACTTCAAGGGTGTCAGAATCGGTGATCCTCCTTCCATCCACCATTTTTACCTCTATTCCCAGTTTCCTGCTCATCTCAGTAACCCATTTACCGCCTCCATGAACAAGAATCTTCTTGCCGGGTACCCTGGCAAAGTCTTCAAGGAATTCCGGAAGACCTGTGTCATCCTCAACCACCTTCCCTCCTATCTTTATAACATATAACTTTTCCAACCCTTGATATTTAACATTTATTCTTAGCGATCCTTTATGTCTACTAAGTGGTTCTTTGTTTTATACTGTGGGTTCCATAATTGTAGCCCAAAGATCACAAAGAAATACTTTCAATTGTTTTCGAGTATTTCCTTAAGTACTGCCTGGGCAGCGAATTCACGGTATGAAGCCTCCTCTATAACCACAGATGAACCAGAATCCAACACATCATCCGCAATGACCATATTCCGCCTCACTGGAAGACAATGTAAAACCTTAGCATTATTTGTATCTTTTAGTTTCTCCTGATTAACAGTCCATGACAGGTCCCGGGTAAGTACCTGCCCGTAATTACTATATGAAGACCAGTTCTTCACATATATAAAATCAGCCCCTTCAAATGCTTTATCCTGATCGTATTCAATCCTGGCATTCCCGGCAAATTCCGGATCTAGTTCATAACCTTCAGGATGTGTGATCATGAAATCATAATCCATCTTTAATGCCCATTCGGTAAAAGAATTAGGCACCGACTGTGGTAACGCCTTTGGATGAGGTGCCCATGACATCACTACCTTAGGCCTGCCGATCTGTCGAAAAGCCTCAATTGTTGCCATATCTGCCAGGGATTGAAGTGGGTGCCGGGTGGCAGATTCGAGGCTGACCACAGGCCTACCCGACAATTCAACAAATTTATTGAGAATATTTTCAGAATAATCCAGGTCACGGTCTTTGAGACCGGGAAATGATCTGATACCTATCACATCACAATATTGACCGACCACGGCTGCGGCTTCACGGATATGCTCGGCTCTATCGCCATCCATCACTGTTCCGTCTTCTGTTTCAAGTGCCCAACCCTCACCACTGAAGTTCATAACCATTACCGACATTCCCAGGTTAATTCCTGCCTTCTGCGTACTCAGCCGGGTTCGGAGACTTGGATTCATGAATATCAAACCCAGTGTTTTCCCCTTCCCCAAATCTTTATATC
>JBHOSY010000046.1:0-24682 GCA_042584165.1 Bacteroidota bacterium | reverse complement strand
AATTCATATATTCAGGGTTGTCAAAAAAAAATAGATATTGAAAACCTCGATTGAAAGGCCAAAAAAATGAAAAGAATTGTTTTCCTGTTATTATTAACACTTACGTTAGAATCCTGTGATGAAAAGGAACTATCCTCTATAGCAGAGATTCTTAGTTTTAATATAACGGAAATCAATACAGATAAAGTGGATTTTAATAATGTTGTCATTGAGAAAGAACACCAGAAAGTTTTCCTGATGACATCTGACCCCTTCAATAGTGAAAGTTTCCCAATTCAGATAATCCCTGATATCGATATTTCAAACGGAGCTTCAATTATTCCTGGTTCTGGGGAGAAAATCACGTTTGAAAGCGATACTATCAATTTTTTGTATTTGCTTTCTGCCGAGGATGGGACCGAATATGAATGGTACCTATCACTCATAAGTAATCAGTTGCCTAATTCAGATTTTGAAGCCTGGTATGAAGCAGAAGGACTCGACGGGAAATATTATCCTGAGCCGGGAATATCAGAAAGTACCACATTGTGGGCAACCGCTAACAAGGCAACCAGCATATATGATGTTTTAGGTACAACTCCGCTGGAAGATCGAGATAATACTTTGGTTAAAATAACTACAGGAGAAACCAATTCTGTTCCAGTAACGGCCGGCACTTTGTTTACAGGGAAATTTGATGTAAGGAAAGCGATCAATAATCCAACCGATCCACAGAAAGGAACAGATTTTGGCATACCTTTCTCCAATCGACCTGCAGCTTTGAAGATAAAATACAGGTATGAACCGGGTGAGAATTATATTAAAGCCACATTGAAGGATCCAAATTCGATTTTTGGAGGATTTGATGTTACACCATTAGATGGGGGTGATCGGTGTAAAATATTCAGTTACCTGGAAGTCAGAGATGGAGAAAACAGTACAATAATAGGGGAACTGGAGTTCATATCAGGTGATACAGTTACCGATTTAACTGAACTGTCGTTGATTTATACTTATACATCTTCAGATACACCGACACATATCACAGTGGTGTTTACATCCAGTACGGATGGTGATCTATTTACCGGTGCTGTTGGAAGTACTCTGATCGTTGATGATCTGGAACTGATATACGAATAGAGATTCTTGAAAGCACCAGTATCCATAAAGCGAATCTTACAACAGGTACTGCTGATCACATTACTAACTAATGTATCAATTGTATATTCACAGGAAAACAAATGGATGATTTATCCATCATTGGGAATAGATATGGGTGGAGCCGTTCCATTCCCCTTTTCTGACATCCCGGATGGAGCAAAAGGCACACCTAAATTATCACCTAATGTGGGACTTGGTTTTTCCCGGGGTATAAATGAAAAATGGCGTGTGCAAATTGAGGTGAATTACAGGATACTGGGATTCTCCGCCTGGGCAGATGTCAGGAGTCAACCATTCTATTTTGACAACCAGGTAGACGTAATATACTTTACCGGGGAAACAAAAACGGATGTTGAACTTCGATTTGTGGAAATCCCCTTAGTATTTAACTATCATGCAGGTAATAACTGGGGGCTGCTGGTTGGTCCATATTATTCCAGGATCCTTGAAGGCACTTTCAATACTGCAGGAGTAAATGGAGTAATTTCTCCGGATAAAAATATCACTGATAATGCACAGCTTCCCGGGGTAGCAAATACTAACTACAATTTCAATGATGAACTGGACAAGTTCGATGCCGGAATTTTTATTGGTTATATTCACCGGGCTAGTAGTCGAATTGGATTCAGGGGGCGTTTATTCATAGGATTTAAAAGCATTTTTATTAAAGAATTTGATAATATAGATTACGAGTTATACCAGGTACGATTGGATGCTGGTGTAACATATACATTATTTTCAAGCAAATAATTTTAATAATCTTAATTTCAAATATGAAGTCATTTGACCAAATGTTATTAACCAACCGCAGTTGGGTATTGGAAATGAAGAATATCGATCCGGACTACTTCGCGAAATTGTCGGTCGGTCAGAGCCCAAAATATTTATGGATAGGTTGTTCTGATAGTCGAATTCCAATCGAAATTATCACGGGGAGCGAACCCGGAGAGATTTTTGTACACCGTAATATTGCAAATCTTGTCCGGGATACAGATCCTAATTTAATGAGTGTGGTAAAATATGCAGTGGATTACCTTAAAGTAAAACACATTGTTATTTGTGGGCATTACAACTGTGGCGGTGTGAAAGCTGCATATGATGACTTAAATGTGGATTACATCGGTGAGTGGATTTCAGACATTAAAAATTCCTTGAAAGATAATATAGATGAAATAGAACAGATTCAGAATGAAACCGATCGAGTGAACAGACTCGCCGAATTGAGTGTTTTGAAGCAGGTTGATAAATTGAGAGAAAACTCCATCATACAAAACGCATGGGATCGAAAACAACGGCTATTTATCCATGGTTGGATATTCGATATTTTTTCCGGGGAATTGAAGGTGTTGAAAGAAATAAATCCGGATGAGTTGAAGCAGTTTGGGGGGTGAGGGGATGCGAAAATGTGACTGGGAATTAATTAAACTTCTGCTATTTTACTCAATGATTAGATTTTCGTTATTAGTTGCTCGTTGACAAACCCAAAATATGGTTGACCATTTTGGTTTATTAATTCAAAATTAAATATAGTCATTAAAGGTTTCTGATTCTCTGGGAGTGAGGCGATGAGAAAATACCTGGCAGCCGGGTGCGAACGTATTGCTCATACCTTTATAGCCTCAATAATCCTCTTTACAAACAATAAAAATTGGAGTGTAATTTCTTATATTAAATCCCGGGAGATCGAATCAGGAATTAATCCATGCATTTACATTCACTATACGTTGAAAATTATCGAGCTGTTCGAGAAGCATCTCTGACATTTAATAGTACAACTGTTTTAATTGGGGAAAATGAAAGTGGTAAATCAAGCCTGCTTCATATATTAAAGAAGATCCTAAGCCCTGGTACCATCAAAACTGCCCTTCAATTTGATCCAGATCATTTTCACAGAACCCAAGATACGGGCTTGATAAGTGGTCCTATCTTAATCCGGATATGCTTTAGTGAATTATATCCTGAGGAGTGGGATGAAGCCATCTATCAGCCAATTTCCCATTTGTTGAATGAGAAATCGAATAAAAAACGGAAGTTGATTATTGAAATCAAGGTATCGCCAGTAGATGAAGGAACGGTTGAAGGGAAATGGAAAATTTTCCTTAAAGACACAAGAAAGAATACATCTGATCCAAAGATTTTACAATGGTGCCGGAAGATGAATCCAGTTATCCATCTTACTGCCGGTATGCTTACCGGTCGGGGTGTCGATAATATTCCTGAAATTAGAAGTGCATACCAAAACTTTTCTGAATCTCATGAGATAAAATCCGTAATAGATCGCATTGATACCTCCGCCAGCCAATTACTTTCCGGAACCAGCACCAATAATCTACAACTAATCGAGGAAGGCTATAATGCTGCAAGCAGATTCATTGAATATTACAGAAAACAAGGTGATTCCAGGAAAACAGGCCTTGTACGAAAAGTAAGTGATATACTTGGAAAAGATCAGGATACTGAGATGCATAGTTTATCTCCGTTACTGAAAGGTCCGACCAATACTGCCAAACGATTGGGTGTACTATTACTTGTGGCTGCTATGATACGTACAATACCTGAAGGTTTGAATGGAGAAATGGATCCGATCTGGATCATTGAAGACCCTGAAGCCCACCTTCATCCTATGACACTTGCTTCTGTAAATATGTTGCTGGACAGTATTAGATGGCAAAAAATAATTACTACCTACTCTGGTGAATTACTTTCAAAAGTTCCATTGCGACAAATACGAAAACTCCACAGGTATAAGGGTGTAGTAAAAGAATTCCGGGTAAAAGATAAATCCTTATCAAAAGATGATCTTCGTAAGATCAGCTATCATTTACGTGCTTATAATAGTGAGGCTTTTTTTGCCCGGCTGTGGCTTTTCGTTGAAGGAGAATCCGAATTCTGGATTATTCCCCAGCTCGCTCATATTCTGGGTTATGAGTTTCCTCTTGAAGGTATAACCTGTATTGTTTTCGCCCAGGCTGGTTTAGATCCATTCATAAAAGTTGCAGAAGAGCTTGGCATAGAATGGCACATGCTTGCTGATGGTGATACTGCTGGACAAACTTATAAAAAGGCAGCGCAACGTTTTGTTTCTCCTGATGAAGAGAAAAAACGAATTACTTTACTTCGGGATAAAGACATAGAGCACTGTTTCTGGAACTATGGTTATTCAGATTTTTATTTAAAACAAGCCCGGTATAAAAAGAACAAGAAACACGTAAATAAAGCAGGTAAAATAATTAAACGGGCAGTAAAGCGTCACTCAAAACCCTATCTGTCACTCAGTATTGCTGAAGCGGTTAATATTCCCGGATCACCAGGGATTCCGGAAATGTTAAAAGATCTTATTGAGACCTGTCTGGAAATGGCACGGAATCCATCTCTTCATACTACAAATAGCGAATCACACGGAAATCAGAACAAGGATTAATATCATGAACCTAAATACCGCACCTGGAAAAACTTCCGATTATTCTTTGTTTGATCTGCATTTCAATTTTATAAAGCTGGTTATAGCAGATTTATCTTTATTCATTGTGTTTTGAACGCAGATCTCACCCTCCCTCGTAACAAAGGATGGAGATTTGGAACATTATATTCTTGCTATAATGGGAATTCACCAAGTAAACGAGCAACTAGTTACGAGCCACCAGCATCAAATAAACATCATGATAAAAAAATGTTATTCCTGGTTCTGGAATAAATAGTGGATTTTTAAGTAAATATGGAGCCTCTTATAAACATATAAACCAATAAACCTCTCCTTCACCACGGGATATCCTTCTGTTTTAACATGATTTCCCTGTCAGAACCTTCAAGGCGCAGGTTGTTTGCAATTTTTAATATCGTAGGATAGAAAATCGAGAATGCTACCAGAGCCATGGAGTAGAACAATGCATGAATCCCTTCTCCGGAAATCGCCATGCCTGCCAGTGCAAGAATGGTAGCCGCTTCAAACCACCATGATCTGTTTCTTACAGCCAGATGATAATTATCCAGTTTTGACCGGAGGTCCCCCATATCCCTGATTATTTTAAGGTTACTGCGAAATTGAAAAATCGCGATGCCGATTATTCCGGAAACAAGGATAAATGTTAAAAATCTGAAGAAAAACAAACCACTTTCACGCAGGATATCTGGATTATACTCATTGTTTTCAATTTTTATAAAGAGAATAACAAAAGCAATCATTGGAATTGCCGCCAGGAAATTAACTGTTTGAATAAGCTTATTTAAATATTCCTGGCTGTTCTGGTATACTATCTTCATTTATGTTTTATAACTTGTATTTAATTTAATAGCAAAGATACCATGAAAAACATTACCTCATTTTGCGCAATAATGATCGTTATATGTTCAATCATCTTTTCCTGCAAATTTGATAAACAAATTAGTACCGAGGAGATTGAAACGTTAAGAATCGAATATGATTCCCTGCTTACAGCTGCCGATTCGGCATGGTACCACATGATGGCCGATGATGATGAAAAGATTTTTTATATGAAAAGGTTACTGCAGGAAGTTTCATATACTTATATGTATGACAGCGTTGTTTATGCTGGCCTAATGAGCAGGGTAGAGGAGCTTGAGAAGATAAGATATACCCGGGAAAGTATGAAGGATGGTAATCTTATCGATAAATATGATAACCTGACTGGTGAAGTGATCCATGAAGTCATAAGATTTGCCTCAAGTCATCCGAATTATGCGAATTATCCTTTGATGGGTGAGTTGATCATGGAGATTAACGAAATGGACGGTGAAGTCCTTTTATACAGGGTCAACTATGATTCTGCAGCACATGCGTACAACCAGTTTCTCGATAAACATGCGTCAAATATGGATACGATAGTGCCGGAAGGAGGATATGCAAAATTGGCAATGTTTGCAATCATTGAAGAAGCAGCTTAAAGCGACAACATTGAAGCTACCAACTTAGAAGCTTAATGACCATATCCTTCAGATCGATTTTATGATATTTTGGCTAAAGTCCTGTCTAACTTATTTGTAATATCCACACCCTAAAGGGCGTGGTTTTATCTATAATTCGATTATTAAAACTACCTTTTGTTTTTATACGTTTGCTATTTCATTCTTCAGCTTATTCAGTGAATCTTTGGCATCGCCAAATAACATCTTAGTATTATCATTATAGAACAACGGATTTTCAATTCCTGCATAACCTGTTCGCATACTGCGCTTCATGACAATCACGTTTTTGGCAATTTCAACATCGATTATAGGCATACCATAGATTGGACTTCCCTGATCGGTTTTAGCGGCAGGATTTACTACATCATTAGCCCCGATTACCATCACAACATCTGTGGTAGGCAATTCGTCATTTGAAGGTTCCATTTCAAGGAGCCTGTCATAAGGAACATCGGCCTCAGCAAGCAAAACATTCATATGCCCGGGCATTCTTCCAGCCACTGGGTGAATCCCGTATTTAAACTGTACACCTTCTTTTTCCAACATATTCTCCAGTTCGTGAATAGCATGCTGGGCCTGGGCTACTGCTAAACCATACCCGGGAACCACCAATACCTTTTGCGCATACTTGAGCATTATTGCTGTATCTGCAACTGTAGCTTCCTTAACAACTTTATTTTTATCGTCAGAACTACTGAGCGTTGTAGCTCCCAGACCACCAATTAGAACATTGATTAGTGACCTGTTCATGGCCTTACACATGAGGATAGTCAGGAAGGTGCCCGATGCTCCTACCAGGATCCCACCAATGATCATCACATTATTGCCATATATCAATCCAGCGAGCGTAGCTCCCAATCCTGTGAAAGAATTCAGTAAGGAAATAACAACCGGCATATCTCCACCACCAATTGGGCTTACAAATGTTATCCCATAAACCAGCGACATGATCAGGAATATAGTAATAAGGGTGAAATTCAATGAATCCTGAGTCATAATGAAACCACCCAGTACAATGATGGCCACAAGTAATAATGCGTTAAAGATTTGAGGTGCGGGTAATTTAATAGAATCCCGAAGGAATCCGTCCAGTTTGCCATAGGCTACCATGCTTCCCAGAAATGAAATACTACCAACAAATGTGGTAAATAGAACGATTAGCACCTGGGGACTCATGAGATCTGTTTCCGGAGGTAAAGTCTGGAATTCAACGATAGCTATCAACATCGCACAGGCTCCACCAAAGCCATTGAAGACGGATACCATTTCAGGCATTTTTGTCATTTGTACTTTCTTGGCGGCAACATAGCCGATGATAGCACCCAATACCATCCCTCCGCCGATCCAGGCATAATTATTTGAAAAGCTTTCGTTTGGATAAAATAATGTAACAATGATGGCAAGGCCCATTCCTGCAGCAGCCATCAAATTTCCTTTGCGCGCAGATTCAGGATGGCTCAGGCCTTTTAATCCAACAACAAAAAGTGTTATTGATATTAAGTATAGAAAGTCGATTAATGGATTTCCCACAATTAATTGTTTTAGAGGTTATTTTTTCTTTTTCTTAAACATATCCAGCATCCGGTCAGTTACAGCGAATCCACCGAAGACATTAATAGTACCTAATGCGATTCCAAAGAATCCAATTGTCAGAATCAGGTAATCTGTAGGATCTGCCTGTCTGATCAATAAAATAGCTCCAATCACCACAACTCCACTTACGGCATTGGCGCCAGACATGAGCGGTGTATGTAACACCGTTGGCACGTGGGATATCACCTCCATACCTAGAAAGATACCCAGTACCAGGAGGTATATCATCGTGATATTTTCAGTTAAAAATTGAATTATTGCGTCCATATTTATTCAGTTTTTCCGTAGCGTAATTCGCCATTATAAACAATACAACTTGATTTCATAATCTCATTCTCAAGGTCAATATTTACCTCTCCTTCATTCAGAAATACTTTCATATAATTATATATGTTACGACTGTACATCTGACTTGCATGTTGAGGTATTTGTGCAGCTAATTCGGAGTCGCCAATAATAGTAACATTATTATGTTCAATTGTCTCCCGATCTTTTGTTAATTCACAATTTCCGCCGGTAACTGAAGCAAGATCAACAACCACAGAACCAGCTTTCATGTCCTCAACCATTTCTTTTGTAATTAAAGTAGGAGCAGGTTTGCCTCTCAACAGTGCGGTTGTAATTACAACATCAGATTTTTTAACGTGTTCATGAATTAACTCTTTTTGAAGTTGCTTATATTCCTCCGTCTGGTCCACTGCATACCCACCGGCATCCTTATCATCAGTAGCTCCTTCAACCATCACGAACCTGGCGCCAAGACTTTCGACTTCTTCTTTCGCTGCAAGCCGGGTATCAAAAGCTTCAACCATCCCACCAAGTCTTCTGGCTGTTGCTATAGCCTGTAACCCGGCAACACCAGCTCCCAGGATAAGTACTTTGGCCGGAGGAATACTCCCTGCCGCTGTCGTTAACATGGGGAAATACCTGGGAAGATGACTCGCTCCCAGCAGTACAGCTTTGTAACCTGCAATGGAAGCCATCGATGAAAGCACATCCATGGTTTGCGCGATCGTAATCCTGGGTATCATATCGAGGCTTAATGCTGTTAGTCCCGCATCAGCCGCTTTTTGTGTTGATTCCATGGATGCAAAAGGCTGATATGATGAAATATAAATGGCATTCGATTTTGCCTTTTTCATCTCAGAGCCGTCTATAGGTAAAATGGATAGGAATAGGTCTGCATCAGAGAGCACCTTATCTCGGGAAACAATACTTCCTCCAGCTTCTTCATATTCTGAATCGCTAAAGGATGCTCCTGCTCCCGCACCTTTCTCCACAATCACCTCATTTTTATCATCTCCAAATCTTCGGGTAATATCCGGATTTATTGCAACACGGTTATCCCCTTTTTCTTTTAGTATTCCAATGATCATAGTATTGATAGAGGTAAAAAATTATTGAATCATTATTGGGTATTTAAGACTCCGCAAAAATATACATTTTTATTAATTCAACAGGTGGTTGGCTTTCCTATAAAATGATTTTATTTAAAAAGTGTGATTTTACTCTGTTTCCATTTTGTCAGACATCTTGCTATTTCCTTATTATCAGATAATCTTACAATTTTTAGTAAATATACATTGTCATCTTCCTTACTCTGTTCAAGTATTATTGTCAGTGCATCACCAAAGAGCGCTTCGGCAATATAGTTAATAGTAAAATATTCCAGCAAATGTTCTTTGTGAAATTGCCATTCAAAACGATCCATGAACCAACGCACATAGGAGATATTATTTACATGCTGATTCATATCCAGATCACTATATACGACACGGAATGTATGTTCGTTTTCCTGGTTTTCTAATTCCGGGATCTTTACGAGATCAATAGGTGTATTCAATCTGTCATAATGATGTGGTAATCTTTCTATCCCTTCCCTGTCAATACGGACAGGCCTGCGGGATGTCAGATCCATGATCATCCATGAAGTCCTGGCTTCAATGGCAATATCCCCTTCAGTATCAATTATATGAAAATCCCTGACGGAAAAGCTTTCAGTTGTTAAATGAACCCAGGTTTCAAGCCTGATTTCGTCTCCAAGTCTTAAATGTTTATGGATTATAATACCCTGTCTTGTTAATACCCATGACTGGTTTTTCCGGCTCATTTCCTCATACCCCAATGACCGATATGCAGCATGTCCGATGGCACCTTCCATAAGAAAATAGGAAATACCATGTAATGAGGCTAATCCTTTGGGATTTACATAATGGTGACTGATGGTAAATTCCTCAACCCATATCCCTTTATTATCCTTCTCCATACTTATCTAGCTGGTTTATCAGTCATATTAAATTCCAGAATTCCCCCTTCCATAATATCGTCATGAAGCAGATACTGCCTGTTCAAAGGTTCTTCATTCAGTAGGACAGATTCAACATATATATTTTCCTTGCTGAGATCATTTGCAATAATTCTAAAAGTCGATTCATCTTGAAGAACTATCTCAGCTTGGGAGAATATCGGGGTTCCCAGTTCATATCGTCCATTCGCCGGATTAACCGGATAGAATCCCAGTGCACTTAAAATGTACCATGCAGACATCTGCCCGCAATCTTCATTTCCACACAAACCATCCTGCCCTGTTTTATATAATTCTGTCATTATCTGGTTTACCCGTTCCTGTGCTTTCCATGGTTGCCCTGAGAAATTATAAAGATAAGCTATGTGGTGGCTTGGTTCGTTCCCATGAACATATTGCCCTATCAATCCACTCACATCGAAGGCCTTATCATCATCGAGTTCAGAGGACATTGTGAATAATGAATCCAGATACCTGTTAAAGATTTGATCACCCCCCATAAGATTAATAAGATCATCTATATCGTGGGGCACATACCATGTATATTGCCAGGCATTACCTTCTGTATAATCATTACCATAACTGGCATCCAAAGGATTAAATTGAGATTTCCATGTTCCATCTGCCATCCTTGGACGCATCAGTTTCGTACTGTTATCAAAAACATTCCGATAGCTTTTTGATCGCTCAAGATAATGCATATAATCATCATTGTTCCCAAGATCACGGGCCATTTGGGCAATGCACCAGTCATCATAGGCATATTCCAGTGTGGTTGATACAGTGTTAGGAATGGTATCGGCGGGAACATAGCCGTATTCTTTATAAAGTGGAGTGAACCTGATTTCCTGATTAGCGCTTACTGTAAGGGCTTCATATAGTGAATCAGGATCAAAATCATTCAGCAATCCTTTGAAATACGCATCCACAATCACCGGGATAGCATGATAACCTATCATGGTATTTGTTTCATTACCCCATAAAGACCAGACAGGGAGTAGCCCGGTTTCTTTGTAATGCGTAATCATTCCATTAATTAATCCGGCAATTCTTTCCTGCTGAATAATGGTATACAGGGGGTGTGCTGCTCTGTAGGTGTCCCAGAGTGAGTAGGTATAATAGTTTGGGAATTCCTCTGATTGATGGATCAGATCATCAGCACCCCGGTATTGATTATTCACATCACTGTAGAGGTTTGGAGTAAGTAAGCTATGATACATAGCCGTATAAAAAATCCTGAGTAAATCTTCATCATCAGAATCTACTATGATTTTTTTCAGTTCATTATTCCATGCGGTTCTTGCCTGTTCCCTGACAGATTCAAAATCCCAATTCGGCATTTCTTCATTCAGGTTCAGTAATGCATTTTCCTCACTTACAGACGATAATGCCAGTTTTATCAATAATTCCCCGGATTCTGGCAGATCAAATCCAAAAAATCCAATCACTCCTTTCTCACCCTGTATGGAAAATTCTTCATGGATTGTTGTAGAATCTGGAGAATAGCCTTTAAACGCTTTGACAGGTTGGCTAAAGCGCATGGCAAAAAAGACCTTTTGATCTTTAGCCCAACCGGTTGAGAAGCGATAACCGGAATACAAGGTATCGCTGATCATTTTTATATGCGATTCAAGGGGCTGGTCAGAATTTATACTATTCATCAAATTAACCACAAGTCTTGCATCTGCGCCCTCATCAGGATAGGTATATTTATGGAATCCTGCTCTTTCAGTGGCTGTGAGTTCCACCATGATCCCTGTGTTATCAAGAAGTACCTTATAGTAGCCAGGTTCAGCAGTTTCTATTTCGTGCGAAAAATGGGCGTAGTAAGGCTTTAAAGAAAAAGGAATCGAATCTCCATCATCAACCACAATTTCAGAATTAATTGGTAACAGTGAGATATCATACATGTCGCCAACGCCTGTACCACTTACATGTGTATGGCTGAATCCAGCAATTGTATCAGAAGAATAGTGATACCCTCCGCACCAGTCCCAGCCGGATACACCATTATCAGGACTGAGTTGTACCATGCCAAATGGCAGGGTTGCACCCGGGAAGGTATGTCCATGGGCACCAGTTCCAATCATTGGATCAACATAAATTGTAAAATCTTGTTCTCTGGATCGTTGTTCCCTTGATTGGTAATTACAATTGGTTAAAATGAAAATAGAGATAATTCCAATAATCAGGTGTGATATGATCCTATGGCTGTTGACTGACATATCAAAAGATGTTTGGCAGCCCAATATAAGATCATTTTCAATGAGATTCAAACTATAATTAACCCGGGATTTATAAATCCTGACTATTCAAGGATTATTTGTGGAACATTCCAGCGGTCTCCAATCCTCGCCCGTATATTTCGTGTAGCAAGAAACTAATAAATGAATTCCGCAAACACCGGTTTATGATCTGAAGGATATCTTCCATTTACATTGTAATCAACCACTTCGGAAGATTTTACTGAAAGATCATTTGAATTGAAAATATAATCTATCCTTCTAACGGGAGCATCGGCTTTCCAACCATGAAATGTCCCATCCTTATCTGTTTCTGAAGGATTTGTTTGCCTGTACGAATCGATCAGCATCAACTTTGGATCTGATACTAAATTCTGAACCGGTGGTTGGTCTTCCATTGCATTCAGATCTCCTGTTAAAATGATACGTTCTCCTTTAGTATTTTTCTTCATGTGCTCAAGTATGACTCCAGAACTATGCTTCCTGGCTTCTACGGATCGATGATCATAATGTGTATTGTAAACTGTTACAATCACTCCATTTCCCTGGTTCTTAAATTTTCCCCAGGTAAATATTCGTGGCAGGGAAGAATTCCATGATTTGGAAGCTACTTTTTCAGGAGTCTTTGAAAGCCATAATGTTCCTGAACCTAATAAATCCCATTTATCCTTACGATAAAACAGTGGACATGCTTCACCCTTCCTGGGATCATCTGTCCGGGAACGCCCTATCCATGCGTAGGACGGTACCTGCTCTACAATTTCTTCTATCTGGAATATCAATGCTTCCTGGGTACCGACAAAATCACATTCGTAATCTTTGAATACATCAAATACGAGGTCTTTCCTGTACTCCCAACTGTTCTCACCATCGTTAGCAGTGCCATAGCGGATATTAAAGGTCATTGCCTTAATGGATATCTGGTTCTCTGTGACCACTCCACTCATCAGGATTGGGAAAAAAAGGTATAATAGTATCATGATTTCAGACGTTGTATTAGTTTATCAATGGAATCCACTTTATATACGTTGCTGTTTTTTGTGATCGTCCAGAGATAGCCGTCGCCCTCCTTTATTACTGAGATCCGGGTATTCTGTTTAACTGTAGTGACCTTAATACCTATTCGCTTCAGTGCATTTTCAGTCCAGAAATGAGCTTCTCCACTCCCGGAAAGTGAAACTTCATTTTTATAAGCTTTAAGAATGCCGAATTTCCCTGACATCCTGTCGAAAATGAGATCTTCTTCAAAAAGGAGCATATCAAATTTTTTATTCAGAATGAGATCTTCCGGACTTCCTGTTACAATAGGTTCATCACAACCAACGATCCATAGTTTATCAGCAATTTGAATAGTAAATTCCAATTCGTGTGTTGCAAAAAGGATGGCTTTATCTGTTTTTTCTGCCAGTTCGTGTAATAATTTCATGACAGAGATTTTATTGTTGAGATCCAGGTGTGCGGTTGGTTCATCCAGGATAATGATCTCTCCATCTTGTGAAAGGGCCCGTGCAATAAGGGCCTTTTGTCTTTGCCCGTCACTGAGCTCATGAACCTGCCGGTTTCTGATGTATTCAATCCGTGTAAGTTTTATTGCCTCCTCAATCTTTTGATGATCTTCTTCAGATAGGCTCCCATACCAGTTTGTATATGGATGCCTGCCCAATGCCACAAGGTCATAAACTGACAGGTTGCCTGCCATGATCCTGTCGGTGAGTACAAGGCTTAAGGTTTTGGCAATCTCCATGGAGGACATCTCACTTATTCCTTTTCCAGCGATTTTCACTTCTCCACCAAGTGATGGCTGAACACCAGATAAGGTCCTCAGGAGTGTGGATTTGCCTATTCCATTGTGACCCACAAGACAAACCAGTTCTCCTTTTTTCAGATCCATGGTTAATCCTTGAAGGACAAGGGTTTTTTTTCTCCTGCTTGTATAGCCGATATTCAGGTTATTAGCTGATAGGATGATATGATCACTATTGTCACTCATCCTGTAAATGATTTACTAATGTTTCCTTTTCTGAGTACAAGCCAGATTACAATAGGTGCTCCAATGATGGAGGTTACTGCATTAATTGGAAGTGTATATTCATGACCCGGAACCTGGGCGATGATATCACAGGTGAGCATTAAGATGGCACCACATAATGTGACCAGGAAAAATAATGTTTTGTGATTGGCGGTGTTAAATAACAATCTTGTAAGATGTGGAATGGCAATACCGATGAAAGCTATAGGACCACAGAAAGCAGTAATTGTACCGGCAAGCAGGCTAGTGCTCAAAATGATAATAAATCGGGTAGTTTTCAGATTTACACCCATACTTTGAGCGTAGTTGTCCCCAAGAAGTAGTGCATTGAGATTTTTTGAAAGCATGAATGCGATGATCAATCCAATAATTACAACCGGGATGAAAACATTCAACTCCTGCCAGGTCAAACCTCCCAGGCTACCAAAGGTCCATATCAGATAGGCCTGTACACTTTCAGCTCTTGAAAAGAATTGAAGCACACTAACAATAGCGGCAGTAGTACTTCCAAACATTAGCCCTATGATTAATAGTGACATACTGTCTCTTACTCGCGCTGATACCGCAACGACAACCAGTAATATAAGAAAAGCACCTGTACTTGCAGCTAATGTAAGAAACCAGTCCCCTATGATCCCCACCTGGGTTAGCATGGCACCGGCGCTCATACCAGCCAGGATTGCAACTGCAACACCCAAACTGGCACCGGAACTTATTCCAAGAACAAATGGCCCTGCCATGGGATTACGGAAAAGGGTTTGCATTAGAAGTCCGCTGATCCCCAGTCCGGCCCCTACCATCACAGCAGTTAATGCTTTGGGCAGTCTGAAATGTATCAGGATATTGTTCCAGGCATCTCTTGAAGCTCCCTTACCAATTAGTATGTTAGCTACTTCCTGGATAGGAATTCTTACTGATCCCAGTGAAATATTGATGATGAATAAAACAACCAATATTACAATAAGTATAATATACAGGCGGAGCAATTCCTGTTTTTGTTTAGTAAGTGTATTGATAGAATCTGACTGTGGCATCCGCCTATTCAAGCTTTCTATAAAAATACAGATTATAATCTTTCATCAGGTCGGGATGAAAGATTTTTACCAGGTCCGACAAGATAATATCCGGACGCGCATAGCCTTTTTCAAAAAACTCATTACCGCCTTTCCCGGATATCCTGGCAGTGTAATTAAAAAGCATGTTATTCTTATAAGCGCCGAATTCACCATATCGGGCATCAGAACTGATTAATGCCTGTTTGGTGTCATAGGTGGCCACGTTGATCCATAGATCAGCATTATGGGCCTTTTCAAAAACAGATTCAAAACTCAGTTGAAGGGATTCAACAGAATTATTATCTGACCAGGGATATCTTCCACCTGCATCCTGAATAAAACGGGCTCCGTAGTTTCTGCCACCCGGAAGGAACCACGTGTCTCCATATACAATTCCTGAGAGTACGGTTGGCCTATCGGTAATTTGATCTGTTTTATGCTTAAGTGCCAAATAAGATCTTTCGATGTTCAGAAAGATGGAATCAGCTATCTTCTCTTTCTCGAAAAACAATGACATAAACCGAATCCATTCTGCGCGTCCCAATGGATGGTTTTCGAGATAATCGGCATTCAATACAACCGGGATCCCGCTTACCTGAAGTTTTTTGATCATTCCAATATCATCGCCCATGGAAAAGGCCACAATCATTTCAGGGGAAAGGTCTATCACCGTTTCGATGTTTACCTCGTTTGAAGGGCCCAGGTCCACTACCTTTCCTTTTTCCACCCTGTCCCTGATCGCTTGTGAACATATCAGACTTGTAGTAGGAAATCCAGTTAGTTTATTTTCTTCCCCCATCATTTCAAGGTATGGCAGATGTGTGGTAGAAAAACAAACTATGCTTTCTACAGGTGTTCGGATAATAACATCTCCGGCGTTAGCAGGTATATCAATATCTGAACTTTTTGATACAAAGAAATATGTAAAATTCTGATTTGATCCCGGCCAGGGTGTTAGTACGGTTGCTTTAGTAAATTCCCCGAACTCATCGATTCGAAATTTGGATGAATACCTGGTATTATAGCTATTTTCAAGAAGCTTGAATGAAGTTTCCTGTTTTTCTGTTTTATCCTTCCCTGGGGTACAGGCTATTAGAGAAAGAAGTATAAGAAAAACAGTGAACTGCAATAGCTTCATATCGTCACAAATTTCCAGATTCGAATGCAATATTAAGGAAGTTTATCAATGTGACGTAGCTGCCGGATCGTAAAATTCAGAATTATTGAATTAATTAACGAGCAACGAGCAACTTTAGACAATAAAATATTCACAACATTCATTTATTATGGCTTTTATTAATTGAAAGTAACCAATACTTTGTTACTTTTACACAAGTTACGGTTCCATTCAATCCGGAGTAAAATCAGGATATGGAATTAAAAGGGAATTCCGTGAAATTCGGAAGCTGTCCCCGCAACTGTAAGTCATAAAAGGTTTCCAAAACCTCGCCACTGTTCCAATAATTTCGGGATGGGAAGGCCTTGGAAGCCGGACAAGCCAGGAGACCTGCCGTACTAAAATAATTTAAAGCTTCGGGTGAAAAGTATCGATGCAAATGCAAAAATAGCAGATCCATCCTTGTCATTCGCCCTAATTGCTTTTGAATAGATTAACTGTGTTGATTTAGTTCTTATGCATTAGGTGAGAGTTGTACTATACATATTATCGTTTTTTCTGGTTTCTACAGGTGCCAAATCCCAGTTCTTTCTCTGGGATACCCTGAAGCTGGAAGAAGTCACCATATATGGTGTTCCGATCGAGAAATATGCTATCGGAAGTCGAATGACAGAGACTGATTCTATGGCAAGAAGAATATATCTGTCATCCACCGTGGCGGATTTCCTGAAAATGCAATCTCCTGTATTCATCAAATCATATGGATCCGGTATGTCATCCACTATATCATTCCGTGGGACTGGAGCGGAACATACTTCAGTATTGTGGAATGGGATCAATATTAGTCAACCTACTATGGGACAATCTGACTTTTCGCTATTTCCCATGTTTGCTTTTGGAGACATAAAACTTCACCATGGATCATCAGGTTCTTTATATGGTTCAGGAGCCATTGGTGGTAGTGTTCATCTCATCAATAATCCCATATGGGAAGATATGAGTTCGCTTGAACTTCAACAGGAGATAGGTAGTTATAACCTCTTCTTCACCGGTGTTGGTTATAAGCTGGTAAAAAATAATATATCATCTACTACACGAGTATTCCGGAAGACCGCTGTAAACGATTTTGAGTTTGAAAATATTACCATTCCCGGAAGACCTACATATAGACAACAAAATGCTGGCATTGAACAATGGGGATTTATGCAGGACCTGTATTATCGCACTGCATCAGGAAGCTACCTGTTTTTGAATGGCTGGTACAATTTTTCTGACAGAGAAATTCAGCCCTCGATGGCAGACATTAATAATGATGATAATCAATCTGATCAAAGCCTCAGAATCCTTGGTGGATATAACCATAGTTCTTCACTCGGACATTTCATTTTTAAAGGAGGTTTTATACAGGATTACATGCAGTTTAATGATGAGTCACCAATTCTGACAAATCAGATCCTCGGGCAAGCAGATTATGATCGGGATCTGGGTGAAAAGATGGATATAAAGATAAGTGGGCAAATCAATCGGATTGGAGCTGATGTGGAATCTTATGGAGAGATTAAAGATGAGGTGCGGGGAGATATCTATGGTTCATTTCTTTGGAAACCACTAAACAGGGTGGAAATATCGATTAATGCCCGCGAAACAGCCATATCAGGGTATGGATCCGGATTCAGTCCTTCCGCGGGATTTAATTATCTTGCTTTTACTGGAGAGAAATTGATGATTTTGATAAAATCCCAGGTTTCACAGGGATTTCGGGTGCCTACATTGAACGAACGTTTCTGGCAACCGGGAGGAAACCCTGACCTCAAACCTGAGGTAAGTACCAACCTGGAAGCTTCAATCGATATGGAGTGGCGTCATAATGCGTTTTCTTCCACCTTTGGATTTACAACTTATAATATGCGGGTTGACGATTGGATCCAATGGGTCCCGGGAGCCAGTTATTGGTCGCCTGAAAATCTGAAAAAGGTTCATGCCTACGGTTTTGAAGTATCAACAACACATGGATATCAGGTTGGGTATATGAATCAACACCTGAGATTCAATTATGCACTATCCAGATCCATTAATATGGAGGCATTGAATGAATATGACAGGTCAGCCGGAAAGCAACTTGCATATACGCCAGTTCACAATTTCAATGTTTCCTGGTCAGTAAAATTTAAAAAGTGGTTCTCGATGTTGGAATACTGCTATACTGGAAAAAGATACATCACATCGGATAATGAGGATTGGCTGGATCCTTATAACCTGGTGAACCTCGAGGCAGGTAGATCATTTGAGATATGGAAGTTGAAAGGAAACCTATCCGGTCGAATCAATAACCTGGTGAATGAACAATATCAGGTAATCAGGCTTAGGGCCATGCCCGGGCGAAATTACTCAGTAAAAATCCGATTTAATTTATAACTAATATTTAATGGAAAAAGTAAAAGTCATGATGAAGTTGTATCAATTTTTGTTCTTTATCACATTGTTGTCGTTCCCCTTATTTTATGCCTGCGAAAGTGAAGATGGCATTGATGATGAAATCACAAACAAGTATCAAAATGGAGTATTTATTGTTAATGAAGGGAACTTTAGTGACAAAGATGGTTCAGTTAGCTGGTATGACTATGATAGCAGTAAAGTGATCCTGAAGATATATGAAATTGCCAATGATATACCCTTTGCCGGTACATTACAGTCCATGGCATTTTATGGTGATAAAGGATATCTTATTGACAACAGTGGAAGACTCGAGATTGTGGATGAGAAAACTTTTGTCGCTCTTAACAGGCTGAATGATTTTGATATTCCCAGGCATATCACTTTTTCCGGGGATAAGGCATATATAACGGATTGGGGACCATATGGGGCTGATTTTAGTAGCACTGAATCATATGTTGCTGTTATTGATCTGGATGCAGATACAATATTGACGAAAATCGAGACTGATTCCAGGCCGGAAGGAATTCTGTTAGCAGGAGGCAAATTGTATGTCGCAAATAGTAACAGCAGTAAATTGACGGTAATTTCTCCAGACACTGATGAAATAGAGAAGACAATAGATGTTCCATATGGACCTTCCCAGTTGTTACTGGACAAAGATGGAAACATCTGGATCACCTGCCTTGGAGAGTTTGGTGGTAATAGCACCCTGATAAAGATTAATTCAGGCAGCGACCAGATTGAAACCCAGGTTGAATTGACAGGTGACAAGTTGAATGGCAGGTTGGCCATTAATGGAGGAGGGGATCAATTGTTCATGATGACAGAACGGTGGTCAGCTGATTACACTTATACTGAGAATGCTGTTTTTAAGATACCGATTAATTTTCAGGGATCGAGCATCGAGGCGGTTGTAACCGGTACAAATTTTTATGGTCTTGGGGTTGATCCTGTGAATAACATGCTATATGTGGCCGACGCTAATGCCTTCTCAGGAAATGGGACAGTCATTAGATTTGATCTGAATGGAACGGAGATTGATGATCTGGCTGTCGGTAGAGGGCCACGTGATTTTGTATTTAAATCAACCATGGAATGATTATTTATAGATGTAGGGACATATTGCCATGCATCCCTCCATTCCATTTAAATATTAATTTGAAGCTGTGTAAAACCACGTCCTTTAGGACGTGTATATAAGAAATAAGCAATAGGGGCTTAAGCCCAGAACCATAATCTGAAAGGGCTGAAGCCCGCCTATTCGTTCCTATTCATACCGCGACTTAAAGGACGTGGTTATTAAGCGATCCTTTATGATACAACTTCTGTTTGTTTAATAATTATACAAGATTAGATTCAGACTAAATTTTTCTTCCACTTACCTGTTTAAATTGACCGTTGCATTTAATCAAATCATATAGAAATTCCATTGAAATAAAACTTTCCTTACATTAGTGAAAGCATTTTTTAATTAATACTATTCATTCATGAATTCCCGTGAAAGACTGCTTAGAGCTGTAAATCACATCGAACCTGATAGAATACCTTATGATCTGGGCAGCACGCAGCTGACTGGAATATCTGTAACTGCATATAATAACCTGAGATCCTACTTAAACATGAAGGACGAAACGGTTGAATTATCAGATGTGATACAACAACTGGCTGCACCTGGTGAGGATCTCCTTGACAAATTACATGTGGATACGAGAGGACTTTTTCCCTATACCAGTCATAACCGGTATGACCAGTCACAATTGATAGAAAAGGATGAATACTGGTATTATAAAGATGAATGGGGCCTTGGATTCCATTTCCCCAAAGTTAATGGGCACTGGTATTCACTGGTTGAGAGCCCGTTAGACAATCTTGATCCAACTCCCGAGACTGTTGATCAATATAAATGGCCGGAAGCAGCAGATAAGACAAGAATTACTGGACTCAAACAACTGGCAACCCGGTATCATGAACAGGGCAAAGCCGTTGTATTAAAAGGATTGTGTGCAGGTGTTTTCGAGATGTGCCAGCGGTTGCGTGGGATGGAAAATGCACTTATGGATTTCATGCTGTTTCCTGATATGAATGAAAGACTGGTAGGTAAAATCGCAGATCTGAAGATTGAATTCTGGGAGATGGTATTGTCAGAACTTGCAGATGATGTGGATGTGATCGTTGAAGCGGATGATTACGGTACACAGGAATCGCAACTGATATCACCTGAGCAGTTCAGAATTATCTACAAACCACATATCAACCGGATTATTCAAACAATCAGGAAACTCGCCCCGGATGCTAAGGTATTTTTTCATTCATGTGGAAACGTCCGGCCAATCATTCCGGATTTCATTGATATGGGTATCGATATACTGAATCCTGTGCATATCAGTGCCGAGGGTATGGATCCTTTCACACTGAAAAAAGATTTTGGGAATGATATCACATTCTGGGGAGGAGGTGTTGAGACGCAGGATGTTTTACCGAATGGTACGGCGGAACAGGTGGCTGAAAATGTAAAGAGGAATATAGAGGCTCTGGCCCCTGGGGGAGGTTTTATTTTTAATACGGTACATAATATTCAGAGTGAGGTTCCGCCCGAAAACGTTATGTCTATGTGGAGAACCCTGGATGAATTTGGTATTTATTAATATTTGATGTCATATTTTTTTAAAAACTTCAAGTATCGGTGGCTGGTACTGGGAATGTTGTTTTTTGCCACGACTATCAATTATGTCGACAGGTTTGTTCTGGGCATTTTGGCCCCTCAATTGGAGAAGCAGATTGGATGGACTGAGGAACAATACAGCTATATCATTTCAGCATTTCAGATCGCATATGGAATAGGTAATGTTGTTATGGGGTATGTAATAGATAGACTGGGCACGCGATTCGGATATGTTTTAACTTTCGTTATATGGAGCATTTCAAATGTATTTCATGCATTTGCAAGAAGCTGGATTCATTTTGCTGTTGCCAGATTCAGTCTTGGTATTGGAGAAGCCGGTAATTTCCCTGCTGCCATCAAGTCTGTGGCGGAGTGGTTTCCTAAAAAGGAACGGGCATTAGCTACCGGATTATTCAATAGTGGATCACAAATAGGAGTAATTCTGGCAAGCTTAGCTGTGCCGGTAATATTCCTTAGTTATAACTGGCAAGCAGCATTTCTTGTGACAGGAATTTTCAGTTTTTTGTGGATATTGTTATGGGCAATATTTTACAGAAAGCCGGAGGAATTCAGACACATATCAAAAGGGGAACTCTCCCATATTCTGGAAGATGAGAAAGAAGAAAAACCTGCTTCAAACAGGATTCAATGGACAAAAGTCATTAAAATAAAAGAAACGTGGGCCATCGCCATGTTAAAACTGATGTCGGATCCTGTATGGTGGTTCTATTTGTTCTGGGGAGCCAAGTTTCTGAATAAGAAATTCGAGATCGATATAGCCTCTATCTCAATTCCATTTGTCGTTATTTATGCTACTGCGGATGTAGGCGGCATTTTCTTTGGAGGTTTGTCTTCCTGGTTCCTGAAAAGAGGTTGGAGCCTTAATAAAGCACGAAAAACCACCATGTTGTTCTGTGCTTTAATGGTTTTACCGTTAGTATTTATTACTCATGTGAACCATTTCTGGCTGGCGATCCTGATTTTGACCTCCGCCGTTGCCGGGCACTGTGGCTGGGCAGCAAATGTATTTACTCTGGTATCGGATATTTTTCCAAAAAAAGTTGTTGGTTCAGTGGTTGGAATTGGGAATACCACAAGCACTACCGGAGCTGCAATTGCTTCTTTTGGTATTGGTCTTGCTTTGAGCAACGCTCCATTGGAGGGATATATTATACCTTTTACTGTGGCTGCATTTGGTTACATAGTTGCACTTGGGATATTTAACATGTTGGTCCCTGAAATTAAAGAGATTTCAACTTCAAAATTATAAACACTATGAATATCAATTCTGTATCATACCAGGGTTTTTTATTATCTCTTATATTTCTGACGTACCTGTCAGGGTGTAATCAAAAAGAGCAAGAGAAGAGTGATCTAAATATTTTATCGAAAAAAGAGATCAAGGAAGGGTGGAATCTATTGTTTGACGGAAAATCCACTGAAAACTGGCGGGGAGTATTTAAAGATACCATGCCAAATTATGGCTGGGTAATTATGGAAAATGCCCTGAGTGTAAATATGGAGTATGATTCTACTGCGCCGAGTGGTGGTGATATCATTACCATAGATCAGTTTGGGGACTTCGATTTGAGGTGGGAATGGCGCTTAATGAACAAGGGTGACAATAGTGGTTTAAAATATTATTATAAAGAGTATGATGAAGAACAAAACAGATATGGTCTAGGTCTTGAATATCAGATCCTTGACGATGGTGATCATGAGTGGATGCAGGAAGGGAAGATGAAACCCAATGATTATCATACTATGGGGGCATTATACGAACTATATCCACCTTCGGAGACAAAAAAAGTCTTGCCGCTTGGGGAATGGAATTCAAGTCGTGTAATTTCAAATAATAACCATGTCGAACACTGGCTTAATGGTGATAAAATCCTTGAATATGAAAGAGGAAGTGATGATTTCAAAGAAAAGGTTTCAGCCAGTAAGTTCAGGGATGCTGAAGGATTTGGACTGTTCAGCGAAGGACATATAATGCTCCAGGATCATGGCGGAGCACTACAAGTCAGAAATATGAAAATCAAAGAATTAAAGTAAAACGAATATGAAACGACGAAAGTTCATTAAAAAATCAGCCGCAGGAGCATTGGCATTCAGTGCTGCTCCGACTATCCTGGCTAATCCACGATGGAAGGGTGCCAACGACCGGATTAATGTTGCTGTTATTGGTATTCACGGGATGGGACAATCCCACATTGACAGTTATAATGCCCTTAGCAATGTGGAAGTGACAGCGATTTGTGATATCGATGAAACCCTATTCAATGAACGGATTAAGAATCTTTTTGTTGATAAAGGACTGAAAAAACCCAAAAAATATATCGATTTAAGAAAGCTTTATGAAGATAAGGATATTGATGCTGTTTCGGTAGTTACACCCAATCACTGGCATACCCTGGCATCTATATGGGCTATACAGGCCGGGAAACATGTTTCAGTTGAAAAACCTTGCTGTCATAATATTTTCGAAGGCCAAAAACTCGTGGAGGCAGCTGAAAAATATGATGTCATTGTTCAGGATGGTGCTGAACAACGAAGCAATCCCTGTGGGCAATCTATGGCTGAGTATCTGCATTCGGGTAAACTGGGAGAAGTATATCTGGCAAAAGGATTATGTTATAAATGGCGCGATACGATTGGGAAAACCCCCGAAGAACCTGTTCCAGAAGGAGTGCATTACGATCTGTGGCTCGGCCCTGCTCCAAAACGGCCATTTACACAGAACCGTTTTCATTATAACTGGCACTGGAACTGGGATTATGGTAATGGTGACATGGGAAACCAGGGTGTGCATGAAATGGATGTTGCCCGATGGGGATTGAATGTAAAATTGCCGACAAGAATTAGTGCGGTAGGAGGGCATATAATGTTTGATGACGATCAGCAAACCCCGAACCAGTTGATGACCATATTTGAGTTTCCTAATGATGAGGGCAAAGGAGATAAAAAGAAGATCCTTCAGTTTGAAGTGCGCCACTGGATCACCAATTCTGAAGGCAATCTAAATAATCTGGCAGATACAGGCAATAGCTATATGACGAGTGCTGCAAATAATGTCGGAAACCTGTTTTATGGATCCGAGGGGTATATGTCTAAGAATGTCACGCAATGGCAGACTTTTATGGGAAAAAACAAGGAACATGGTGATAGCGGTGAAGGAC
>JBHOSY010000045.1:0-25975 GCA_042584165.1 Bacteroidota bacterium | reverse complement strand
TATGTACACAAACTGCACTTTTCCATGTAGTAATTGAGGAATCCTTCTTAAGAACAGTGGGAAACTGGCCATAACTGTCTTCAGGCTTTACAGAAAGTCCCATATCCACTTTATGGTCCTTTTTAACATCCAGCAGCACATGCAGAAATCTGGGTTTGCCTTCAACATGAAAAACAGCCATTCCCATTTCTTCACCCCATACATCAATAAATGGGATACCTGACCGGTTACTACCTGATCCAGGAATCACAAAATCCTCTTGTGTGGAGTCTGTTATCCCTAAATTGATCCAGGAATCACCCCATTTCTTGTTAAGTGGTTGAAGGTAACGGAAATCAAAACTTTCAGCTTCGGGTTTGGTTAATTTTCGATCAAGGCGATAGTAATTATAATAGACATCATCAATTGTCAGATCCTCATTGGATTTATTGGTATAGGTACTCCAGCTTATCGCGATATCCGGGAATTCCTCATACATTTCAACATGAAGTGATTTCTCAATATCTGCATCTAATCCCTTAATTATCAGTATTTTACCCTTTCCATATTGTTCATCATTAATATCCTTTGTAAGGTGAGAGATTATATTGAAGTTCTTATAGATCTTTCCATCAAGCCTGATAAAATGAGAGGGTCTGGACTCTTCATTTAATGTTCCATTGTCATTTATTGACAGAATCTTCTCATTTTGATGGAAATATATTTTAGAATACATTAATTCATCGAAAACGAGTTGAATATTTGAATTATGTATCTCAATCCGTCTGTCATCAACAGTTATGGAAATAAACGAATCATCAACCGGTTTACATTGAAACAGAATTAATAAAAACAGCGGTATATATATGCGGGATAAAAAACTTATTGTGTTACTCATATTGAATGCTTCTTGCAGGATTTATAATAGCCATCTTGATAGCAAGATAACTAATTGTCAACCATGAAACCAATATGGTAAAAACACCTGATAATAAAAATACCGTACCCGAAATTCCGGTTCGATATGCATAAGTTTCAAGCCATTTATCAATTCCCAAATATGCTACAGGAATGGCAATCAGGAAGGATATGAAAATAAGTTTTGTAAAATCCCACGATAACAGTAAAATAATATCCGATACAGTTGCTCCAAGTACCTTTCTTATTCCAATTTCTTTTACTCTTTGCTGGGTGATGTATGCTGTTAAACCAAATAATCCGATACACGCCATAATAATCGCTATTATAGTAAATGTATTGAAAATCCGTCCTGTCATCAGATCAGATTGATACAGGGCATCCAGGTCATCATCCAGAAACGTATAAGATAATTCCTGGTTATCGACGATATCGTTCCACTTATTGGAAATTGCCTGGATAGTTTGTGGTAAGTTATCAGATTGCACACGCAGTACGATCGCAACTGGCACAAAAAAACTGTTCCCATTGAACATTATCAGGGGTGTCACTTTCGAATGCAATGAATTAAAGTTAAAATCCTCCACTATTCCAACAATTTCATATTGAGGATCTTCAGGCCTGGCAGGCGCAAAAGATGCAGACAGTTTGTGATTCAATGGATTTTCAAATGCCAGCGTCGTTGCTGCTGCCTGGTTAATAATAATAGACAATGAATCATTAAAGTCTCTGGAGAAATCCCTTCCATCAATAATTTCCATTTTCATTGCCCGGAGATAATCTTTATCAATAGTCAGGGTATTTGCTCGTAGTTGGGGAGTTTCGGGATGATCCGGAGTGAAGATATTGCTGCCCAGAAAATCGCCGGGAACTCCGAAACCGGAACCGGCATCCAGCACCCCGGGTAAATTTTTAACTTCATTCTTAAATGCTTCATAATTCTGTCCAAGTGCCTGTGCCTGTCTGATCACCAGTATATTTTCTTTTATAAATCCCAGGTCTTTATTCCTGATATATTTCATCTGTTTTATAATCATCAATGTTCCGGTAATCATTACAACAGAGATAAAAAACTGGAAAATAAGCAATCCATTTCTAACCCATTTTCCTTTATTGCCGGTTTTGTAAGAACCCTTTAAAACGGTTGATGTCTCTACAGATGAGATGACAAAAGCAGGATATATTCCAGCCAGTATCCCTATTATCAGGCCCAATAATATCAATCCGGCAAAAACGATTGGTGAACTTACGGTGCCAATTTCCAGGGACTTTGAAACAAGAGTGTTAAATGATGGTAACAATAGCCAAACCATCAGGATCGCTACAAACAGGCTTATCATACTGATAAAAACTGATTCCAGAAGAAATTGCCGTATCAGCAAAAAGTAGCCTGATCCCATAACCTTCCTGATTCCCACTTCCCTTGCCCTTTCGGTTGATCTTGCTGTAGCGAGATTAACAAAGTTTATACATGTTATTAGTAATATAAGTATCGCAACGGCTATGAGTAAATAGATATAAGAAATATTGCTGTTAGGACTTACTTCAAGGGTAAGATTTGAATGTAGATGTATATCTGGTACCTGTTGTAAAATGTATCTGAAGTTATGTCCTGAGGAACTATATTCTTCTTCACTGATCCCAAGTGAACTACATATGTTTGTCAATCCATAATTATCCACCATCTCTTCCAGCTTTGACTCGAATTGATCAGGCTGTGCTCCATTCCTTAGTTTGATATAGGTATAAACCCACGGATTCACCCAGCTATTCTGCTCTATTGATGCCTGAATGAAAGGAAGACTATGTATAGACCCCAGGAGGTCAAATTCCATATGTGAGTTCTTCGGCACATCATCAATAACCCCAGAAATCATAATTTCAATGGTATCGATCAGGATTATTTTTCCAAGGGCTTCCTGATCCCCAAAATATCTTCTGGCTGTAGATTTAGTTATTACAGCCTTATCCTGGCTATTCAAAGCAGTTTCCGGATTCCCTTCGAGGAAATTAAATGAAAAGACACTGAAAAAACTGGAATCTGCAAATTGAAATCGTTCCTCAGCGTAGGACTCCTCATCTATATTGACAGTAATAAATGGTAGAAAGAATAGCCTGTGAAACATAGTAGCCTCTTCCACATCGGGATAGTGCTCCAACAGCACAGGTACAATTGTTACTGGTGTGGACGCGAAATACCGGGTATGGTCCGGATATTGTCTTTCCAGAGCAATCCTATACAATCGGTTACTATCCTTAAAAAAGCGGTCATAGGATAATTCATTATATACATACAGGGATATTAGAAGAAAACATGTTATTCCAACAGAAAGGCCAAGAATATTAATAATAGCATATATCTTGTTCTTGTAGAGATTGCGAATGGCAGTTATGAAGTAATTTCTAAGCATGAATTACAAATCTCTATAAAAGTACACAGATAAGAAATACTGAAATCAGGGGGATATTATACTAACAATCAGGAATATCTGTCACCTACTATATAACTTATTATACCAGGTTGATTATTAGATATTTAATCTATTTTATGTTTTGTTCCTTTCCATTGATGAAAGGAACCAAAATCTAGGCAAAAAAATGCTCCTCCCCTCAAAGCCAACGCTCACCCCGCTTTTTTGCCGGGCCAGCCTGCCATTTCGCATTGTGCGCAATTTTAGTTCTATGACAACCGCGTAGCGGTTCCATAATACTTTATATATAATTTGTGCTACTCTATTACCTCAAATAACATTTTAATAATCGGATGATTTCTTCTGTCCTTTATTATTGATTCTGTTGCTATTTTACAGTTATCTGTGATTGATGTTTGATTTATATAACCATGAAGACTTAAATTTATGAAATATGAGCATTGTACGATTATAAAATCATTAAGAATTCACTTCATTAATTATTTCATATGTATTTTTGAAAAGGATTGATATGTATGTCAATTTTATTCTTTTTTTATAAAATTCTTAATTGTTAAACATGAAACATTTATTACAAATTATTCTATTAATGACTATACTATTTGGCAGTATGCTACTGCTGGGGAGCTGCAATTCTGGAAAAAATATCGGATTACAGTTATATTCAGTTCGGGATGCCATGAAAGAGGATCCAATTGCAACAGTTGAACAGGTAGGAGAAATGGGTTATTCATTTGTTGAGGCTGCAAATTATGATGACGGTCTTTTTTATGGCATGGCTCCTCAGGAGTTTAGTGAGTTATTAAAGAAAAATGGACTGGGATTCATCAGTTCACATACCGGAAGACCAGTTCCGGACCAGGATACATGGGAAGAAACGATGGCCTGGTGGGACAAATGCATCAGTGCTCATAAGGAGGCAGGGGTGAAATATATCGTTCAGCCTTCCATGCAAAAAACCGCCTACGAGAGTAAAGAAGGCTTGTTGGCGTATTGCAAGTATTTTGAAGCTGTGGGAGAGAAATGTAATGCTAAAGGTATTCGATTCGGATATCACAACCACGCCAGGGAGTTTACAACTGAATATGATGGGGAGGTACTTTATGACATCATGCTTGAAAATATGGATCCCGACAAAGTATTCATGCAAATTGACTTATACTGGATCATGAAAGGCGGTAAAGATGCTGTGGCATATTTTGATAAATATCCCGGTCGTTTTGATCTCTGGCATGTCAAAGATGAAGAAGTGATCGGTGCCAGTGGAACAATGGATTTTGAAACTTTATTTGCTAACAACAAGAAATCGGGAATGAAATATTATATCGTAGAGGTTGAAAGGTATGAAACTACTCCAGTGGAGGATGTAAAGAAATCATTCGAGTTCCTGATGAACGCAGAGTATGTGAAATAATATAATCATTGATTTTATAGGCAATATTTTTATATAAATATTCATTAAGGTATCTTTTATTACGAATGCGATACTGAGAACATGAAGGATTGAATCGATTATTTCTCAGTGTTCTCTGTGCATTCTCCGTGATCTCCGTGTCCATTTATCATAGTCGCACAATTTATTACTTGAATTTTAAATAGCATTTTTTCAATTACTTAATTACTTTTTACAGTCCTATCATGAGAAAAATTTCCTTTTTAGTTCCATTATTATTAATTCTTCATTCCTCCTCCTTAGCCCAGACAGGTAAAGTATATGATGATCTTTCCCTGCCAAGCAAAATCCTGAATATGGATCGCAAGTATGCAATATATCTGCCTCCTGATTATGAATCATCACAACGAAGTTATCCTGTTCTGTACCTTCTTCATGGATCAGGGGATGACCAGACAGGCTGGGTGCAGTTTGGTGAGGTGCTGCATATTGCTGACAAAACGATAAGGGAAGGAAAATCCACACCCATGGTAATAATAATGCCTGACGCGAATACTGGAAGACGTGGTTATTTCAACGATCCTAAGGGGAAATGGCGATATGAAGATTTCTTTTTCCAGGAGTTAATGCCATATGTAGAAGGAAAATATCGGATCAAAGGAGAAAAACGATACAGGGCAGTGGCCGGACTGTCCATGGGAGGCGGTGGCAGCTTCATGTACGCACTTCACCATCCTGAGTTATTCTCATCTGCCTGCCCGTTAAGTGCAAGTACTGGATCGCTAACCCTGGAAGATACTAAAAACAGACTGGCGAGAAGGGGGAGCGAAGTAAATTACACAGATACGGAGATTGAAGCATATTTTAAACAGCATAGCGCGGTTGAATTGGTAAAAAACATACCTGAAGATCAGAAGAAAACTGTTCGCTGGTATATTGATTGTGGCGATGATGATTTTTTATATAAAGGCAACTCCCTTGTTCATATTGCAATGAGAGATCAGGAAATACCCCATGAATTCCGGATCCGCGAAGGGGGACATACATGGACATATTGGAGAGAATCTTTACCTGAAGTACTGGAGTTTATTTCCCAGGCATTTCATCAGCATTAAGGATAAGTTTATAAGAAGATCTGAAATTTGTCGGTATTTAATAAATTAGGTTTTAGCCGCAAAGAATAGTGAAGACAGAAACAATCTGAGGACTTAGTATTATCATTTATTACTTCACCTCCCAATAGTTTTTGCCCATAAATAATTCCCGAAGGTTGGGTGTTCCCAGTTGAGATATGGCCTGTTCTTTTTGTGTATGTAAAGCATCTTCGTAGGTTGGCTTTTGGATAGCATACAATACACCCAGGGGTCGTGGAAAACTATTTTTATTTCCGGGATTCTCAAAGAACCGGCTTAATATTGTGGCTTTTGTATAATCATTTTCATCATGGATCCATAGATCAGCCAGAGAGATATCACTGTTTAATTGTACAATCTCAGGAGTTAAACCATTCAGCCGGATACCTTTGTCATTGTTTGTTCCGAAGGTGAGCGGCTTGTTATGTTCCAGCACAATAGTATTTTCTTTTCTCAGTTTCTTATCAGTCAATACCGAAAATGCACCATCGTTGAATACATTACAGTTCTGGTAAATCTCGAGGAAAGAGGCTCCTTTATGATCGTTGGCTCGTTTCAGAACCGTCCTAAAATTCCCGGGATCTATGTCAAGCGCCCTGGCTACAAAAGTTGAATCTGCTCCTAATGCAAGGGCAAGTGGATTAAAAGGTGTATCAATGGTACCCCACATAGCAGTTTTATTAACAGTACCCAATGGTGAAGTAGGAGAGTACTGCCCTTTTGTGAGGCCATAGATCTCATTGTTGAAAAGAAGAATATTAACGTTGAAATTCCTGCGTAATAAATGGATTAAATGGTTCCCTCCGATAGATAGTCCATCACCGTCACCAGTGACAATCCATATATTCAGTTCCCTGCGTAATGCCCGTAATCCTGAGGCAATAGCAGTTCCACGTCCATGAATCGAATGCATCCCATATGTATTCATATAATAGGGGAACCTTGATGAACATCCGATCCCAGATATAAATACTATTTCCTCCCGGGGAATTCCTTCATCTGCCAGTACAGTTTGCACCTGTTTTAAAATCGAGTAATCCCCGCAACCCGGGCACCATCTTATATCCTGATCGGAAGCAAAGGATTTTGCTGCTGAAATTCCACCTGAAGTAGCCTGGATCCTGGGTTTGAAACCAGGTGGTTGTTTTATTCTATCTTTCGATTTCACGATCGATCTTATTTAATATTTCTGCTATGCGATCTTTCACCTCATGTTTGGTAAATGGCATACCTTTGATTTTATGCAATCCTTCAGCTCTAATGCTGAACTTTTCTTTTATTATTTTTATAAGCTGCCCATTATTCAACTCAGGGATCAGAACCTTCTTATATCTCTTCAGAATTTTTCCCAGATTGGAAGGAAAAGGGCGTAAATATCTCAAATGGGTATATCCGACTTGATAATCTTCGCTATTTACTTCCTTTATAGCAGTTATTAAAGCTCCATATGTGGATCCCCATCCAAGAACCAGTAAGTCGCCTGATTCAGCTCCAGCAATAACTTCCTGTTCGGGAAGGTAACCGGCAATTTTTTCTACTTTCTCTTCCCTGAGTTTAATCATTAGCTGGTTGTTATCGGGATCATATGAGACATTTCCGGTTTCGTGTTCTTTCGACAAACCACCAATACGATGTTCAAACCCTTTTTTACCAGGTATTGCCCAGGGCCTGGAAAGTTTATCATCCCTCAGGTATGGCATGAATTTACCTTCCCTGATGTGTGATGAATTTGCCTCTGGTGTAGCTATTTCGTTGAGCGCATCAGGATCTGGAATTCTCCATGGACCTGAACCATTTCCAAGATATCCATCACTTAAAACCATAACCGGTGTCATATGTTCAATGGCTATTTTCCCGGCCTCATAAACAATATCGAAACAGTCAGCCGGGGACTGGGCAGCAAATACCGGCATGGGTGTTTCGCCATTGCGACCATAGAAAGCCTGTAGTAGATCTGATTGTTCCGTTTTGGTAGGCATCCCGGTGGAAGGACCTGCACGCTGTATATTAATTACCACAAGAGGCAGTTCAAGTGCTATAGCCAACCCCAATGCTTCGGATTTCAATGCAATGCCTGGTCCTGAGGAGGCTGTTACACCCAATCCACCACCGAAAGAAGCTCCAATACAGGAAGTAACCGCAGCGATCTCATCTTCTGCCTGGAATGTATAAACATAATTCTTATGTCGTGCGAGTTCCTGTAATACCTCTGTGGCGGGAGTAATGGGATAACCTGCAAAAAAAACCTCCAATCCTGATTTCTGCCCAAGCGCAATAATGCCATAAGCGAGGGCTTCATTGCCTTTAATGTTTCGGTAATATCCTTTGTCAAGCTTTGCAGTATCAACTTTATAATTCGAAGTTGCAGCCTCAACGGTCACACCATAATTATAACCTGCTTTTAACACTTTGATATTTGCTTCAGCCAGCAACGGATCTTTTTTAAATTTTTTATGCAGAAATGCTTCTGTGAAATCCGTATCCTTGTTGAATAACCAATAGACAAAACCAAGCGCAAACATGTTTTTGGACCTGTTTATTTCCTTTATTCCAAGTCCAGAATCCTCCAGAGCCTTCCGGGTTAGCTGTGTGATTGAGATTTTATGTACATTATACTCCTGGAAAAATTTCTCGTCTTCCAGCGGATTGTGATCAGCATCATACCTGGCAAGCTGAAGATTTTTATCATCGAAGCCATCTGTATTCAATATCAGGGTCCCACCCGGCTGCAATGATTTTATATTTGTTTTGAACGCAGCAGCATTCATTGCAACCAATGCATCAAAATCATCCCCTGGTGAATAGATTTTTCTACTTCCGAAGTGTAATTGAAATCCGGATACACCATAAAGCGTGCCCTGTGGCGCCCTGATCTCGGCAGGAAAATCCGGAAATGTAGCCAGGTCATTGCCGAATTTGGCAGCTGTTTCAGAGAATTGACTTCCTGTCAATTGCATTCCATCTCCTGAATCACCAGCAAATTTTATAACTACGGTTTCCTTTACCTCAGTCGCTTTATTATCCATGTATTCAATAAAATAAAAGCACAAAATTAATCATATAACAAGGGTTGAACAAATTAGCTCTCCGGGTACCGGGATATTAAACAGGAGCAAAAACATTCCAGTCAGGTACTTTGATGGCTTAGATTGTTCCGGACTTATAAATTAATTAAATTACAACCATCAGTAATTACTTTTTCGTATATAAATATAATTCATTTGAATATTCAATCTATTTCGAACGTATCACTGAACAAACATGAAAATTATCTATAAAATGAAACAACATGCAAACCTGGTGATTGTAATGATATTATTCTTTACAGCCGCCAATGCCCAGATTGGTGGATGGGATCCCGAAGCTGAAGAAAAGGCGCAAAAAACAATTGATACATTCAAAGAAGAAAATTCAAAATTTGAATCTTTCTTTGCAAAAGCTCATGGTTACGTTGTATTTCCAACGGTTGCCAAAGGTGCAATTACTATTGGCGGTGCTCATGGGAAAGGCGTCGTTTTTAAAAATGGAATTTCCATAGGTACAGCATCACTAACCCAGGTAACTGTTGGTCTCCAGTGGGGGGGGCAGGCTTACAGTGAAGTTATTTTCTTTGAAAATGAGAAAGCTCTAAAATCATTCAAGAAGGGCAAGCTTGAATTCGCCGGCCAGGTATCGGCAGTAGCTATCACCAAAGGAGCATCTGCGGATATTGCCTATGAAAATGGTGTGGCAGTTTATACTATGGACAAAGGCGGATTGATGTATGAAGCTTCTATTGGGGGTCAAAAATTTAAATTCTTTGAGCACGAACAGAGTGAAACTGAAGATCCAGATAAAGAAGAATAATATTTAATAATGCTGGATCATTAAAACAGATATGAATCAAAAAAAGGCCAATGAATCGATTGGCCTTTTTTTGCGTAAGTATACGAGAATGCATTAAAAACAACAATATATAAATCAATACCAACAAATCGTTATTCATACCTCAGGGATTCCATCCCACCTTTGGTGCGGAACTTTGCTTTATGTTACTACTCGTATCGCAACGATTCCACAGGATTCCTGATTGCAGCTTTTATGGTATGATAGCTTACAGTGAGCAATGCAACAGCCAGAGCAGCTAGTCCAGCCACAATAAATATGATTATGCCAATATCTGTCTGGTATGCGAAATTGTCGAGCCACATATTTGCAAAATACCATGCGACAGGAATGGAGATGACATAGGCAATTAAGATCAACTTTGAGAAATCCCTGGTGAGTAATCCAAGCAATTCAATTATACTCGCACCATTCACTTTCCTGATACCTATTTCTTTCTTCCGGCTTTCTGTAGCAAATGATGATAAACCCAATAATCCAAGACAAGCAATGAAAATGGCAAGAATGGAAAAATATTGAATTGTCTTGCTGAATTTGTCTTCTTTCGCATATAAAGTGTCAAAATCAGTATCCATAAATGAATATCTGAATGGTGTGCCCTCAAACTGACTATCCCATTGATCTTCAATGAAATTAATCGTTCCAGGTAAATTCCCGGACTTGATTTTAATACAGAGTTTTCCTCCACCCATCCCAATTACAAGTGGTTTTATAGGTTCATAAAGGGGTCGATAATGAAAATCTTTCACTACTCCGACAACCTGCCCCGTATTCAATATGGTTCCATTGCTGCTATTCAGCCGATCTAATACCTGTCCAACTGCCTCATCCAATTCCCATCCCAGGGCATAGGCAGTTGATTCAGTAATGATAAATCCTGCTGAGTCAACGGCACTGCCAACCATAAAGCTATGTCCACGAATAAACTCCAGGTTTAATACCTGCTCAAAATCATGACCTACAAATGAAGTACTGAACCATTGTTGTTCTTCTACAGGTGTTCCACTGGAAACGAAAGCATTCTCGATCAATTCTTCCTGGCCGGGTATTGTACCGCCAAATAACGAAACGGCCTGAATTTCCGGATTACGTGTTAATTCTGTCTTAAATCCATTGTACCGGTTGAAGAAATTAAAATTCATATCTGCTAACAGGATCTGTTCAGTATTAAATCCCATATCTTTTTTATGAATGTAGTTTAATTGCTTATATACAATCCCGATACATATGATCAGTGAAATAGAAACCACGAACTGACTTACTACAAGAACTTTACGCATAATATTCCCTGAAGAATTAGCTACGTTACTACCTTTCAAAACCTGTGTTGGATTGAATGATGATAACACCAGAGCCGGGTAGCTTCCAGATAAAATCCCGACAAATCCCACAAGTAATATGATTCCAATCAATAATGAAGGATTATAAATTAAATCAAAGACAATATTTTTACCGGTCAGGTTGTTAAACCATGGTAAAGCAAGTGTAATAAAGACTATTGCTAACAAAAGTGAAATAAATGCAGTTATAAGTGCTTCCCCAAGGAATTGAGAGATTAACATCTTTCTATGGGCTCCCATAACTTTTCTTAACCCGACTTCTTTTGCCCTTCTGACTGATCTGGATGTAGCCAGATTCATAAAATTGATCACGGCAATGAGGAGAATTAAAATGGCAATTGCTGAAAAAAGATATACATGCTGGATTTTTCCATTTGCTTTAAATTCTAGCTCTCTGTGTGAAGTCAGATGAATGTCATTTGCCTTCTGCACATGTAACACCACACCTTTATCCGCCAGAACTTCAGGATAATGACCTTTGATAAACGCTCCCATCTGGTCACTAATATATTCCGCTGCCAGTTCATCTTCCACAGTAAAATACATCCAGGCAGCAACCCATACCCACTGCGAATCGAAGAATGCCGGATTATTGAAGAATGATTTAAATGTTTCAAAAGAAGCAATCATGGTTAATTGAAGATGTGTGTTATCCGGCAGGTCTTCAAATACGCCGATAACTTCCAGATCTCGAAAACTATTCAGGTTTAAACGTTTTCCAATGGGATCATCTTCTCCAAAATATTTTTTTGCTGTCGTTCTATTAATTATCAACTCATTGGAACCACTCAGGGCAGTGGCGGGATCACCATGGATAAAATTCAAATCGTATATTTCCAGAAAACTGTGTTCTGCAAAAACAAACTCATCTTCATAGTATTCGTCCTCTTCGTACTTGATTCGGGTTGGATTCCCCCAACTGGAAGGACGGTAAACCAGTGCTGCATTGGTTATATCCGGGAAATCTGTGAGCATGGTGTTTTTCGTTGGGAAAGGCACAGTGGCTGACCTGGAAAGATGGTTTCCCATAGGAAAATCCTGAACTATTCGATAAATCTGTTCATTGTTCTTAAATCCCTTCTCATAGCTCAATTCATCCTGCACAAAAAGCAGGATCAGAATACATGCAGCTATACCTAAAGCAAGACCCAGTGTATTGATGAGGGAATAATACTTCTGATTAATGAAACTGCGAACAGTTACTTTTAAATAGTTGCGGAACATGCGTCGTTGTGGTTTGTGTCATATAGCAAATTAGTCAATCTATTTAATAATGATACGAAAATATTAAATAAGGCAGTAATCTGATATTAGTGGCTGTTCAATAAATAATGCCCATAGATTTCCTGGAAAATACATCCTTACTTAATCTTTGTATTTGAATTAATAATCTCAGGTTTTAGAACAACATAAATTTTATGTAATATATGCTTTTAGTAAAAAAATGTTTATTTAAAGCAGATTTGCTGAAAACCACATGTATTTCTGGTGACATTCGAATTTATACATATTGATCGCAAACCCAACGAACAAATTATTGATATACTGGAAAATGATCCAATCGGTACTCCGGGGAAAAGCATTGTTTATTTCCATAAAAATGTCGAAGACAATGTCAGAAATCTTCCCGATCCGTATTTCATAAATCTGTATCTTAGAAATTACCTGTTAGGTACAGTATGTTTCAGCAGGAGAGAGGTAATAGAACATAATGTAACTTACTCGGCATATTATATCCGTTATTTCTACTTCAGGAAACAATTCCGTTCAACTGGTAGTGAAAAATCCCAAAGATCTGGCAAAAAAAGTCCGCTTAGATCGGAGATTATCCGTTTATTGGAAGGTGAAGGATTGCCCTCCGAATACCCAATTCTATTCTATGCATATGCAGATCCCGGGAATATACGATCGATACGACAAATCAATGAATTTGGATTGAGGAAAATTGGTTCGTTTTCCGCACTGATTTTCTCACGACTATTTCCCAAAATAAATCCCCTGGTTGAGGAGATCTCAATTTCTGAAAATCCACGCCTGATACAGATGCTGACTGAATTTTATAAGGACTACCAGCTTGTAACATTCGATAACCTGATTAAGCACGATAACTACTTTATACTGAAGGAGCATGGTGAAATAGTATGCGGAATTCAGGCAGTACCTGAATATTGGGAGATTAAAGAGATACCGGGTATTACCGGTATGATCATTATGAGGACCATCCCATACATTCCTTTACTAAGACGATTATTTAATCCAGATTATCGCTTTGTATACCTTGACGGGCTTTTCTGCAAACCAGGACATGAAAAGAAATTAGAATCACTTTTTTCTTCTGTTATGAAACGATACCAGGTGTTCTCTGCAATCCTGTGTGCAGATGAAACGTCCGGGCTTTACCAGGTATTGAAATTGATCAATCTTGGGATCATAAATTACATACAGGATGAAATTAAAATGATTGCCATGGCGAAAACAACAAAGGGACAATCTCCGGTTATAAATGGACCGATATATATTTCCGGCATTGATGTAATGTGATTTCTCATGTAATTTAACCCACCCTTGCTACCCTGCCCACTTCGTTTCCCGGCATCTCTCTAAAATGATTCGCTGAATCATTTTTCACCGCTCGATCCTCCTTCGAGGAGGGAACCTTCAGAATGCAATTTCAGGTATTGAAAATATAGATTAGCTATATTTATATAACCAGTTTTCTCTTGATGCCTTGTGGATTTATCCTGAAAACGGAATTGTCTCCTCCTCCGGAGGAGATTCAGAGGTGGGTAAATTCAAAGAATATGTTAATGAATAATATCTCGATCTGGGGGTATATGTTATCTATAGATAGTGGACAACTATAAAATTTGTTATATAATAGAGATATTCTGTATTTATTCCGATATTCAGGAAGCATTTTTTACAATCCAATATTTCGAATGAAATACGTTTTTACAACAATATTATTCCTGATGGCATTGACTATTTACAGCCAGAAAATGAAAAATTTTATCACTGTTTCGGGTGATAAATTAATGGATGGTGATAAGGAATTGAGATTCATCTCTTTTAATATACCCAATCTTAACTATGTGGAGGACGACATGTCCTTTACAAGGATCAATCCGTATGATCTACCTACCGAGTTTGAGATGCGGGATGCTTTTGCAACCATAAAGGAGATGGGTGGAAAGGCAATTCGTATTTATACCATACCTGTCAGAAATAGTAACTTCCCGAAAGATGCACCCACCCATGTTGAAGCACCCGGCCAGTTTAACGAAGATGCTTTTATTACAAATGATATGATGCTTGCTTTAGCAAATGAATATCAGATACGCATCATTTTCTCATTATTGAATAACTGGCAATGGATGGGAGGTGCACCAAATTATGCAGAATTCAGAGGCAAAGAATTTGAAGATTTCTGGACAGATAAACAGATAATCAAAGATTTTAAAAAGACAATCAAATTCACAATAAACCGGGTAAATACCATTACAGGGATCGCCTATAAAGATGACAAGGCCATTTTATGTTGGGAAACAGGTAATGAACTACAATGCCCGCACACCTGGACTGCTGAAATCACTAAATACATTAAACGACTTGATGAAAACCATTTAATATTGGATGGATATTATGCAATAGATAATCGTCCTATTCGGGAAGAATCCTTAACTGATCCCAACGTCGATATTGTTTCTTCACATCATTATGTAAACAATCCGATGGATATGATAAGCTATATTGAAATGAACCGTCAGATTGTGAAAGGAAGGAAACCTTATCTGGTTGGTGAGTTCGGGTTTGTCAGTACCAGCGGGGTTTAATCTGTTCTAGACATGGTAATCAACAATCCGGATATCTGCGGGGCACTTACGTGGAGTCTACGCTATCGGTACCGTAATGGAGGATTTTACTGGCACTCTGAACCTGCGGGTATGGGGATTTACAAAGCTTTTCACTGGCCGGGATTTTCTTCAGGTGAGGCATACGATGAAAGAAAATTGATGCAGATGTACCGCGAGAAAGCTTTTGTGATACAGGGCAAAACCGTCCCGGAAGTCTCTGTCCCAATTAAGGCAAAATTATTACCGATCGAAACAGTTTATTCAATCTCCTGGCAGGGGTCAATGGGAGCTGAATCATATGAAATCGAGCGGGCTGAAAATATCAATGGCCCCTGGGAACTGATCGCTTCAAATGTAAATGATGCTTCCAACCCATATTTTCCGCTTTATCATGATATCGATGCAAAAATTGGTGAATCATATTTCTATAGAGTGAAAGCAATAAACTCCTCAGGAAAATCCGCTTCATCTAACATTGTGGGACCAGTACATGTAAAATATCAGGCCCTGATTGATGATATGGTGAATTATGGAAAATTATATGCCAGTAAACAGGTAAAGCCCGTAACAGGCAATGACAGAAGTTTTAAGGAAATACTGCATCGCATGGAGGGAAACAATGAGAGTGAAATTATTTATAAAGTACCGGGAACACTTTACCAATGCAAAATCTACAATTTTGAAAAGGGAAGTACTGATCACGCTTGTGAAATTCAAGGATCCAGTGATGGTGAAATATGGGAAAATATTGAAACGGAGGTTAAGGTTTATTCAAGTGGAGAATCCAACTATGATTACTGGCATCCAAAAACCTTTACTCAAATTGGTAAGGATAATGTGAAATATTTAAAAATCCTGTTTAAGGATGAAGCGCAGATAGCGCGTGTTGAAATTATCTATAATTAACTGTAAGTGATGTTATAAATTAAATTTTTTCAAATATGGATCGGCGAATTTTTTTAAAGAACAGTATCGGTATTTCAGTTACCGGAACCACAATCTTAAACAGTTTATACATACCTGAAGTATATGGGAAAACATTGTATGATTTACCACCCATAGATATTCCAAGTCCACATCTTAACAGGTTGAAGGTTAAACCTATAATGACCAACATGTACCATACGGCAGAATGGGAGGGACCCTGTCGATTTAATGTAGTATCTCCAGAAGAAGAGAAAAAACGTGCTTTTGATGCGTTCAATAGATTCAGCAGGGAAATTAAGGACAATGAAATAGGTCTTGACAAGACCGTTGTCGATGTAATGGATCCTGATCTTATTCTTTTTGTTGAAGACTTTGTAATTGGAGAAGACGAATATAATAAAATAGAAAAAGATGCACTTGAGGCAGATGTCCTTTACATCAATCCAGCTGGATCCTCAATAGCAACTTATGAAATTGCTAAAAAGTATAATAAACCAGTTATCATTTCATCGGACCTGAATTGCAGGACAGTTGATATCTCTGCGTATTGTCGATCAATGGGTGTTGAAGCCTGGGCTTTAAACTCAAATGAAGAAAGAAATGAACTCATGGCTTTGCTTCGTGCAAGAAAAGTTTTTTCAGAGACCAGAATTCTTTACCCAACTGACAGAGGATGGCCTTCTGTTGCATCTGTAGCAGGGATCAATGAACCCGAAAAGTTGAAAGATCAATTTGGTATTGAACTGGTTAAAATTTCTTACAAGGAACTGGCAGAGGAAATTAGTAAAACTCAAAACAGTAAGGCAGAACAGAAAGATGCCCAAAAGATGGCAGAAATCATGTATAAGAATTCCGAGCATAACTACCTCAAGGAGAAGTATGTTGTCAAAAGCATGGAATTCTACAATACATTAATACGATTGATGCGTAAGCATAACTGCAATGCCTTTACAGTAGAATGTTTTGAATTCTGCTCAAGCAGGCTGCCCCAGGAATGGAATATTACCCCTTGTTTAATACATACCATGTTTAAAGATCTGGGTATACCATCTGCATGTGAAGGTGATCTTGGCGGCTTACTATCCATGCATTTGTTGATGTCTATTTCAAAAAAGTCATCCCACATGGGTAACATGTTTTATCATGATAAAGGCACAATGGAGGTTAATCACAGTGTTCCAGGCATAAAGATGAATGGTGTGGATCAACCCAGTCTACCTTACCAGTTGGGTAGATTTGTCGAAGCAGGATGGGGGACAAAAGCAGTTGTGGATTTTATGCAGAATGAGGAGAAAAAGGTTACAGTGGCAAGAATGAATCCTACAGGTACGGGACTTCTTGTTCTGAAAGGGAAACTTATAGATTCGAAAGGATGGGATGAGGATTTAAGAGGTTGTTCGGTATCCGCCTATATTATCGGAGAGGAAAGTGGCACTGCAGATGAATTCTTAAGAAAGCAGGTAGATTATGGAAATCACCTTGTCTGGGTATATGGCGATTATTGCGATCAGCTTGAGAAATTGGGAAATCTTATTGGAATAGACGTGGATGTAGTGGTATAAAAATCCTGATTAATTTTGGGTATTATAGTTAAGCCCGGGGATATATGAATTATTGTTGAAAACGGGCCTTTTCTGTCTGTACTATATCCCTTAGCGAGGTACACCTGTTCAGGAGTCGGATGTAATGTTTGGTCATATCTGATTTGAGTTTATCCATATTTGTTAGTCCGGCCAGATCGTATTGTGATTGTGATATTATTTCATCATCCTGATAGAATGGACATAATTCAACATATACCTGGTCAAATGTTTTCTTTATGAAATTGAGTGAGAAATGATCTAATGTCTTCCCAAATTCATCCAGGTACTTCAGGTACAAAAAATCATCTTTATCAATTCTGTAATCGAAATCATCCTCTCCGGAATATACCAGGGGATTTTGTATTCTCCGATTTCTTTCATCCCATCCTTCATGTGGCATTTGCGAAAAAACGTCATCATAATCCCATGGTATAAGGTTGAATTTATTTGTCGAACTGTCATAGTAAAAAAATACTTCATCAGTATAATCACCATTCTGTAAAATATAGTTTACCGCCAGCCATTGAAAATATTGTTCCAGGTTCACTGTTCTCATTAAATATTCATATAATGCTTCCCCTTCAAGTTCTTTCAATTTTTTTCTTGTTTCTCTTAACTGTCCTGGCAGGTAATCATAATCATCTTCAACATAATCAATTTCGAATTTCCCATTGTAATCCCTTCTAATCAAAGCCGGTGATTTCAGGTTTTTCTTCGCATAGCTATCCGGTTTTTCAATTAAAAGGTATACTCCCTGACTTATACCATTGATCTGAAATTCAGCATATCCATTATATAAAGGAAATATCCCAACCTCTTCAAGCACTAAATATGAAAACCGGTTCCTCCAGTAATTCTTGTCCATTGACATACTGTTTAATGCACATTTACTGACCTTTCGATCATTAAATTTATGGGCCCCTTTAAAATTCAGCAGCAAACTTTTCCTGGGGAATTTTAACGTACTCTTGCCACGCGTATGACACGATTTCACAGTTAACGTATCCCCGTTCAGTGTCAAGGTAAAGTTTTTAATGTTTATCCTCGCATTACTCTCATGAACCCTGTTAATTGTGCCCCTTTTCGCAATCAGATTGAATTGCAGATCGATTGCTGAATTTGAAACGCAATCAAAATTCAAAGATAGTTTTTCGACTTCCTGTGAATAGGAATTATAATGACACAAGAAGATGAAAAATCCAATAAACAGGTCCTTCATGACGTATCTGGCACACATCATTAATGAAGTTACGCATACTATTAATAAAGGAAAAATTTAATGTGATTTGACAATTATGATCCTGTCAAATGATTTTCCAGGATGGAGTAAGTAGTGTCCAATAGTATATGTTACCTACTATCAGGGTTTTAGGAATTTCCCATCCTTCATCTCGCCAAGATATACAACTTCGTATGTGCTTTCATATTTCTTTATGGCTATCTGGACCTCGGCGTAGGTGTTTCTGTGCACCTTAATCCCCGAATTAGATCCCTGTGATCTGAGTTCAATATAAAAACCGTTTTTAAGCTTTACTTTTGACGTTAAGGGTCTTCCCATTTTCCTTCTCCTTTGATAAGATTTCTAATTAAGGCAAGTCAATGAATCAAAAAAGTCTGGTATTCAGAACAAAAATGAAAATCGATCAGCTGCCTTTATTTCAGTCGGGAAAATAGCAAAAAAAGAACGAAATCGATAATAATTCATGAAAAATATGACAATTTATAAAATCATCATTTGAAAATTTGTATCACAAATGATATTCTCCAAGGTATATCCCAGTAAATATTCATAGTGAATTTCTTATAAATAATTTTATAAAATAGACAGCGTATTGGTCAAAAGAAAATATATAAAGCAGCAAAATTTATAAGTAAAGAGGTATTTTAGCGCCTTAATTCAGATTTAAATTAACTTAATTCAAATGAAAAGTATTGTAATTATTTCCCTGGCATTGATCATGAGTTTTTTCTTTGGGTGCAATGGCCAACAAACTTCAAGCGATGAAGTGGCTCAACTTGATAACAAGATCGATAGTGTAAGCTACAGTCTTGGAGTTAATGTAGCCCAGGGTGTAAAAGCTCAGGGGCTTGAAGAAATAAATGTTGATGCAGTTGCCCAGGGATTCCGGGATATTTTTACAGAAGGTGCCACACCAATGGTGGATGATATGCAATCCCGGCAAATCCTTACTACATATTTCAATTCTCTGCAGGCAAGCAGGGGAGAAAAGCTGAAAAAAGCAGGTGAGGATTTCCTTGCTGAGAATAAAAACAAACCTGGTGTAACCACACTTTCAAGCGGTTTGCAGTATGAGGTAATGGTTGAAGGGACCGGAGCAAAACCTGCATTGACTGATCGTGTAAAAACCCATTATCATGGTACTTTAATTGACGGAACGGTATTCGATAGTAGTGTTGAAAGGGGTGAACCAATCTCATTTGCTGTTAATGGTGTAATACCCGGTTGGACCGAGGCATTGCAACTCATGGCGGTTGGATCCAAGTGGAAGCTTTTTATCCCATATAACCTGGCATATGGTGAAAGAGGTTCAGGACCTGTAATTGGCCCTTTTGCTGCTTTGATTTTTGAAGTGGAATTACTGGATATTGAGAAATAGAGTTTACAATCATTAAAATATTTAATTCAGGCTGGACATATACATATATGTCCAGTTTTTTTTAATATAATTTTTATATACGATACGCTATCGTATATTGCAATGTAATACAGTGATAAAATGAAAGTTACAGCACTAATCCCCGATGATTTAATTGAAAGAGTAAGGACTGTATCCGGCGGTAAAAACATCACAGATAGCCTGATTATTGCCCTGAATGAATACCTGACTCAAAAAGAGATAAAAAACCTGTATAAATCAATTGATGAAGAACCTCTGACTTTTAAAGAAGACTTTACTGCATATAAGGTCAGAAAATTAAACAGAGACAGATGATTATTATTGATACTTCTGTCTGGATTGATTTTCTTAAGGGCGATCAGGAAATCAGGCCATTATTTAATCAAATTCTCGAAAATCGGTATGTGATTGCACTGAGTGCTGTATTTGGTGAACTTTTACAGGGTGTTCGCAATGACAGGGAAATGGAAATTATCCAGAGCTTCTGGTATAATCTACCAAAAATAGATGAGGAGAATTTATTCATCAAAGCAGGACTTTTATGCTGCAAATATGAATTCATCACGAAAGGGGTGGGGCTTATTGATTGCTTTATCCTGGCCGCAAGCCTGGAAAATAATGCGGAGATCTGGACTCTTGATAGAAAATTAAATCAGGCTATAGAATTGATTACCTAATAAAACGTAGCCAGCTACCATAATAAATATTAAAAATCCAGCGTTAATTGTGATCGAATATTCTTGACGTTACTTTCCTCATGATTTAAATGTGAGAGTGTTAATCCAAGCAAACGAATACCCGGGCCAATCTCAATGCTACCAAGTAGTTCTTCATAAAGCGCTGTTATCTGTTCTCTATCTGATATCCAATAATCCACTGATTTGCTTCTGGTAATCTGTTGAAAATCAGCATATTTCACTTTAATAGTTAAAGTTTTGCCCTTAGTCCCTGATTTTGCTATTCGTCCAATCAGAATTTCAGTTATCTGATCCAATTCCTGCCTGATATCCTCCATTTCCTTTATATCGGTTGGAAATGTGTTTTCAGCTCCAAGTGATTTCCGAATTCGGTTTGGAGTAACTTCCCGTTCATCGATCGCTCGAGAAATCTGGTAGAAATAATGCCCCATTTTACCGAACCGAGTAATCAATTCCAATTCTGATATCTGTTTCAGGTCAAGGCCGTTTTTAATTCCCATATTATGCATTTTATCAGCAGTGGCTTTGCCAATACCATGAAATTTCTCGATAGGCAATTTCTCGATATAATCATTTGCTTTTTCAGGAGGGATCAGGAAAATACCATCGGGTTTATTGACATCAGAGGCAATTTTCGCCAGAAATTTGTTAATTGATATTCCTGCTGATGCAGTTAATTGTGTGTTTTCCTTAATTCTGGTCCTTATTTCCTGTGCAATCAATGTTGCAGAGGGCATATTTTTCTTATTAGCTGTTACATCAAGAAATGCCTCATCCAGTGATAACGGTTCTACTAAATCCGTATAATCATGAAAGATGTCCATGATCTGGCCTGAAATACTTTTATAGATGTCAAACCTGTGAGGTACAAAAATCAAATCGGGACACCTCCTGAGTGCAATTTGAGAAGGCATTGCTGACCGGACACCAAATTCCCTCGCCTCATAACTTGCTGCTGCTACAACCCCTCGTCCTGATGCACTGCCAACAGCAACAGGTTTTCCCTGCAGATCCGGATTATCCCGTTGCTCAACCGATGCAAAAAATGCATCCATATCGATATGAATGATTTTCTTCAATATGAAGCTGTAAATTCTAAATTAACGTGAGTTCGATATAACACCAAAGGAAGATAGCCTATAAGATACCTATTAAATCCATCCTTTGTAATTATTTAATCTTGGAATCCTATTCATATTGATCATATTCGCAATTCAACCAGGCAATGAATTTTCTGATCGGATTACTATAAACTGGTTTTTCCTTCAAAATCTTTGATTCTTTATCATTACCCTTTTTTGATTTCTTTCGGCTGGTGGTGTGAATTTTAGGTTTAACATTTTCAAGGTAGTGTTGCTTCTTCTTTTCCTTTCGACTCTTCTGCTTTTTTTCACGAGCTCTTTTTAGCTTTTCTTTATCTCTTTGTAACTTTTCTTCATAGCTCAATTGGGACCCTCGTTGATTGTATTCTTTATGTGGCATTTGATGCTTTTTGTCAGAAATGCCTTTACCTGAACGTATTTCAGATTTTGACTTGTCAGTTTTAGGGGAGAACAGGACTTTTTTGGCAATTTTCGTATTGATATTTTCTTCATTCTTAATACTTTTTCCTGTTTCAGGTAAATCTATCTTTCCAACTACTTTTACACCCTCAAGCTTTATTTTAGGTGCTCTGATTACCTCAATATGTTCACCTTCTCCGCTGCTTTCTTCCGTCTCTTCCTCCTGTCCTCCTTCCTGAATTTCTACATCCCTATCAATTTCTATCCCTTCTTCAGGGCTAATCCCATCCTCCACACTCTCCACAATATTCCCATTTTCTTCGGGGTTCAAATCTGAATTTTCAGCATTTTTTTCTTTCGATTTTACTTCCAATAACTCAGGACGGAATTTTTTGTATGTAAGCTTTACATGCTCGTCGTTAATTTTTGAATTAGCCCCTGTATATTGTTTTATTCCCCTTTTTTCATAAAACTCAATCAGCTCAGATGGTGTTTTCGACAATTCTCTTGCCAGTTTAGATAATCTCATTCTGCGTACTTATGCTTTTCCCGCAAATATAGTTTATATCAGTGAATAGTTTAAAATTGTTCAACGACTGATGACATAATTCTGGTAACTTAATTTTTATAAACTCATAATTTGGATTTGATACTTCAAGATCAAAGAGTTGTTGCAGGTAGTTTTAACATTTTATATGAAATGTATAAACCGAGTGCGGAGATTAATATGAAGATGATAAAAGAAAGTCTTATTCCCTGAAGGAACAAATCTTCTAATCCAGGTGCCATCTGTTGATTACCAATAAACAACGTAAAAATACCTGAGGCAATCGAAATACTTGTTAGCATCCCAACGGTTCTCATTGTACCAACCATACTGGAGGCAACACCATAGTATTTTGTGGTTACACTTGACATCACCTGGTTCATATTTGCCGAAGAAAACAGGGCAAATCCCAATCCGAAGAAAACGAGCAGTATATATATCAGGTACATGGGAGAATCTGTTCCAATGGTAAGAACAAATAGCAAACCAATAGTACACGAAAGAATCCCCATAAAGACCAGAATATTAGGATTGAATCTATCAGATATTCTGCCTGATATTGGTGCAAATACCATCATGACAACAGGTTGAATTATCAGTACCATACCTGCTTCCTTTGGACTTAACCCTCGAACATATTGCAGAAATAAACTGAACGTAAACGTAACAGCAACCGATGAGGCATAATTAATAAAGGTTAGTGAATTACCCATAGTAAATGCCTTGTTCGTCTTGAATAATCTTACATCTAGTATTGGATTGGGAGATCTATCCTGGTGTACCAGGAAATAAGCGAAACCGATAATACCTGCTATGATCAAAACAATAAAAAACAGATTTTTATGCAGGTAGGAGAATCCAAACCATATCATGCTAATTAATAAGGCATACTGGATCGCAGACTTAATATTATACCGGGAATTGGTTTTATTTTTCTTGAAATCTAAGGTTCGACTTATTAGTACAAGTGCTATTAGACTCAAAGCGGCGACAATCAAAAAAATAGATTTCCAGCCATATAGTTCTGTAATTAAACCTCCCAGGAAAGGGCCCATAGACAATCCAACGTAAACCGACCCAATATTTATACCCAATACTCTCCCGCGTTGTTCAGTGGGATATGCTTTTGTTAAAATTGCAGCCCCGGTAGCAGTTAACATTGCTATTGATAATCCCTGGATAAATCGTAACCCAACAAGAAAATTAAAGGAGGGCGAAATCCCAATTATCAGAGAGGTAATCAGGAACATTGCCATACCGGAAATATAGATCCTCCCCAGACCCACTTTGTCAGCATATTTGCCAATAGGAAGGAGAAGGATTATCGCAGCCATCAAGTATGATGTTTCAACCAGACCCAATTCACCCGGGCTGACCTGGAAGTCATTACCAATTGATGGTAGGGCGACACCCAGGGCAGAAATCATGAATGGATTTATGAAAGTAGCAAAGGTGATTGAAATAAGTATGGCAGTTCTCTTTCTCTTTTCTATATCCATTAAATCCTATATACGATAATATATATTTATTTCCACGCTGGTGTGATTAAAAATACTGACTGATTAAAACATTTTATAAGACTTTGTCCAACTTAAAAGCAATTGTTCCCATAAAAAACAAATTACTTTTCACATAGTTATTATCTCTTTCATAGATATCCAGCGGACTGAAAAAGTATCTTGCCTCAATCCGGCATAGTATTCGATCGTATAAGAGGTAATCCAGGTTCGATGAGATGCCACTGGTCTTATACCCATCCCCAGGAGTAGTTCCTACCATTACTTCTTCCGGATCCCCGTAGTACTCATATCGCAAAGCCGAAGCCCATTGATCGTTGATAGTGTACCTGGCAACAGCAATAATTCCACTCCAACGGTTATAAGTGTTACTGCCACTATTTTCCTGCTCAAAACCGGTATCAAAACCAAGTGTAAATCCCAACCGATCAGAAAATTGCCATACAGCATTGAGATGGTTGAAATAACGTATCCTTCTTATAAAATCGGGATATACGGTTCCAGTAAAGGTGCTCCAGTTTACAGTTAAGTTATTGAAACCACTATAGGTCACCTGGGTACCGATTCCTGGTAATGAGTTACCCTGTACTCGCTGTATTGCCTGCCAACCGTTTAACAGCAAAAAGGAAAAATACCAATCCTGGGGTGAATAATTAAGGTTGATCCCGGCCTGATAATAAGGCACATTTTCTGAAAGAATGGTTCTGCTTGCTGTCCAATTAGAAAATGACTGGGTACCTTCAATACCTATGTGGGAATTTCCAAAAATGCCGATATCAAGCCAAAGGTTGTTTTTCTTGTTAATTGAAAGACCAAAATTTGCATCGTAAACAGGCATCAGCAACGCTGGCTCAGCTGAATAATTATCAATTACATAAGTACCCAGATGAAAAGCAAGGTTAGCACGATACTTATTGTGATCTACTGTCATGGAAATCACCCCATGATTCAAATTCACTTCATTATGGCGGTTGTAATGATATATATAAGGCAATCGTAATGTTCCTGCAGGTTTATTAAAATCATAGCCATAAAATGCATCGATGTATATGCCCAATTTAAATTCAGCATTGCTATCTGTGTCCGATAACTCCTGTGGGAATACCCGATTTGCCAGGGATAATGAAATTAATATTATGGAAATCCGTATCATATTCATTGGAAAATAATGTTTACTAAAGATATGAATTACCTGAAAATGATACTTATTGATCCCACTAAATTTCATCATATTAGATCTTCAATAAATAACTTTGGTGTACCAATACGAACACAAATTGTACGATATTGAGCAATATTTTAACTGAACAATTATTACAAATAACTGAAAATAAGTAAATTGGAAAATATGGTTTGAAATTTGATAATATTTTGAATAAACTTCATTATTGATGAAATTTTTACTTGCATTCATCATATTATGCCTCCTGTTCCCGGTATGCTGGCCTGTTGCCCTGGTTCTTTTAATCCTCTTTATCGTATTCTGGATTCTGCTGCTTCCGTTTGCAATTGCAGGATTTACTCTTGGCGTAATCTTTAAGATAGTAGGAGCGATCCTCTTGTTCCCATTTAAAATTATAGCTGCGATTTGATAAAATACTGCATGCCTTCAAATATACTTCCTGGAC
>JBHOSY010000044.1:0-26193 GCA_042584165.1 Bacteroidota bacterium | reverse complement strand
ATTAATACTCATCATCATTTTGATCATACAGCGGGAAATATTGCATTCAAAGATATAACAGAGGTTATCCTGGCTCATGAAAACTCGAAAGCAAACCAGGTTACAACAGCTGAAGAGCGTGGAAATGTGAATGAACAACTTTTCCCCGATACTGTATTTAAAGATAACTGGTCCGGCAGGTTGGGTTCTGAAACTATTACAGCGAAATACTTTGGCCCGGCCCATACCAATGGCGACGGGATTATTCATTTTGAAAATGATAATGTTGCACATGTTGGTGATCTTGTTTTTAACAGGCGATTCCCTTATATCGATATGAAAGCGGGAGCTTCGATTATTAATTGGGTAGAGGTATTGAATAAAATCAATAATCATTATGATAACGATACCCTTTTCATTTTCGGACATTCGAGTGAAGGCTATCCGGTAACCGGTTCAAAAAATGATCTTTCAGCTATGGGTAATTATCTTTCAAAAGTATTAGATCTGGTTAATAAGGACTTGAAAGCAGGCAAATCAAATGAAGAAATACTGACACATACATCTATTCCCGGAGCTGAGGAATGGACGGGAAGAGGGATTCAAACAAGCTTGAATTCAGCAATTGAAGAATTGAATAATAAGTAACAGTACTACATAAATCCTATACCAATGAACAAGGAAAAGAAATCCAACGGAGACAAAACTCCTAAAACAAGAGAAAAAAAAGTTGTTACCAAGAGAATTCAGTCAAATTCAGATTATGAGGATGCATTACTGAAACTCCAGATGGAACTTGTTATGCTCCAGGAGTGGGTAAAAAAGGAAAAATCCAAAATCGTCGTAATATTTGAAGGCCGTGATGCAGCAGGTAAAGGGGGCGTGGTCAAAAGAATAACTGAAAGATTGAATCCCAGGGTATGTAAGGTAGTTGCCCTGGGCATTCCCACTGAAAGGGAAAAAACGCAATGGTATTTCCAGCGATATGTGCCACATCTTCCGGCTGGTGGTGAAATTGTTCTTTTTGACAGAAGTTGGTACAACCGGGCAGGCGTTGAAAAGGTAATGGGTTTCTGCACCGATGAAGAATACCAGGAGTTCTTAAGATCCTGCCCCGAATTTGAGCAAATGCTTGTTCGCTCCGGAATCCTTCTAATTAAATACTGGTTTTCAGTAAGTGATGAGGTTCAGGAAAAACGATTTAAAGAACGTGTTGAAAATCCCCTCAAACAATGGAAATTCAGTCCCATGGACCTGAAATCAAGAAAGCGTTGGGTTGAATATTCAAAGGCAAAAGATGTTATGTTTCAATATACAGACACCAGGTTATGCCCCTGGTTCGTCGTTAATGGTGATAGTAAAAAGAAAGCACGGTTAAATTGTATCGCACATTTAATCAGCAAGATCCCTTATAAATACGAACCGGAACCTGCTGTAGAATTACCTAAGTTAAAAAAAGACACGTCCTATGAAAGGCCTCCGTTATACGAACAGACCTTCGTACCGGAGATTTATTAATATCTTTTATTGATGATGAAGAAAACATCAGCCGCGATATTCTTTATCGCCCTTATTCTGATTTTAGTAATGGCCTGTAATCCTTCGAAACAGGACCATTCTGCTTTTCAAAATCCTACTATTAAAGAGGTACGCAATGAAAATGGAATTCTTGAAGCGAGATTAACAGTAGTCGATAATAAATTAAATGGAAAAGCTACACGTTATTACCCAAGTGGAAAAATTAAATCTGTATCTGAATATGTAGACAACAAACTTAATGGTACAGAAAAGAAGTTTTATACAGATGGGAATCTTTATAGAACCAGGAATTATAAAGAAGGAGAGTTGGAAGGATTTGAATACCGATATTACCGGAATGGTAATATCAAAACCAAATTGGAATATAAGGAGGGTAATCCGGCCACTGGTTTGGAAGAATATAAGTCAAATGGCATAAAATTAATTGATTATCCAAGCTTGAAATTCAAGCTGATCTACGAGCGGGATTATAAAGAACAAATTCTATTATTGACATCTCTGAACGAAAACTATAGGAATATCCGATGTTATGATGGTAATCTGATCGAAGGTAAATTTTTCGATAGCAAAGCAATTCCGCTGTCCTCCTCGAATGGTTTTGCTGAGAAAAGGATTGAACCGGAATTTTCGGGTGAAATAGTTATTTCCATTAAAGCCATCACTGGTTTTCGTTGTTCATATATCACGTCAGGGAAAGTTATGATTGCTAAGGGAAAAATCATAAAAACTATATTATTATGAATTTTTGATAAATATTGATCGTGCTATTTTATGCTTTTATACCATTTTATGTCATATACAATCGAAATGAAAAAATGGGATAAGGATAATATTACAGAGGAAATTATCAAAATAACACATAACAATGACCAGGAGATTAAATTGATTCCAGAGAAAGATTAACACGTATACTATGACTAAGTTGTTATTTCAAACTGACTCATATTTAAAAGAATTTGAAGCAAGTGTAATTGAAACTGATCCCGATCACAATGCTATTGTGCTTGATCAAACTGTTTTTTATCCAACAGGTGGTGGTCAACCTCATGATACAGGCAAACTGGCCTGGGGAAGCAGTGAATCTGTCGTCACCAGTGTGAAACGGCAGGAAGGGAAAATATGGCATTCTCTGGATGGAGTTCTACCTGGATCAGGAGCAGTCATTATCGGAAAAATCGATTGGGAACGAAGGTATGATCTTATGAGAACTCATACAGCCATGCATATCCTGTGTGGTGTAATTTGGCGTGATTATCAGGCACAGGTGACAGGTGGTAATATGGAACCTCTCATGGGGCGTATGGATTTTGAATTTGAACAGATGAAAGGAGAGCTTGTAAGGGAAATTGAAGAAAAAATAAATCTTGAAGTGAAAGCTGCAAGAGAGGTTAGTAGCCAGATCCTGCCCAGAAAAGAAGCTGAATCAATCCCGGATCTGATTCGCACTAAAATCAATCTTCTCCCTCCCAACCTCACGGAAATCCGTGTTGTAGAAATACTGGGTCTGGACCTTCAGGCTGACGGCGGAACGCATGTCGCCAATACAAGGGAGGTTGGAGAAATCAAAATAGTGGATTATAAAAGCAAAGGCAGGATAAATAAAAGGCTCAAAATTGAAATTATTGAATAAATATATTCAACTGTATCGCTTCAACTGAGAACCTTTTCTCTCTTCTTTATAATATATAATTCATATTTTTGAATTTTATCAATTAATTATTTTGGCACAAAATTTAGTTTTATTGCCGATTTATTAAGGCATGATCGATAATTAGAAGAGGATGGACGAATACTATTTATTATGAAAAAAAACGTTGAAGAATACCTGGCTTTCAAAAATGGTGAGATCCGGATGCCATCGCACCTGAAAGCAAGAAAAGAAGAGAAAGGCAGGCTCCACGAAAGTGAGTTCATGGAACGAATTACTGCGACTCCAATCTATATCCCTCAGGTAGTATGGTTAATCGTCATTGCCATGTTTATCTGGTGGAGTCTGACGAAAACATCACTTTTAATCTGGGAGTTACCTGTTTTAGTGTTTGCAGGTTTTTTTACCTGGACATTATTTGAATACCTGATACATCGGTTCGGATATCATACAGAAACAAATTCAGACCGATTGGTGAAAGTTCAATTCAATGCACATGGTAATCATCACTGGTATCCAAAAGATCCGGACAGGATCGCAATGCCTCCCCTTCACAACCTGATTTTATCTGCCATTTTTTTAGGGATATTTTATCTTATTATGGGTGATAATACCTTTGCTTTTTTTCCTGGATTTATAATTGGTTATTTAGCCTATATCACACTGCATTATTTTCAGCATAGATGGAAGAGCCCGAAATATAAACCCTGGCGGAGACTCTGGACGCATCATAAAGCACACCATTATTCTAATCCTTATTCAGCATTTGGCGTTACAACACGATTATGGGATTGGGTATTTGGTACGATGCCGAAAAAGGTAAATAAAGCGAAGGTTGAAAGGGCGAAAGATAATTCTTGATTTGTGAATTAATAAACCAAAACGGTCAACACCAATCAGGCATCTGCTAGTAATAATGATTTTAATACAATAGTGGCTATTAATATTCTAGTTTATTCACCAAATCGTTTCAGCGCATCTTCCATGATTGTGATGGTAGCTGTCGCACCACAACGACTACACCCTGCCTCCTGTACTGCAATCAATTGATCAAGCGTACGAACCCCACCTGCCGCTTTTACTTTCACATCAGGTCCCGCACTTGCTTTCATCAATTTCAGGTTTGGAATAGTGGCTCCTTCATAACTGTACTTTCCATCTTCCCCTTTCACAAAACCAAATCCACTTGAAGTTTTAACATAGTCAGCGCCTACACTGGTACAAATTTCACAGAGTTTAATAATATCTTCTTCCCTGGATACATAATCTGTTTCAAAGATCACCTTAACGATCGCATGATGTTTATGACATACACTGGTTACTGCGCCAATTTCCTCTTCGATGTATTCCCAATCTCCCTGAAGTGCCTTGGCTATGTTAATTACCATATCAATTTCAACTGCACCATCTTTACAGGCTATTTCCGCTTCAAACACCTTAACTTCAATAGCAGAATTTCCAGAAGGAAATCCTATTACACATCCTACCAAAACATCGGATCCTTTTAATAATTCCACTGCCTGCGGTACTGCATAGGGTTTCACACAGACTGAGGCAACATCATACTTCTTTGCTACTTCACACTCTCTTCTTAGATCTTCATCCCTCATAGTTGGATGCAGGATGGAATGATCAATCATCTTTGCTAATTCTCGTGTTTTTGACATTATTGAATTTTTTCAGTTATCAAACAATTACTAATTATCATTCACTATGAAACGCTAACTTAATTGTACAGGTTAAAGTAAAGAAAAATTTCGATTTTCACCTTTTCTTGCAGGCATTCCTTAGAAATTTCTCTGATAAACCTCCTACACTTCTTCTGATTGCTTATCAGATAATGTATTTTCGGGAGAAATTTTTTAAATAACAATTTATGATCATGAAAAACACAATAATGTTAATCTTTATATCAGGGATTTTTCTTGGTTCTTGCCAGAACCAACCGGGTGAAAAAGACTCCATAGATAATCCATTTTTCTCCGATTATGGAACGCCGTATGAAGTACCTGTATTTGATAAAATAAAGGTAGCACACTATATGCCTGCTTTTAAGAAGGCTATTGAAATGGAAAATGCAGAAATTGAGGCCATTACAAGTCAAAATGAATCACCGGATTTTAAGAATACCATTCTGCAACTGGAATATTCAGGCAGTTTTCTTACTAAGGTTGATGAAGCCTATTCTAACCAGAGATCAGTCAATACCAGTCCGGATTTCCAGGAAACAGCCAAAGAAATAGCTCCAATGTTATCTAAACATCGTGATAACATCATACTTAATGATGCATTATTTCATCGTGTAAAAGCAGTTTATGAAGGAAAGGAAGCAATTGACCTGACAGCGGAACAGGAGAAACTACTTGAGAAACAATATAAATCATTTGTCCGAAATGGATCGAATCTCGATGGGGAAGCGAAGGGAAAACTACGTGATATAAATGAACAATTATCAGTATTAACGCTTCAGTTTGGTGACAATCTTCTTGGAGAAGATAATAAATGGAAATTGGTTATTAATAACGAATCGGATCTGGCAGGATTGCCTGATATGCTCCGTGCATCTATGGCTGAAGCTGCAACAGAAACCGGATTTGATGGAAAATGGATGGTAACGTTGCACAAGCCTAGCTGGATCCCGTTTCTACAGTTTTCAGAAAATAGAGATCTCCGTGAGAAAGTATATAAAGCCTGGATGGGCAGGGGAAATAATGAGAATGAATTTAATAACAGGGAAATTGTAGCAAAAATCGTTTCTCTGAGAGCAGAAAAGGCACAATTGCTTGGATACAAAACATGGGCTGATTACGTTCTTGAAGAAACTATGGCTAAAACACCGGACGCAGTATATGACCTGATGAATAATCTGTGGGATCGGGCTATCCCGATTGCAAAAAAAGAGGCATCGGATATGCAGAAAATGATCGATGAGGAGGGTGGTGATTTTAAACTCGAATTATGGGATTGGTGGTTTTATGCTGAAAAGGTAAGGAAAGCCAGGTACGATCTGGATGATGAGTTGCTCAGACCGTACTTTGAATTGAATACTGTAAGAGAAGGCTTGTTTTATGTGGTCAATAAATTGTTCGGTCTGAAATTTATTGAACTCCCCGACCTGCCAAAACCCCATCCCAATGCCTATGCATATGAAGTACAGGAAGCAGATGGTACACATGTTGGTATTTATTATATGGATTTCCACCCTAGAGCCAGTAAACGGGGTGGTGCCTGGATGAATTCCTACCGTAAACAATACAAGACGATTGATGGTGAGTTTGTTAAACCTGTTATCACAAATGTTTTCAACTTTTCAAAACCTGCCGGCGACCAACCAGCATTGTTGACTTTTGATGAAGTAGAGACCATGTTTCACGAAATGGGCCACGCTTTACATGGGTTATTATCTGATTGCACATACAGAACACTTTCAGGGACATCAGTACCCCGTGATTTTGTTGAATTGCCATCTCAAATCATGGAGAACTGGGCATCGGAACCAGAGGTGTTAAAGGTATATGCAAAGCATTATGAAACCGGTGAGATCATTTCAGATGAATTAATCAATAAGCTAAACGCTTCCAGCAAATTCAATCAGGGATTTTCGATGACTGAAATACTAGCTGCTTCTCTGCTTGATATGGAATGGCATACACTTGACGGAACGTTTACAGGAGATGTAAACGCATTTGAAAAGGAAAGAATGGATAATATTAATCTGATAGAGGAAATAATCCCAAGATATAGAAGTACATATTTTGCCCATATCTTCTCAGGAGGATACTCCTCAGGATATTATAGTTATACCTGGGCAGCTGTAATTGATGCGGATGCATATCAGGCATTTGTTGAAACAGGAGATATTTTCAGTGCTGAAAAATCCATGTCATTCCGTGAAAACATTTTGTCAAAAGGTAGTACGGATGATGCTATGAAACTTTACAAGCAATTTAGAGGCAAAGAACCTGAAATTGACCCTCTTCTTGAAAGAACAGGATTAATGTAAATCTTTACTCAGGTGGATGTCTCATAAGGCATCTCCTGTTAACCTGACCCTTAAGGAGGTGGATATACTAGAAATGTGGTTTTTAAGACAGTCACTTTTTAATCAACTATTATTCACCGACTTATAATTGTATCTGAGAGATTATAGTATACATTCGATTTCGGATTATCCAAAAACTATGGTGTTCAAATTATGATAATGGCTATCTTTGCAGTGCCGACAGACAGTCCATGAATAAAATATTTGATTTTTAATATGAGCAGGAAGTTTAAGGATGTCCTAATTGGTGAAGTATTTTATCTGATTATAGCAGAGAGCATTGTATTATTGGTCGTTCTAGGACGTGGAATACTTTTTGAAGAATGGTATAAGGAGTATACAAATATTTTCCTTTTTGGGTTTATCGTATATCTATTTCTATTGATCTTAAGGGGATTAATAAGAATTTCAAGAAATATGCGAAAAAGAGGTTTGTAATGATAATCTGATCATTATTATAAACTTAAATTTGAATGGTTGATGATATTGGGCATGTCTGTAATAACGAATAAGGCGTGATTATTGCTTGATTTTTTAAAACATATGAAAAACATGAGAAAGATAACTCCGTTAGTTTTTACTTTACTTTTAGTAATACTCCTTGCCCCCTGTTCATTTTCACAGATATCGTATAAAATTAGTGATGAGAGTACCATGACCATAACAGGGACATCAACTATTCACGATTGGACTTCAAAAGTGAATAAAATCCTCGGAGATGCAATCCTTGATCAAAATGTGGTTGAAAAGAAGAATTTAAAAGCCGGGATTTTTGCCTCTTCCGTTAAAATTGAATTTCCTGTTTTGAGTATTGAAAGTCAAAGAGGTCCAACTATGGATAATAAAACTTACAATGCTTTAAAGTCAGAAGAACATCCAAACATCCTGTTCCGACTGGACAAAAGTGAAGTGAAATCCTTAACTAACAAGAGCACAAAGGAGTTTGTTGTAACAGCAGCAGGTGATTTAACGATTGCCGGAATTACAAAAAAGATCACGTTGGACATGAATTGTCAAAAACTTGAGAATAACCGTTTTTCATGTAAAGGCAGTTATCCCATAAATATGACGGAGTATGAAGTAGTCCCCCCTACTGCTATGTTCGGCCAGATTAAAACCGGGGAAGAAGTGACAATTGATTTTGAACTGATACTATTTCAGAGATAGGACTCTGGCAAACCATTAAAAATGAGTTAAATACAAAATGAATATGACAATAAAGAAAAATACTGCAACATTACTTTTCTCAATCATTGCATTGATATACTTGCCCATACCAACAACAGCACAGAGTGCATTAGAGGTCATTAAAGAATATTCCGAAGTCATACCTGGCAGTAAGGTTGTTATTGAAATGATCCCGATTCAAAGCGGCAATTTTACAATTGGAACACCTGAAGATGAAGAGAAAAGGGATAACGATGAAGGTCCGCAACGTGAAGTTTCACTGGATGGATTCTGGATGGGTAAATTCGAAATCACATGGGACCAGTATGAGCTTTTCATGGATAAGGAAAGGATCATGAAAAATGAACTGGTCGAGAAGGATCTGGCCAGGGATATTGAAGCAGATGCAATCACCCGGCCAAGCCCACCATATGAGGATCCATCATTCGGAATGGGAAAATATGGCTATCCGGCAGGAAGCATGACGCAATTTGCTGCCCTGATGTATTGTAAGTGGTTAACAACAAAAACAGGACATTTTTATCGACTTCCAACCGAAGCTGAATGGGAGTATGCATGTCGTGCAGGTACACAAACCGCATATACACACGGCGATGATGTATCAGGGCTGGATGATTATGGATGGCATTATGAAAACAGCCAATATTCCTATCATAAGGTAGGCGAGAAAAAACCGAATGCCTGGGGGCTATATGATTTGCAGGGCAATGTTGCAGAATGGACTTTAGATCATTATTTTGCAGATTATTACGAGAAACTTGAGGGTGAAGAAGCCCAAAATCCATGGTCAAAGCCACAGGCTCTTGATCCGCGTACGGTAAAAGGAGGTTCTTATGATGATGATCCGGATATGCTTAGATGTGGAAGCAGGATCCCATCAAATCCTGAAAGGTGGAAAATGAGGGACCCTCAGATACCCAAGAGTTTCTGGTGGAATACTGATTCTCCATTTGTAGGATTCAGAATTGTAAGACCTTTTAAAGAAATGACACAGGAAGAAATTGATGCTTTCTGGATGATAAACCTGGATGAAGGATAGAACTTTTTGAACTGAATAATTTAACAATAATATTATGGATGAAAAAATGACTTTTTCCCGCAGAAATTTTGTAAAAGGATCCGCAACCGTGGCAGGTGGGATCATGCTTGGTGCAGTGCCTATGGGCATGAAAGCCCAAGCATCGGCTGATAAAGCAATTAAGATTGCCCTGGTCGGTTGTGGTGGCCGAGGAACCGGAGCAGCTGTTCAAGCATTGAGCGTATCGCAAAATGTGGAACTCGTAGCAATGGCTGAAGCGTTCAAAGATAATCTTGACAAGAGCTATGATAATATAGTAGCTAATGTAAAGGATAAGAAGCGTGTAAATGTAAATGATAAGAATAAGTTTGTAGGATTTGATGCTTATAAAAAAGCCATTGACCTTGCGGACGTGGTTATCCTGACAACCCCTCCGGGTTTCCGTCCTGTTCACCTGGAATACTGTATCAATAATGATAAGCATGTATTTACTGAGAAGCCGATGGCTACAGACGGACCGGGCATCAGGAAAGTCCTGGAAATGGCAAAATTATCCAAGAAGAAAAAACTGAATGTTATAGTTGGTCTCCAGCGTCATTATCAAACGGTATATAGAGAATTGATCAAGCGTATTCATGATGGAATGATCGGAGAAGTTACTTCTGCTCAGGCATACTGGAATGGAGGTGGAGTATGGACAAGAGAACGCAAACCAGGGATGACAGAAATGGAATACCAGATGCGTAACTGGTATTACTTTAACTGGCTCTGTGGTGACCATATTGTTGAGCAGCATATCCACAACCTGGATGTAATCAACTGGGTTAAGCAGGGATACCCGGTTATGGCACAGGGTATGGGTGGTCGCCAGGTACGGACTTCAAAGGAGCATGGTGAGATCTTTGACCACCACTATGTTGAATACCATTATGAGGATGGAACAATCATGAATAGCCAGTGTCGTCATATCAAGGGATGTTTCAGTAAAGTTGCCGAAGAGGTTACCGGAACCAAAGGACGTGCTAACAGCAAGGGTGAGATCCTTGATCTGAAAGGAAACATAGTATGGAAACACAGAGGCAAAGAAGATCCGGATCCATACCAGGTTGAGCACGATGAATTATTCGCTGCAATTGAAAAAGGTGAATTCATTAATGATCTTGAAAATGGAGCCATGAGCACTATGACTGCCATTCTTGGTCGTATGGCTACTTATTCAGGAAAGGTTGTCACAATGGACGAGGCGCTTAAATCAGAATTAAAACTTGTACCTGATACCTTTGGTTGGGATGTGAATCCTCCTGTACTGCCAGGTAGTGATGGTTTCTACCCGATACCAGTTCCTGGAGTAACTAAAGCTTTCTAGTTTAAGAGAAAAATTAATTGATCAATATTAGGACGAGCTACGAGGCTTGTCCTTTTTATTGTCGGGCGAGCTTTATAGCGGTCGGATCGTTAGGAGTTATAAATCCCTAATAGTTTAGTATACTTGAATCGATTCAATTATTATATTATGCTTCAGAACTCCTAACGATCTGACCGCTTGTTCCAAAACGCAACTGATAACATGTCACGAGTGATGACACTCGCGCCAGGGAAGAAAGTTACTCCAACAGTTCAACCTTCCCCCGTTCCCACTTCTGCAATTTTCCTTCTACCTCTTGAATAATTATGGCTTTCATCTCCAAACCTTCCATCATGGTAAATCCTTCAGGTCCTGTTACACTCAGGGCTGAAGCCATAATATCAGCTGAAGTGGCATTCTCAGCTATCACAGTTACCGTTCTGGGTATGGTGATCCCATAACCAGTCCTGGGATCGATAATGTGTGAATATCTTTTCCCATCGATTTCAATGAACCTGTATAGATCACCACTGGTAGCAATTGAACTGTTTTGAATTATTATATATCGCTCATTATTGTCCTGATTCCTGATCATCACTTTCCAACCATCTCGCCCTGGTGGTGGATTTCCAGCATAAATATCTCCTCCCCCATCTACAAGCGTACATTTTAATCCATGATTCGCAAATATTCCGTACACTTCATCAACGGCAAATCCCTTAACTATTCCTCCAAAATCAAGATACATACCAGGCTTTTCAAGCATCACTGTTTGGTGACCACTCACTGTCCAAATATTTTTATATCCTACTGCAGCCAGCGCTTTCTCGATCTCTATCTGATCCGGAATTTTTTCTTTTCTATACGCCCTGCGCCAAAGCTGACTAAGCGATCCAATGGTAACATCAAATGCCCCTGATGTTCTTTCTGACCAGGCTCTACTTTGTTTCAATATTTGAAACATCAGGTCACTTACCTGTTCATATTCTCCTGATCCTGATTTCCTGGATAGTTGCATACATTCACTATCCGGAATATAATCGCTAAATACCTGGTTTAATACATCAATTCTATTAAATGCCTCCAATGCAGCTTCCACTGCAATTTCCTCATCATTTGAATATGTTATCACCCTGAAAAGTGATCCCATTTTGGAGTGAGTGAATTCATAGCGCTTTTCCTGCCCCGTTATATCTGTTTGAGGATAAACTGAATTAATTGAAACGGATAATAAGAAGCATATCAGGATACTTAAGTACCTTTTCATCTCTTTTCCCCAAGTGTTTGAGTATGCATACAATGTAGTTAATTCTTTGATAATACGGAAAGATCAAAAAATGAGCCAGAATAATGATATTTCACGCAGATATACGCAGATACTTTACGGAGATTATCATAGATCTATAATGATATCAAGTTGCTTATTTAATACGTCTCACTTTTAAAGTAACTGATTTCGAGGCTTCATCTCTCTGATTTCTCATTTCTCCTCCATTCTCTCCGTGCATTCTGTATATTTTTCTTGTCCGTTTGCATGTGACTAGTTATTAGCAATAAAAGAATTCATTATATTTATTTGATTTTTAAACAAAACCACTCAAAATAAAATGAAAAGACGGAATTTTTTAAAAAATAGCTTAATATCCTCAGGAGCGGCTTTTGCTGCCTCATCGGTTTTTACACCTGTAATTTCAAGGGGCCTTCCTGGAAAAAAGTTTAGTTCATTTGAGAAGTATAATTTCAACCTTAATTATGCCCCTCACTTTGGTATGTTTAAAAACAATGCGGGCGATGATCCGGTAGACCAGTTGAAATTCATAGCAGATGTGGGATTCAGATCATTGGAGGATAACGGTATGATGAGCCGGCCAGAGGTGGAACAGAAAAAAATAGCCAAAGAGATGGAACGTCTTGATATGCAAATGGGCGTATTCGTAGTTGATGGTGGAGATAACTGGAAGGTATCGCTGACTACCGGAAAGCAGAGTTTCAAAGATACATTCACAAACACCTGCAAGAAGGCAGTGGAAGTAGCCAAACGATGTAATGCAAGATGGATGACTGTTGTACCTGGTTATTTTGAGCGTAATTTATCAATGGGATATCAAACTGCAAATGTGATAGATGCTTTGAGAGCAGGAGCTGAGATATTTGAACCCCATGGACTTATCATGGTCCTTGAACCACTCAGTGATAATCCAGACCTTTTTCTTCGATATTCAGATCAGAGTTTTATGATTTGCAGGGCAGTTAATAGCCCTTCATGTAAAATTCTGTTCGATATCTATCATATGCAGCGTAACGAAGGACACCTGATCCCCAATATGGATGCCGCCTGGAGCGAAATAGCATACATCCAGATTGGTGATAATCCTGGGAGAAAGGAACCAACCACAGGTGAAATTAATTACAAAAATGTCTTCAAATACATCCATAACAAGAAATACACTGGCATCCTGGGTATGGAACATGGTAATTATGGTAAAGGCAAAGAAGGTGAAATGGCTTTGATTGAAGCCTATAAGAAGGTTGATCAATTTATGTAGTTATAATTTTCAGCCATTAAGTCATAAAGACAAGAATAAAACACAAAAAAAGGGGCTTTTTCAGCCCCTCTTCATTTAAATACCCACTAAAATCTTTCTAGTCTGAGAGATATACTTTTTCCAATGATTTCAATTTTATATCCATATGCTTAATCGAATTCCATGCGAAGTACGTGCATCCTAATATTGTAAATGTAGCAGCCATTGTTAATACATGAACAGGTTCCAGGATAGGCATACCTGTTCCCAACCAATTAATTATTATCATCAAGATTAAAATGACAGAAACAGTGGATAAGGCACAAAGGAAATAGAGAACAAACTTTGATTTTCTTAACGCTTCCCTGACTTTAATATGTATCATGATTGAAACCCGTTAGTTGTTGTATAATTATGACCTGAATAATAACACCCAAATAGTATGCCATCATCCATTTTCTTTGATTCCGCGAAATTGATGGCATGTTCCAGGTTAAAAGTTGTTCATATTCGTCCACTTTTGTCCGATTGCGGACTTAATCACCAAAACTCAGATACTATCAATGAAATACGAGTTAAACATGCACAACCGGGTACCTGATTTAAATTTAACCGCCTCCTTCAAGGTGTGGTTATCCTTGATTAATTTATTATTCCGTTCCATCTAAATTAATTTCTTGATTAGTTTCTAGCTGATTTTCATATATATCCTATTTTTGCAACAAATCTTTAAGAATATGAAAATTATTTGCATAGGGAGGAATTACGTTGAACATATCGAAGAATTGAATAATGAAAAACCTGATGAACCTGTCATCTTTACTAAACCTGATACTGCAATCTTGCGGAAGAATACCCCTTTCTTTTATCCTGGAATAAGCCAGGATATTCATTATGAAGTGGAACTAGTTATCAAGATTAAAAAAATTGGGAAAAATATAAGTGAACGGTTTGCCAATAGTTATTATGAGGAAATTGGCCTTGGAATAGATTTTACTGCGCGTGATCTTCAAAGCAAGGCAAAAGAAAAAGGTTTACCTTGGGCCCTGGCAAAAGGATTCGATGGATCAGCCCCTGTTTCCAACTTTATTCCTGTATCACAACTTAAAGATCTGAAGGATATTGACTTTTCTCTGAAAGTCGATGGTGAATTACGGCAACAGGGGAATTCCGGATTGATGCTTTTTACATTTGATCAAATCGTAACCTATGTATCACGTTTTATCACATTGAAGCAGGGTGACCTCATTTTCACAGGTACACCAAAAGGTGTTGGCCCTATAAAAATTGGTAATAAACTTGAAGGATATATTGGAGATGAAAAGATGCTGAATGTTGCAATTAAGTAAAAAAACCATACTGATAATATTTTTTATACTTTCTACTGTTCCATTTAATTCCCAGGGACAGGAGAACTATTTTTTCCCTGTTAAACCGGGTGAAAACAACTATTTATCAGGTACGATGGGAGAAATCCGGAATAGTCATTTTCATGGAGGAATAGATATTAAGACCGGAGGTACATCTGGATTGGCAGTCTATGCCACTTTTGACGGTTATGTAAGCCGTATCAGGATCTCAGCAAATGGGTACGGTAATTCACTGTACATAAAACATCCTGATGGAGAGACTTCCGTATATGGCCATCTATTCAGACTGCGCAGAGACATTGCAGATTGGGTACGAAATGAGCAATATAAGAAAGAATCCTTTGAGGTTAATCTCTTTCCGGACCGGGATCGATTTCCAGTAATGAAAGGTGATCTCATTGCATTATCCGGGAATACCGGTTCATCACAGGGGCCACATCTGCACTTTGAAATTCGTGATAAAGAACAACAGCCGGTAAATCCATTGAAAAGGAATTTCCTGGAGATTAAAGACAATGTCCCTCCTGTTGCTCAGAGAATTGCCTTGACAACCCTGTCCATGGAATCAAGAGTGAATAATCAATTTGGGCGTTTTGAGTTCGACCTTAAAAAAAAGGAAAATGTTTTTCTTATCGAGGAACCGATCAAAGTTAATGGCCTGATCGGAGTTCAGATCAAGGCTTATGATAAAATGAATGGTGCCTCCAACCGTAATGGTATACCCTTTATAGGTATGACTCTCGATGGCGAGAAGCTATTTGAGATCAGGATCGATACGATATCATTCAACGAAACCAGACATGTGGTAATTCATTATGATTATGAAGCTAAAATGAATAAGAAGGGCACCTATGAAAAACTTTATCTGGATGATGGTAATCCACTTCCGTTATATTACTGCGATGAAAAAAAAGGCAAAATTCTGATTGAGGATACTTTGGATCATGAAATCACAGTAACACTCAAAGATGCATATAATAATACAAGTGTAGTGAATATCCCTTTTAAGGGATATTACACAGATAGTATGATTGAAAATATAGCACTGGATATTCAAAATGATCCTGGTTACTTAATCATTGAAAATATCATGGTCATAGGTACCGTTATTGAAGATGAAACAAGTAATAACCTGCAGATCTTTTCTAACAGAATGAAGTATGAATTACTACCAAGCTATACTTCACAAAAAAAAGCAGTTTATCTCTGGGATCTGAGATTTGGCATGCCGGATTCAGTTTCCATATGCGATAAGAAGGCAAAATTCAATTTCCAGGTTGCTATTCCGTCAGAGACTTCATTCAACTTTTATAATAGATTTTTTGATCTATCTACCAGACGATTATCACTGTATGACACGGTATATTTAGAGGCATGCAGAGAAATTAATGAAAATGGTGAACGGTTCATTATTGGTTCCGACAAAATACCAGTTAAAAGAACTTTAAACATTAACCTAAAACCCGTTCTTGAATATCCTGATACTGATCATGCAGCAGTATATAAATCTTTTAATGGTAATGGAGATGAATACATAGGTGGGAAATGGGATAATGGGCAAATCAGTTTCGAGAGCAGATCCTTTGGAGAATTCACCATTTTGACAGATACTATTCCACCCTATATAAAACCGCTAAGGATAAAAACAGATAAAATCAGTTTCAGAATCAATGATGAACTTTCAGGTATTAAGAAATATGAGGCAAGGTTGAATGGTAAATGGTTACTTATGAATTACGATCCCAAACGTAGTTACATATGGTCAGATCCACTGGACAAAAACAAATCTTTATCTGGAGAGTTGATATTGACGGTGGAAGACAATTCAGGAAATATAAGAACATACCAAACCACAATTAATTAACTATGAAACTAAAAGAAGGCGATATTGCTCCAGATTTTGAAGCCAGAGATGAATCCGGTAGACTGATCAGGTTGTCCGACATGAAGGGTAAAAAGGTAGTTTTATACTTTTATCCAAAAGATAATACACCGGGATGCACTGCTGAATCCTGCAACCTGCGGGATAACTATGATGATCTTAAAAAGGCCGGATACGAGGTGATTGGGATCAGTTCAGATAATGAAAAATCACACCAGAAATTTATTGATAAGTATGATCTGCCATTTCATCTGATTGCTGACACTGAAAAAGAAGTCCATGAAGTGTATGGCACATGGGTAGAGAAGTCCATGTATGGAAGAAAATATATGGGAACGGCCAGAACCACATTCATTATCGACGAAACCGGAAATATCGAAAAGATAATAGAAAAGGTTAAAACCAAAGAACATACTTCCCAGATATTAAACTAATCCGACATAGGTCGCACCTACGGTGCTAAACATATCTTATGCATCTGAAACTACAAACAGGTCACCCCGATGGGGTTGAGGTATGGTTAAATCCCAGAGGGACGACCTGTTTATAGAGATTGATAAATAATACATTATACGCCGTAGGTGCGACCTAAAAGAAACGAGAGAGCTTCCAAGCTCGTTCGGTCTATTTTGAAGCATCTCGCTTTTACCAGAAACCTCTTATTTTGAAGCATCTTGCTTTTACCAGAAACCTGCAAAAGATAATCGGGATCACTCTACCCTGACAAAAGCTAGTTCAGTATCCCGGTACCAGAATAGATGTTTAAGTTCGTAATCGATCCCCTCCAGGTATTCAGAATTACTCAAATAATAATTCCCTGATTCAACCTCATCTGCTCTTGATATGATCTCCTCCTTCCCTGCTTCCAGGTAAAATAGCGTCGTGTAGGATATTCTTGTGTCTTTAAGAACATATACAGGTTTGCTATCTGATACAGTGGTTATTATATGTGCATCCTGTTTATCAAAACCAGGCTGGGATTCTAATTGTCGAATTGGTAAAACTGTAAAATCAAATATCCATCTTATGAGTACCATACATGCTATTAGTGCAAGTAATCGCATGTTCTTAAACCTGATAAATAAATATAATATTGACAGGCTGAACACCCCACCTGCAACGGACAGATATGGGATATATGAAAATCTACCCAGCTGTGGCATAAAAGGTAATACAACACAAACCAACAATACTATTGAGATTATCAGACCATAAAACACATTGATAATCTTCATTCTTATGGGTTTCCCAACTGTTTTGCCCGCCAGGTATAAAATGACAATCACAATGAATGGGTAAAGCATATATACATACCTTGACCGGGTTCCGGGAGCCAGCCAGTATGGCAGAATATTGAGAACCACCATTAAAGCTGCAAACGAGATCCATTTATTGTCACGAATTGATCTGAATACCCTGCCAGGTATGAATAGTACAATAAGTATAGTTACTGGTACCAGGTCCTTGAACGTTATAAATGGAAATGTCAATATATGTGTAAGAAATCCCAAAAATCCACTGTCAGAGGAGGTTCGGTCAGTAGACTGCGAATAAAGTGTTGTTAAGAAACCTGCAGGATTATTGTAACCGGAGTAAAAATAAAAATATGATCCGGTGATCAGGAGAAACAGAATGATCCCGGCAAGATGAGCCCATGATATTAATCCTTTAAAATTCTTCTGGCTTATAAAATACCCTAAAAGTGTGATCCCGGCAAATGCAATTGATGGCAGGCCTTTGGTAAGAAATCCCAATGCGCTCAACAAATAAACAGACAGGAACAATAACCACCATTTTTTCTGTTGATAAAAATGAAACGTTGACAGGAAAGCAAGGAAAGTAATCAACGAAAAAAATAAGTCGATTTCAGCTGTGAGGGAGAAATAGTAATAAAGGTCAGCAGCTATCCAGAAAAACAGCATGCTGTAAATAGCCAGAGATCTGTTAACATATTTTTTCGTGAAGAAGTAAGTAAGCCAACCCAGTAATAAAAACGAAATAACAGAAACAATCCGGGTGGCAAATTCTGTGTAGGTGCCAAACAATTTATAAGAAAAAATCAACATCCAATTGTAGAGCGGAGGCTTGTTGTAATAGAATTCACCATGAATAGTAGGTACGATCCAGTTATCGGAAAAGATCATTTCCAGGGCAATCAATCCCCTTCTGGGTTCCTCATGATAAAGCGGATATATTCCAAGATTCGCAAATAGACTACCAAGCAGAAACAGGATTATTACAATCAGAAAATATTTCTGTTTTTTATCCCGGATTTCAAATTGTTCCATTACAGAATTGTTCAATTCTCTTAAGGTGTTTAATTTACAGGTAAAACTACTTGAATTTTCGAAAGCTCAAACAAGCAGACGGTCATTCAGTATATAAATTTTTTAAAAATGAACAGAAAGGACATTTTCCTGAAGCACACTGCTCAAACGAGCAAACATCCCCTGCTTATTGAAATCGATCATGCGGATGGGATCTATCTGACAGGAAAAGATGGCAAAAAGTATTTGGATCTCATTTCCGGTATCGGTGTGAGTAATATTGGTCACCGGCATCCAAGGATTGTGGAAGCTGTTAAGAAGCAGGTGGATAAACACATGCACGTGATTGTATATGGAGAAATGGTGCAGGATCCACAGACCGATCTCGCTGAGAAACTTCAGGAGTTCCTCCCGCATTCCCTGGATTGCTATTATTTTGTCAATTCAGGTACTGAGGCTAATGAGGCAGCCTTAAAATTAGTAAAACGATGTACGGGCAGGTCAGAGATCATCTCTTTCAGGAGATCTTATCATGGCAGCACACATGGCTCCCTGAGTGTAACAGGTAATGAAGAGAAGAAATCTGCTTTTCGGCCTTTGCTTCCATCAGTGAAATTCCTGGATTTCAACATACCTGAGCAACTACCAGGGATTTCGAATAAAACAGCCGGTGTTATCATTGAACCTGTTCAGGGCGATGCCGGAGTCAGGATCCCTGATGGATCTTACATGAAAGCACTGAGAAACAGATGTACGGAAACTGGCACATTATTGATTTTTGATGAAATACAAACCGGATTCGGGCGTACCGGGAAATTATTCGCTTTTGAACACTTCGATGTTGTTCCTGATATTCTCACCATGGCCAAGGCAATGGGTGGTGGCATGCCAATAGGTGCCATGGCATCTTCGAAGGATTTAATGTCAAAATTTACTCACAACCCGGCTTTAGGACATATTACTACCTTTGGCGGACATCCGGTTAACTGCGCCGCCGCGTTAGCCAACCTTCAAGTATTAACCGAAACCAATCTTATCGAAGAAACCGAATCAAAAGGGCAGTTATTTGAAGAACTACTAATCCATGACAGGATCGTTGAAATTCGAAGACTGGGTTTGATGATAGCAGTGGAATTGGAAAGTGAAGATATGGTAACCCGGGTAATCAAAAGATGTCTGGATAAGGGAGTTATCATTTACTGGTTTCTTTCAACACGTAATAGTTTTCGTATAGCACCTCCATTGACCATTTCTGAAGAAGAAATCCGGACAGCATGTTCAATTATTCGGCAAAACCTAGATGATTTAGATTAACATTATTGACAAATCACTATAACGTTTACTTTCTATATTATTTTACTATTGAAAGTATAGTGAGGAATTATAAGGTAACCAAATTGTATGAATCGCCTTGATAGATTTGCGACCACAGTAGTATGCTCTCTGTGTATTTATGGAGATCCCGGCTCGGTGGCCGGGAATGAGTTGCCTTTTTTAGGTCTTTCCAAAACAATAAAAAGTGTTGTTATCCCCGGGCACTGACCCGGGGTCTCCGTAATTCATATCCTGCCCAGTTATGGAGATCCCGGCTCGATGGCCGGGAATGAGCAGTCTTTTTTGGTCATTCCAAAACAATAAAAAGTGCAGTAATCCCCGGGCATTGACCCGGAGTCTCCGTAATATATTCCCTGCGCAATTATGGAGATCCCGGCTCGGTGGCCGGGAATTACTAACAAATAATATTGTAGTACTTAAAAAAATATATTAGAAGTAAGAGGGACACTGAAGACCTTTGTGAAGTTTTCCGAGTTTCACACGGTAATTCAACATGATCTCGTGGGATCCATTTGAGAATTTATTTATCTCGGAAGTTGTATAATCATATGCGTATCCAATGTGGAAATTTTCAAGTACTTTCAATTCGAATAGAAATATCATGGCATCATATACTCTGTATGAGCCTCCCAGCCCTATCCTATCCTTATAGATAAAGGTGCAATTCAAATCAAAACTGAATGGTGATCCATGTTGCAGCCTGAATTGTACACTTGGTTTTACCGTCAAATTACTATTCGGCTCCAGTGTTATCCCTCCATGTAAATAATATAACCGGCTCTGCTTCGCCTCGCTTAATACGCTCTCGATATCATACAATTTGTTTTCCAGCAGATACGGTATGGAAAAACCTGCAAAAAACTTCTTCTCACTATATAGAAATCCTACTCCGACATTAGGGTTGAGTTTGTTAATCACCCCTCCCAGATTCGGATCATTCAGATTCCTGATATTCAACAGATTGAAATCGCTGCTCAAATGATGAAAACCTCCCTGCAAGCCCATGGAGAAAACCCCTCTTTTTGACTTGATCTTATATGCATAGGTCCCAAACATGCTGTAATCAGAGTGAATTCCAATATTGTCACGGGTCATATATAATCCTACTCCTACCCTGCTTTGAAGGAACCCTGAATGCAGGCTCATTGACTGGGTAGAGGGTGCCCCGGGAAAATTAACCCACTGATTGCGGTGAAGGAATGTTGCACTGAGTTGAACTGCGCTGCCGGTAAATGCCGGGTTTATCAGGATAGGATCAAACATATACAGCGAGTGGATCGGAGGATGCTGGCCAAATACCCTTCCGAATACCAGGATTAATAAAATCGATATAATTATTCTTTTTACCACTGTTACCTGTTCAATTCCAAATACCCCGCCACGGGATCAGATCCATCTCTTTTATCAATGATATAGAAATACGTTCCCGCCGGCAATTCCTCCCCAATAAAATAGATGCCATTCTCACCATATCCTTTGAATGATAATTCCTGGTTGTCATATCCGTCAGTTTCATATACAAGTACTCCAACACGGTTATAGATCTTAACATTATTATTTGGGAAAAGAGTTATGCAAGCTACTTCAAAATAATCATTAAGCCCATCCCCATTGGCTGAAATTCCGTTGAACTCATTTATATCTACTCCAATTTCCGTAACTGTGTCGGTCACACATCCTTCGAAAGTAGTAACACTTACTTCATAAACCCCAGTTGGATAGCCATACAGGCCAATTCCCTGCTCAATTTCTGAACCAAAATCATCGTACCAAATTACAGATTCCGTAGGCAATGAATTCACTACTTCCACCTCAATTATGCCATCCGATCTTTCACATTTTGCCGGTATCATATGAAAATCCAGAATGGGATATTCCGTTGAGTCATTAATTTCAGCTGTTTCAGGTTCAGAAATACACCCGGTAATCATATCCTGGGCTGTCACCGTATATTCCCCGGTATACAGATCTCTGTATTTTATACCTCTGAAATCATAACTTGCCGATACAGTTGCCCCATCGTACCAGTCAAAATGATAATCTGTATTATTCCGGTCATCTCCTTCTGCCACGTATGCTGTTAACAATCCATTTGGTGGTTCAATACAACTCGTCTGATGAGAGAGTATTTCAATAGTAGCAGAAGGTGGTAAAAAGGTAGAATCCGATAGAGCAACTGTTGTATCGCTTTCACAACCAGTATTATTATCAGTTACCCGCAGTGTATAAACACCAGCAGATTGACCCAGTATCAGATGCGTAGAATTGAATGGTGTACCTGTTGCATCCGGGCCATTAAACCACTCAAAAGTATACCCCCCAACCTGTCCGTCTATATCTGCTGATAATTGTCCATTAGGAGAATCATCCCAGCAATATGTTAGCGGATTATCCTCAAAAATCGAAATATACGGATTTGATCTCCTATCCTCGATATCAATTTCAACCGGGGCAGAAGGACAATAAATATCATCGAGATCCAATGCTGTTACCGTATATAAACCTGGTGGCAGTGGTTCATAGGGTGTCCCTGTATATGAAAGGACATTATTAATATACCATTCATACTGGAAATTACCGTTCACATTCAGTACAGTGGCAGATACTGATCCATTGTCAACCAGACAGCTCAATTGAGGTTGTGATGCTGCTGAAACAACAAGCTTGTACTTCTCCTTACCATCTTCAACAACATAATAGTCGGTTGATGTACAACCTGTTGCCGTATCATAGACACTTACCGTATGCTCTCCTGCATCGAGTCCATCTACAAAGCTGGTGTTAGTAATAACGGCGCCAAGGGTATCTGTACCCACATACCAGGCAAAATCATATCTTGGATTCGTATCATCATTGCCATTATTAACAGTAGCAACTAATTCACCATTTGGCTGTAACGGATCGCAGCTGGTTTGTGGGCTCCCGTAGGTAATGTGTATTGAAGGATATGTTATACTGTCATCTGATATGATCAATTCTTTTGGATCTGCTTTACATAAAGTATACAGGTTGCGGGCTACCAGGTAATAAGTACCCGAATATTGATTCTCAAGATTTGATGTGAGAACCGGGTTTCCTGTTGAATCATTGATGATAAAAGCATCATCGAACTGATCATCATACCAGATGTAGTCATAATCGTTAATATTACCAGTCTGTCCACCTACTTTTACACCTGTCACTTCCATTCTACCTGTTGGGAAGCATACAAATGGATCTGTTATATCTACAATTATGACATTGGGTTCGCTCTCAATGGTATCTTTCTTAACAGTGTAACCAGTGGTACTAAAGCAATTAGTCCTTGAAGAATTGGTTACAATAACGGTATAATCACCATCCGGAGCATCAGTCAAAATACTTGAGGTATCGGAATCAGATTGTATTACTACACCCGGAAGAGCCCCTCCGTTAAAGGACCATACAAAATTGTAATCGTCAACTTGTACAGGATCAATTTCTGCAGCAAATGCAGTAAGCTCACCATTAGGCTGTGTCAACTCACAACTTGTATTATAGATAACATTAAATGCAACGACCGGATCAGTGGACATATCCTGGATGTTTGCCCTGACCGGACCATTTTCACATCCCTCCCCGGGTGAAACAGTACTTGAATTCCGAACGAAAGTGAAATAGTAACTGCCCTCACTTATCGTCGCATAATTCGATGTATCAAGATAGGTCTGTATTGCTCCAGGGATGGAATCACCAGCATTCAGATCAGCTTCACTGGCATACCATGTAAATTCATAATCACCGATCGGTTGAGCAACACCATTCAGGTTGATCGTGTTGATAGTTATCGATCCATCTGGTAAACACAGGGATTGGTCGATGACTGTAAAGGCAACATCATTTGCATTGACAACAGCAGGCATGTCTTCAACAGAGATCTGTTGCGTGATGAAACATAACGTACTGTCATCAACAACTGTTACGGAATATGCACCGGGACTCAATTGTGTGAAATTAACCTGCCCATCATTGTTCAGCGAATCAATATCTGATGCCAGCAAGGTAGAAGATAAGGTATACGAATAAGGAGGTGTTATCTGTCCACCGGTTGTTGCATTGATCAGCAATGATCCATCAGAAAAACTGAGATCACAGTTTTGATTTGCTGTTTTTGTATAGGTAAACGCCGGATCAACACTGATATCTTCTATATCAACCCTGTATGAGTTGCTAACACATCCTTCTCCATCTGTGGGAGTGCCTGCTGACCTTACGACCCTGAAATAATAGTCACCTGCACCAATATTGTTATAGTTAGAGGTATCCAGAAACGCATCTACAGGTCCCAATACGGTACTGTCATTCAAAGCCTGCTGTCCGACATACCATGAGAAGGTAAAGTTAGCCGTTGGTTCTGCAATACTATTAACGTATAAGGCATTTACGACAATACTTCCATCGTTAAAGCAGACACCCTGGTCGGTAACAGTAATATCTGGATCTTCGGTATATGGGACTGCCGGGCTATCATCAACTGTGATGGTACTGGTCGCAGTGCATTCTGAGTCAACATCCCGGATAAATACTGAATACGCTCCAGGTAAGGCATCGGAATAGGTATAAACGCCTGTATTCCCGGTAAATCCATTGTCTACAGGTACTGCCAGCGTGATGGTATACTCATAATCAGTTGCCGGCACACCATCTGTAAGTGCGGTCAGGGAAACCTCTCCATTTGCAAATGACAGGTCACAAGCCCGGTTAGCAAGCTGACTTAAGCTTAATGTAGGATCAATGTGTTCATCAGGTATTACTGCCTTGTAGGGAGCAGAATTACACTTATACCCGATCGCTCCTAACACTTTACTGGCAGCAAAGTAATATGTTCCTGCCTGAATTCCTGCGTAATTAGTGGTATCAATATAAGGATGGATAACTCCCGGTATGTTGGTCCCGGTATTAAGATTCGCATCACCTTCATACCAGTCAAAATCATACTCACTTGTATCCCCGGGATCAATACTGATTACCACAATCCCTCCATCATTGAAACAGACAGATTGAGGATTGATCAATAGATCCGCATCTTCGAGGGATGGGATAAGTGGATTATTATTAACTGTAATATTTTCTGTAACAGCACATCCTGAAGTTGTATCTCTTGCAACAACAGTATATTGACCATAGGTAAGACTGTCATAAGCGGCATTCAAACCACCATTGATTATGTTTCCGGGATTGTTAGTGGGGTAAGTACTCCAGTTTACATCGAATATGTTGTTGGTGCCGGATCCCGGTGTGATCGCTAATGTGATTTCACCAGTTGCTACAAATGACGTATCGCAAGACTGATTAGCCATGGTTGTGTATGTCATCAGCGGATCGACACTAATATCTAATATCTCTGCCTTGATTGGTGCAGAGGTACACCCTTCACCGGGTTCTCTGGTTCCCACACTCCGTTTGGCCCTGAAATAATAGATACCTGCTCTTATACTATCATAATCATTAATATCAAAAACTTCATTATCAGGGGTAGCGCCGGCAACAACATACGTGCTGTCATTCAGATCCTGATCGCCTATATACCATGAATAAACAAAATTACCTGCCGGTTCTGCAACACTGTTTACCTGCATGCTATTAACCGTAACACTGCCGGCAAAATTACATATGGTTTGATGTAAAATCGATGTATCCGGATCTATGATGTAAGGCACCACTGGATTATCATTGATCGTTATCGATCCTGTGGTCTGGCAATTATTGAACTGATCTGTTAGTACCACATCATAACTCGCCGGCCTCAATGTATCTATTACATGAATACCATCGATGCCCGTCAAGCCTCCAAATGGTGCTCCATAGGCTGTGGAAGTAATTGTGAAATCATAGTCTGCTAATGGTGGTGCTCCGCCTGTAGTTGCAGTTATGCTTATTTCTCCATTTGAAAAACTCTGATCACAGGCCAGGTTCGCTACCTGCGCCAGCGCCATCACAGGATCCACGCTCAGATCTAAAATATCTGCCCTGATGGGTGCCGATGTACATCCCTCGCCGGGTTGCCTGGTTCCTGTACTCCTTACGGCCCTGAAAT
>JBHOSY010000043.1:0-26272 GCA_042584165.1 Bacteroidota bacterium | reverse complement strand
ACCGCCCATTAATATAGTTTGAATTTCTTTTGGTGAAATGATCCAAGTAATGCGCTATACATTGTAAAATCAGGTAAAATTTCTCTCAATATTGATATCCAGGAAGAAATGCAGGTTCTTCAAATCATGAAATCCGGTGGTTTTTTTGGACAAAACGCTTTACTTGAAGAATCAATAAGAGTATATACGGCAATAGTAGTTTCAGAGGTCGCAGAATTGTATGTACTTCCCAAAGTCAACATTATTGAGATTTTTGATAGACATCCACGGATTAAAGCTAAGGTGATGACAGCGCTTGCAGAATTATATAATGAATTCAATACTAATGTATTTAAATCATACCGGGAATCACTTGGATTTTTTTCATTGGATCAGGCTTTTAAGAAATCATAGAACGCCCAGATATTTTTTTTAGATAATCCAATTAATTCTAATTTTTAGCTAAAAAAAATCCTGTTTTTACGTATTTTTATTCTATATAAGAACAGAGCACATTTTTTAACAATTTAAAAACTAAAATTATGAAAATTACAGTTGTCGGAGCTGGAAATGTAGGTGCAACATGTGCTGATGTCCTGGCTGACAGGGAAGTATCAAAGGAGGTCATTCTTGTTGACATAGTGGAAGGACTTGCTGAGGGGAAAGCCCTGGATGTTTGGCAAAAAGCACCAGTTAATGTTTATGATACCCGTACCATTGGTGTGACTAATGATTACTCAAGAACAGAAGGTTCTGAGGTGGTTATCATTACATCCGGGTTACCAAGAAAACCTGGAATGAGCAGAGATGATCTCATTGAAACAAACGCAGGCATTGTTAAATCAGTTACGGAAAATGTCATAAAGCATTCTCCGGATGCAATAATTATTGTGGTATCCAATCCATTAGACGTTATGACCTACCAGGCTCATCTTGTATCGAAGATGCCCAGGACCAAGGTTATGGGTATGGCTGGTATTCTCGATACAGCCCGTTTCAGAGCCTTCCTGGCTGAAGAGTTGGACATTTCACCAAAAGAAATTCAAACTATATTAATGGGCGGTCATGGGGATACAATGGTACCATTGACCAGATACACAACAGTTGCTGGAATTCCGATTACTGAACTTATGGATTCAGAGACTCTTGAAAGACTGGTACAACGCACAAAAGTTGGAGGAGGGGAGATCGTTAAGTTACTTGGAACCTCTGCCTGGTATGCTCCTGGAGCCGCCGCTGCCCAGATGGCTGAAGCCATTGTTAAAGATCAAAGAAGGGTATTCCCAGTTTGCATCCAATTGCAGGGTGAATATGGCATCAACAATTGTTACCTTGGTGTGCCGGTAATATTGGGTAAGAATGGTATTGAGGAAATCATCGAATTAAAGTTAAATGATGATGAAAAAGCGCTTCTTACCAATTCGGAAGGACATGTAAGAGAAGTAATGGCAGTCCTGGATAGATTAAACGGGTAATTAGATATCAAATGTTTAGATAAGGGGCCTTAGGCCCCTTTTTTTTGGAATATATTATATTTTGCTTACTTGTATATTAGGCCTTAAATTAAAGGTCAACTTGAATGATATGGTGTATGTTTAATTTGATTTTGACAAATGAATTGAAAAAGATTGTTTATGTAATAATTCTGGTTATCGGAGTATTTAGTGGACAACTGAGCCAGTCACAGGATAAGTATAAATGGATCCAGACAACCACTGATTCGTTTATTCTTAATTTTTATGAATTAAATAATCCGGAGATCAAAGCCTTATCCATGTTTTGTGAAGCTGAATTTGAGAGGATCACGGGTAAATTGAATTACGCTCCTTCCAAAAGATTAACAATTTACTTTAAAAGTACTTCTACAATAAAAAGGGAATTGTTATTGGGAAAGAATGATATTCTATCAAAGAAATTTTATGTCAATCTATCAGGAGTAACAGAAGAGATCCCGGGAGAAATCAGTATTAAAATATCTCAACTGGTAATAGGGGATATGCTGGAACGAAAGGGATTGCGAAAAGTCCCTGATTGGTATTACTATGGGGGAGTAGCATATTTTGCTGACAATGCATCACTGGATAGCCTGAGTCTTGATGATATGTGGAGGGATGAAACTCTTGATGATCTGGAAGGCATGGAGGCTATGATCGCAGGAAATCAGGTTTTTCAGTGTATGGAAGTTAACTACGGGAATGAAGCCATTGCGAATACATTCAATCTAACACGGATTCTTTTTAATGAGAAAAAAGCGATCACAAATATCCTTGGTATTGTATACACTGAATTTCTGGAGGAATGTAATATAAACTCCAGTAAGTAAGGTTTTAATTCTAACATTAGGGATATATTCTTATTCTATAATTTAAAACCACATTTGTACAGCCATTGATTAGAAATTACTATTTATTAAATTCGGGAAATACTTATATCCCATGAAAAATCTAATCCTAACATTTCTGATCCTTTTTAGTATATCTATTCATTCATCTGCAACAAACTCGAAAAGCGATTTTCATATCCGGTATAACCAGGTTGGTTATCTATTAGAAGATCAAAAAATTGCTGTCTTATTTTCTGACACAAAAGCCCCGGGGAAGTTTATTATTTACGACAAGAAAAAAGAGAATAAGGTTTTTTCGGGCAGATGTATTCCATCAACACAGGATGGCTGGACCAGGTTCAAATACTTTTACAAGCTTGATTTTACCGGTCTTATCGTACCCGGAGAATACATTATCAAAGTAGGGGATACTGAAACTTCATCATTCCGAATTGGTGACGATGCATACAAAGGAATGCAGGAGTTATTACTCGACTGGATGCGCCAGCAAAGGTGCGGGTACAATCCTTTTCTTGACCGGATTTGCCATCAAAATGATGGCAGGGTGTATTACAGCTCGATCTCGGATTCAACCTTCGTGGATGTATCAGGTGGATGGCACGATGCCGGAGATCAGTTGAAATACCTGATCACGGGAAGTAATGCAACAGCCAGGATGTTACTGGCTTATGAATGGGTTTCGGAGGTTTTTGAGGACAGGTACAACGAGTTGGGTCAGCCAGGAGGCAATGGATTGGCTGATGTATTGGATGAAGCAAAATGGGGCATTGACTGGATTTTGAAGTTACATTTCAAAGAAGATATGCTGGTACATCAGGTTGCAGATGATAGGGACCATAGGGGATGGAAATGGCCTCATAAAGATATTTCGGATTATGGTTGGGGCGAAAACAGCTATCGGGCTGCATATAATGCAAATGGAAAACCACAGGGACTTGGTCAATATAAAAGTAAGGCAACCGGTGTATCGAATGTTGCCGGGAGATCTGCTGCAGCACTTGCAATTGCTTCCAGAATATGGGAAGAGCAGCTGGGAGATAAAGGACATGCAGAGATTTTTCGTAAAAATGCAATAGAGCTTTATAAAATGGCCAGAGAAAATGAAGGTTATCAGCAGGGAAATTCATACGGCGCCCCTTATCGATATAATGAAAGTACATGGAAGGATGATATGGAATGGGCTGCAGCTGAATTGTATACTATAACAAAGGAAGATAAATATCTGAAGGATGCGATGGAATATGGGATGGACTATGGTTCTACATCCTGGATGATCATGGATACTGCCACTCACTATGAAATGTATCCTTTCCTCCATGTAGGACATTTTTCACTATTCGAGAATGTGAATAACGAAATGCAAGTAAAACTTAAGGATTTTTACAGGGAAGGAATTGATTATGTGATCAATAAAGCTGATAAGAACATATATGGTGTTGGCGTTCCATTCATCTGGTGTTCAAACAACCTCGTAGCAGCTTATATCAGTCAGATCATCCTTTATGAAAGAATGACAGGGGATAAACAGTATCGAAATATACTGACAGATCATCGGGACTGGTTGTTTGGTAGAAATCCCTGGGGGACTACCATGTTTACAGCTATTCCTGAAGATGGGGATTATCCTGTGGATATTCATACGAGTGTATGGTATCTTACCAGGGAGGAAGTTCCCGGTGGTTTAGTAGATGGCCCTTTATGGAAGACAATTCATTCCAAATTGCTTGGGTTGGAACTTACACAACCGGATGAGTTTGCGTTGTTCCAAAACGACTATGTAGTCTATCATGATGATATCGGGGATTATTCAACCAATGAACCAACGATGGATGGTACGGCTGATGCGATATTCTTAATTGCCTGGCTGGCAGCCGGGGGCCGACAGTAAAGAAATGATCCTGCCTGCCCTCTGAAGCAAAGCGAAAGGGGTGAATCATTTTAGGGAGGAGGTCGTCTGTAGAGGAGGATTCGTTGAAGTTTAATATATGGGATTATTTAAATCACCGACTATTTTACGGCCATGATATTCGGAACAGGGAATAGATTGTGATATCATATTCAGGTTATCTTTTGTTACACCTCCTGCAACTATGATCGTGATATCATTGCCTGCCAATGTTATCATATGCTTCAGTTGGTCAGTACCTTCGAATGCCGATCTTGCACCCCCAGATGTTAATACACGATTTACAATTGCTGACTCTTTTAATCTGATAAATTCAGAAACCAGGTCTTTTGTATCATCAATAGCTTTATGAAATGTTACCTGTAAAGGGAAAGCATATTGGCATAAGATCCTGGTTTTATCTAAATCAATACATCGATCCTGATCAAGTAAGCCAAGGACAATGCCGTCTACCTCAAGTTGTTTACAGAGATCAATGTCCTTTTTCATGATCTCAATTTCCTTCTCATTGTAAATAAAATTACCACCCCTGGGGCGTATCATGACCATGATTGGGATATTCATATATGTTATTGCTGATGAAATTAAACCAAATGAAGGAGTTGTACCTCCTTCCACTAAATCAGCACAGAGTTCAATTCTGTTAGCCCCATTTTCCTGCGCAATAAGGGCCTCATCAATTGTTTCAACACAAGCTTCAATTATCATGGGGTAAATATACTTACACGTTAGATAAGAAATTGCACAAAAAGCTCTTTGCATCCAGCAAGAACTAATAGATCTCAGTTTGGGTTATTAGTGAAAAGCTTTTTATTTTCATCATATTGTATAGTAACGTCTTATTAGATTCAAAGTATAAAACTGGGCATCAACAGGGTTTACCTGTTTTAAGGAGAATGAGCTCATGATAATCCTTTTCCTCCTGAATTAATCAAACAATATTTATAATCTCCACACATTATTCACCTGAATTGGGGGAAAACTAATATAATTTTTCGTATACCTGATTTGAATAATAGGTGATTAGCTATAATTATTTTTTATTTTTCTGATAAATAGTAATCTTTGAAATTCGATTAAAATCATCCCACAGTTAATATATTTAAAATGCGTATTAGAAGAATTTTACTAGGTTGTCTGACAGGGATTTTATTCCCACTAATATCTGGAGCCCAGGAAAACTTTCCAGTAAATGGGGTTAAAGACAAAAGACTTGATGTTCATGCCTTTACGAATGCTAAGATTATAATTGATTATCAAACCAGCATTGAGAATGCCATTCTAGTTATTCGGGATGGAATTATTGAAGCAGTTGGTTCATCCATCACAGTACCTGAGGAGGCTGTAATCCATGATATGGAGGGAAAATTTATTTATCCCGGTTTGATTGACATCTATACAAATTATGGAATGCCTGGAGTAAAAGCGGGCTTGAAAGGTCGCAGTATGAATCCTCAGTATAAATCCTCTCGTGAAGGACCATATGGCTGGAACGAAGCAATCAAATCAGACTTCGATGCAGTGATGCATTTTAAAGAGAATGATAAAATGGCTGAAAAGCTGAGAAAAGAGGGATTTTCAGTGGTGCAAACGTTCAGACCGGATGGGATAGTTAGAGGTTCGGCAACCCTGGTATCACTGGGGAAGGGACCTGAACAGGAATTGATTCTCAATGAATTTTCAGCTGCACAATATTCTTTTCAGAAAGGCAGTTCAAAACAAGCTTATCCAAATTCTATCATGGGCGCTGTAGCTTTATTGAGACAGACTTATTATGATGCAGCATGGTATAAGAGCCCATTGAATCGTAAGCAGAATAACCAGAGTCTTCAGGCATTTAATGATCTTCAGAACCTTCCGCAAATTATAGAAGTAACTACTAAGGAACGATTATTACTTGCCGATAAAGTGGGAGATGAATTTGGCAAACAATATATTATCAAAGGAAATGGTGACGAGTACCAACGTATTAATGAAATTAAGAAAACCGGCGCATCCTTAATTGTGCCACTCAATTTCCCGGAAGTCTATAATGTGGAAGATCCTTTTGATGCCCTGATTATTAGTTTGAAAGATATGAAGCACTGGGAATTGGCACCCGCCAATCCGGGTATCCTGACAAATCAGGGCATTCAAATAGCTTTAACCACCAAAGGCCTGAAAAATACTGAAGATTTCTGGCCAAATCTTAAAAAGGCTGTTAAAAGAGGATTGGATAAACATCAGGCAATAAAAGCTTTAACTCAGACACCTGCACAGTTGATGAGAGCAGAAAATAGACTGGGATCACTTCAACGAGGTAAAACAGCCAACTTCCTTGTTACTTCCGGCGACTTATTTGAAGATGATACAAAGATCCTTTCAAACTGGATACAGGGTTCTGAATATGTAATCAATAAACCTGATTTATCTGATATGACCGGGATTTATGAATTGATTGTAAATGGAGAAAAACAGGATTTTGAGATATCCGGGAAACCAGGAGATTACAAGTACTCAATAAAAGTCAACGATTCGACTGAAATTAAAGTTGAGATAAAAATTGATACCAGAAAAGTAACTCTGAAATATAAGCCTGAAAAAGAAAAAGAAGGTAAGGTAATGTTGTCCGGGTGGATGACAGACAGGATCATGAAAGGAGAAGGACAGCTGGCCGATGGGACCTGGATCAGTTGGTCGTTAAGTTATGTAGGAGAATTAGAGGAAAAGCAGGATGATAAAAAGGATGAAGGAGAGAAGGAGGAAAAGGAAAAAGAAAAGAAGGAGGAAAAATTTGGTCCTGTTATTTATCCTTTTATGGCTTTTGGATGGAGTGAAAAACCGAAACAGGAGGGTATACTTTTCAGGAACGCCACTGTTTGGACAAATGAAACTGAAGGGATCCTTCAGCAAACAGATGTCTTAATCGAGGGAGGAAAGATCAAGGCTATTGGGAATAATCTGGATGCTGGTAATGCTGAAGTTATTGATGCTTCAAACAAACACCTTACATCAGGTATTATTGATGAGCATTCGCATATTGCCTTAACCGGGGTAAATGAAGGTTCACAATCTGTTACTTCCGAGGTAAGAATGGAGGATGCATTAACTTCTGAAAACATACATATTTACAGACAACTTGCTGGTGGTGTTACTGCAACACATCTTTTACATGGTAGTGCCAATACGGTTGGTGGCCAATCCGTCGTTATTAAGCTCAGGTGGGGAGATAGTCCCCAGGACATGATGATCGATGGTGTTGATCAGTTCCTGAAATTTGCTCTAGGAGAAAACGTAAAGCAATCTAACTGGGGTGGAGCTGTGACCACAAGATTCCCGCAAACCAGGATGGGTGTTGAACAGGTGTTGATAGATGCATTCACCCGTGCTTCAGAATACAATGCCGAATGGGAGAGATACAACACACTTCCAAAAAAACAAAAAATAGTAACCCCTAAACCAAGGGTAGATCTTGAATTGGAAGCTCTGGCTGATATCCTGAATAAGGAAAGCTATATAGCCTGTCATGCCTATATACAATCTGAAATCGTCATGATGATGACGGTAGCGGAACAGTTTGGTGTGAATGTGAATACTTTCATACATATCATGGAAGGATACAAGGTAGCTGATATGATGGCTGAACATGGCGTGAGTGGTTCTACTTTCAGTGACTGGTGGGCCTATAAAAACGAGGTAAGAGATGCAATCCCATACAATGCTGTTTTGATGGAGCAGGCTGGCGTGCTCACATGCATCAATTCCGATGATGCCGAGATGGCCAGGAGATTAAATCAGGAATCAGCCAAAGCTGTGAAGTACGGGGGAATGTCTGAAGAGAATGCCTGGAAACTGGTCACATTGAATCCGGCTAAGATCCTCCACCTGGATGATCGTATGGGAAGTATTAAAGTTGGAAAAGATGCTGATTTAGTTCTCTGGTCTGATCATCCCATGTCAATTTATGCTAAAGCCGAAAAGACATTAGTAGATGGGCGGGTTTATTTTGATCAGGGAAAAGATATGGAAGCCAGAAACTGGATGGAGGAGGAAAAAGCCCGGCTCATAACAAAGATGGAAGAAATCAGTAAAGAAAATGGAAAAGGGAAGAAGGGGATGCCCCAAAAGTATCGTGACTGGGATGATATGGATATTCAAGTAGTATATTATTAATCTGAAACGCATAAAAGATGAAATTATATTTAACATTTTTATTGGTAATAATAGGAACCGGGCTTAAGGCACAAATACCGATTCCTGCAAAACCTCAGACCTCACCTGTTGCACTTATGAATGGAGTGGCTCATCTGGGTGATGGAAAGGTAATCGACAATTCAATCGTGGCATTTGAAAATGGAAAACTTTCAATAGTCGTAGATGCCAGGAGTGCTAAAGTTGATCTTACGGGATATGAGGTGGTAAACATCGATGGTAAGCATGTATATCCGGGTCTCATCCTGCCAAATTCCGCTGTAGGACTCGTGGAGATCGGCGCCATCAAGGCAACCCTTGATTATGATGAAGTAGGAATATTAAATCCTAATGTTCGCTCCCTGATTGCCTATAATGCTGACTCAGAGATACCACCGGCACTAAGGTTCAATGGTGTTTTACTCGCCCAGGTCGTTCCATCGGGTGGACTGATTTCTGGCTCTTCATCAATCATGATGATGGATGGTTGGAATTGGGAGGATGCAGCTTATTTAATGGATGATGGAATTCATGTCCGTTGGCCTGAAATGCTCACAACTCCCAGGTGGAGGATGGGAGAAACAGAGTATAAACCGGACAAGAACTACGAAAAACATACAAAAATTCTTGATGAGTTTTTTAGTGATGCAGCTGCATATAGTAAAAAGATTGCTCCTGCTGATAAAAATCTCAAGCTTGAGGCAATGAGGCCTGTTCTTGATGGAAAGGTGAATCTGTATATCCATGCGGATGGTATGAAAGAAATTATTGATGGGGTAAATCTTGCCCAGAAGTATAATGTGAAAAAGATAGTCATTGTTGGAGCCGCCGATGCATGGTATGTGAGGAAGTTGTTGAAGGAGAATAATATACCTGTGTTGCTTACGGATGTTCACAGATTGCCGCAAAGAGATGATGAAGATGTGGATATGCCTTATAAACTACCGGGATTGTTAACAAAAGAAGGCATTTTGGTAGGACTCACACACGAATCTCCCTCAAACTCCAGGAACCTTGGATTTTATGCTGGAACTGCTGCCACCTATAGTCTTGGTAAGGAAGAAGCATTGAAGCTGGTAACATCAAATACAGCTCAAATTCTGGGTATTGACAATAAGACAGGTATGTTGGTCGCCGGACTGGATGCCAATCTTGTTGTTTCGGATGGTGATTTGCTTGATATGCGATCAAATAATGTAACCCATGCCTATATTCAGGGACGAAAACTAAATCTTGAAAGTAAGCATCAGTGGCTTTATCAGAAGTATAAGGAAAAGTATGAGGAAGGGAACTGATATTCAGTCCCTTTTTTAATATCTGTGTACTTATCAATTTTATGAGAATCAATTTTAATTAAGCATAAGATCATGAAAAAGTTTCATCTTTTTTTACTAATCATACTGATATCATGTCATCAACACGGAATGAGTCAGGATCGGCCTCTTGGGAAACCATTCGCTACCCGTTCTGAAATAATCGCTCAACATGGGATGGCAGCTACAAGCCAGCCGCTTGCAACCCAGGTTGCCCTGGATATCCTGAAAAAGGGCGGAACAGCGGTTGATGCAGCAATTGCAGCCAATGCCTGCCTTGGATTGATGGAACCGACGGGGAATGGAATCGGTGGAGACCTTTTTGCTATTGTGTGGGAGGCCAGAACAAAGAAGTTATATGGATTGAATGCCAGTGGCAGGTCTCCATACAAACTAACAAGAGAATATTTTATTAAAAATGGATATGAGATGATTCCCGCCTATGGACCCTTGCCTGTATCTGTTCCCGGATGCGTAGATGGATGGTTTGAGTTATATGGGAAATTTGGAAAATTACCTATGAAAGAAATACTTCAGCCTGCAATAACTTATGCCAGGGAAGGGTTTCCTGTTTCTGAGGTAATAGCCCAGGCGCTGGCTTCAGGTGCTAGCAGACTGCAGGCATATCCGGGAGTGAAGGAAACCTATATGCCCGAAGGTAAAACACCAGCAAAAGGAGAGATTTTCAAGAATCCATTCCTGGCCAATACGCTTGAAAAAATAGCGACTGGAGGCAGGGATGCTTTTTATAAAGGCGATATCGCCAGGACCATTGAAAAATATATGAAAGAACAGGGAGGATTTCTATCTTACAAGGATATGGCTGATCACATATCGGAATGGGTGGAACCGGTAAGTACTAATTACAGGGGATATGATGTTTGGGAACTTCCTCCAAATGGGCAGGGTATTGCTGCATTACAGATTTTAAATATTCTTGAACAGCATGATGTAAAAAGCATGGGTTTTGGCAGCAAAGAATATATTCACTTGTATACAGAAGCCAAGAAACTGGCTTATGAAGATCGGGCGAAATTCTATTCTGATCCGGATTTCAATGATCTTCCTGTCATGGAACTGGTTTCTAAAGATTATGCGCATGAAAGAAATAAATTGATAAATTCTGACAGAGCGGCTAGAAGTTATCCGGCGGGTGATCTTAAGAATGGCGATACAATATATTTAACAGTGGCTGATGAAGACGGGAACATGGTTTCACTTATTCAAAGTAATTTCCGCGGATTAGGTTCAGGGATGACCCCGACAGGTCTGGGATTTATTCTCCAGGACAGGGGTGAACTTTTTACGCTGGAGGAGGGACATTATAATGTCTATGAACCTCATAAACGGCCGTTTCATACCATCATTCCTGCTTTTGTGACCAGAGATGGGAAACCATATATGAGTTTTGGTGTAATGGGAGGTGCCATGCAACCCCAGGGACATGTACAGATCCTGGTTAATATAATTGATTTTGGTATGAACCTCCAGGAAGCAGGTGATGCCCCGAGAATGCAGCACCTGGGTTCTTCACAACCAACCGGAATAGAAATGACTGATGGGGGTACATTATATCTTGAATCCGGATTTGATGCGGATATAATACGAGACCTGTTAAAAATGGGGCATACCATTAGCTGGATCAATGGGGCAAATTACGGGGGATATCAGGCCATCATGTGGGATGAGAAAAATAAAGTCTATTTCGGAGCCTCCGAATCAAGAAAAGACGGCCAGGCGGCGGGGTATTAGATTCTAGATTCATTTTTTACTAAGATCCAATCCATTATAATACCCCATATCAATGTTTTTCCGTGTTTTAACAAAGTAGGTGATCTGTCCAACGTGATAGGAAAAATGTTCTGTTACGTGAATGAGAATTGCAATTACAGTTTCCGAGAATCCCTGGACAGTTATTACTTTTATCAGGTCTTCGGATGATAAATTGTCCAGTACAGGGACTATTTCTGCCATCGTGTTTTCTAATAATGAAAAGAGCGCGTCCCCTGATGTGATATTATTTGCCAGGAATTCAGAATCTCTGTTTCTCGTGTCAGCATGTTCCCCTATACTAGAAAGAATCCATTGGCGTACATTGCCATTCAGATGAAGGAGGAGATTCCCGACACTTACTGTATTATCATTAGGTCGATACCAGATTTCCTTATCATTCAATTCATCCAGGCATTTGCGAATACGAGGCATGGATTCATCCAACAGTCTTCGCTTAACATCCTTTACCAGTACGTCACGAATCTGATCTGTAAGTTCCATACAGGACTTAATCGATATTATCCAGAACCCGGGTTAGTTTTTCTCTTACTTCAGTGGCGATCTGAGCTAATTCCGGTTTATCCACCGCCATCATGGCGGATGCCGGATCAAATGCCATTAATTCCAAATCTCCGGATTTTGTTTCCTGAATTATTACATTACAGGGGAGAAATGATCCTATTTTATCATCGGCTGATAATGCCCGGTATGCAAAACCAGGATTGCAGGCACCCAGGATCTTGTATTTGTGGAAATCCACATCGATCTTTTCCTTCAATGTCTTTTGAACATCAATCTCTGTTAAAACCCCAAAACCCTCTTTTTGGAGTTCTTCTCTTACTTTCTGATCGAGGCTTTCAAAAGTCTCTTCCTTTATTTTTTTTGCGATAAAGTAGTCCATATCTGTTCAGTATATAGGTTGATAATTCTACATGTAAAGTAAGTAACATTCGATGAAAAAGTAATTCAACCAGGGAAGATTTTTGATTTTGGATTTTAGATTTTGGATTTTAGATTTTGGAATTTGGGAATAATAGAAATGAAAGCAGATATCGGAATGTGGCAAGGTAAAGAGGGTATGGAGATTATTGAGTTATTCCCTGATATGAGATTATGTCAAAAAAACGTAAAATGTATAAACCCATAAACATTTAAACAGATAAACAATACTTGTATCTGATAAGTGTCTATAAAATAGAAAAACCTGGGAACTGGTTCCCAGGTTTTTCTATGAATAGTTATTAATTATCTTCCTGTTTCATCAAGTATCTTCTCAATTTCATCCATGACCTGGTTCATTTGTGCCATGGCCACATTGAATGGTTCATCACTTTCCATGTCAACACCTACTTTTTTCAGCGTTGGTATTGCATAATCAGAGCTACCACTGGATAAGAATTTCAGGTAATTATCCACCATTTCCTGGCCACCTTTCAGCATATTATCAGCCAGCATCTGAGATGCTGTGAATGAAGTCGAATACTGGAAAACATAGAAATTATAATAGAAATGGGGTATATAGGCCCATTCAATTCCGAACAGGTCATCGATTACCATCACGCCTTCATCGTGCCCGTAATATTTTTTTAGTATTTCAAGATAGATCTCAGTAAAACGATCGCCTGTAAGACTTTCACCGCTTTCAGCCAGCTCATGAATCTTGAGTTCAAATTCGGCAAATTGAGTCTGGCGAAACAGGGTTCCTCTTGCATTTTCAAGATAACTTCCAAGGATGGCAAGTCTTTGTTCCGGATCATCAATGTTTTTCAGTACATGGTCCATGAGCAATGCTTCGTTTGCAGTGGATGCAACTTCTGCGAGAAAGATTGGATAATCGGCGCTTGCATATGGTTGGTTCTTGTTAGAGAAAAAGCTATGCATGGTATGGCCCAGTTCGTGTGTGAGTGTACTGACATCATCATATTTCCCGTTATAGTTCAAAAGGATATAGGGATGTACATCGTATGCAGCACCGGAAGAATATGCACCTGATCGTTTGCCAGTATTGGGATAAACATCTATCCACCTGTTATTGAAAGCCTCATCGAGTGTACTTACATACTCATCGCCCAGAACAGATAATGATTCCTTCACCAGGTCAGTCCCTTCATCATAGGCATATGTGAGATCAACATCTTTCACCAGGGGAGGATAAATGTCATAGTAACGCAATTCATCAACACCCAGCATTCTTTGACGCAGTTTTAAATATCGATGGAGTGTTCCAAGATTTTTATTTACGTTTTCAATCAATTTATGGTATACGGATACCGGAATATTATTTCGGTCAAGAGAAGCTTCCAGGCAGGATTCGTAATTTCGCGCGTTTTTGGTAAACATGTTCTCTTTTACCATTCCATATAGTTGTGTTCCAAAGGTCCGGCGGAATTTATCAATTCCTCCAAAAAACTCATTGAATACAAGAATCCTGTCTTCCCGATTAGAGCTTGCCCTGTGCAGCGCATATCCGGAAGCATCCAATGTAACAGTTTCACCCGTTGAAAGTGTTACCTCAGGCCTGGGCATGTCAGCATTACTGAAAATGGAGTAGATATCATGTGCACTGCCTGCCATGAGGCCTGCTTTAGCATATACCGCTTCCTCATCCTTACTCAGAGTATGAGCTGCACTCCGCTTGATATCATCGATGTATTGAGCAAATTTTTCAAGTTGGGATTCCTGCTTGAAGAATTGGTTAAGTTTACTATCAGGGATCTCGAGAATTGTTGGATCAAGATAAGCTGCCTTTGTCGCAAATTCATTCAATACCTGAGACATTTCTTGCTGCATTCCCAGGGGTTTTGATTCCCGTGTATCCTGGTCGGAGGACTTGGAAGCATAAGAATATAGCCTCATTATTTCCTTTCTAATATTGAAACAATATTCCAAGCCTTCATATAGATCCTTACCTGACCGGCTAATAGTGGTCTGGTATTGAGATATCTTATCAATCTCTGGCTTAATGTCTGTTTTAGCCTGTTCCCATGTTTCCAGGTCCGGGTAAAGATCATCCAAATTCCACTTGTATTTGTCTTCAACCTGTGAACGTTCTTTTGATGTGTTAGCTTCAGACTTGTCTGCTCCTTTTTCTGTTGATTCACAGGAAACAAGCCCGTTTAAAATCACCATAATAATTACTATTTGAGTTATTCTTTTCATGATTTAAAATATGTTGTTTAAAAGTGCGGTAAAGATATAAAATTACCGGATTAACAAAGTTGGTTTTTTCAATAATCCGGTGGGAAGTCTCTTAATTCCTTTATAATATCAGTTTGATGAAACCAGTTCATCGGCTTTATCGAATAGCAACATGGCCTCCTGCAGGGCAGTGTTGTGTTCATTGGCAACTGGATACCAACCATCATAATTCCACAGGCTTCGTGCAATAAATGATTTTACCCTGTTTTTAATCAATGGTTTCGAAATAATAAACTCTTCTTCATTGAAAGCGATTCCTGAAGATTCGCCCATACTTGTAAGTTTTGAAAGCATCTTATCTGTTATCTGGAATGAAGAAACGAACTCCTTTATGGAATATTTCTCCAGATCCAGCCTGTTTTCATTGAAATAGTCCAGGGTGTACTCCCGGATCACATTGTTATACCACAGCTGTGAAAAGTAATCACTATTCATTGTAGTATCTAGGGCAACAAAATAATCAGGCATGATACCTCCTCCGCCGTAAACAATGCGTCCTTTATTGGTATAATATTTTGAAGTATCCGAATAGTGAATACTGTCAGCGTTGAACATTTCACCGTTTTCAAATCGTGTAATTCGATCATGATGGTATTCATCTGAACTGCCATTGTATGGTCGTTGAATACATCTGCCTGAAGGAGTATAATATCGGGAAATAGTAACACGTAATTCAGATCCGTCTGAGAGTGTTACTGGCATTTGAACGAGTCCTTTACCAAACGATCGGCGTCCTACAATTAAAGCACGGTCATGATCCTGCAAAGCCCCGGCAACAATTTCTGATCCAGAAGCACTTCCATCATCTATTAATACTATTAGAGCGCCTTCTTCAAATGCCCCTTCCCTGAAAGCACTGTATTCTGCACTATATTTTTTAATCCTACCCTCCTGTGAAACAATCAATCCCTCGCCGGCAATAAACTCATCAGCAATATTAACTGCACGATCCATATAACCACCTGGATTCCCCTGTAAATCAAGAATAAGTCTTTTCATGCCCTTATTATTGAGATCACTTAGTTTTTGTCTGAATTCTTCAAAAGTAGTTGCAGAAAACCGGGATACCTTGATATAACCGGTTTCGTCATCAATCATATATCCAACATCAACTGAAAATTGTGGGATTTCATCACGTGTGATAGTAAAATCGATGAGTTCTTTTTCTTTTTTCCGAAGAATGCTTACGACAACTTCCGTACCTTTTTCTCCACGGAGTCTGTTTACAACACCCTTTATTGTTATCCCAACTCCGGCTACTTTTTCTCCATCCACCCTAATAATCTTATCCCCGGATCGAAGACCCACCTCTTCCGATGGGCCTCCACTAAGCGGCGCAATTACAATTATGGTATCTTTAATGATATTGAATTCAATGCCAATCCCTTCAAATGCCCCTTTTAAATCCCCGCTGGTAAGTTCAACATCATCTTTTGGTATATATATGGTATGCGGATCCAGTTTATCCAGCATGTTTTTAATAGCTGTATCCACGAGTGTTTCTGAATCGACTTCATCCACATATGATTGATCAAGATAGGTTAGAACTTCCCTGAATTTGATTACACTATTTAACAGAATATTATTAGTTGACCTGGTATCTGCCATTGTTGCTCCTATCAAAATCCCTGCGGCCAGGCCAATTGCGATCAGCATAGGAGTTCGAACTTGTGTTTTCGTATTGAATTTTCTCACAGCACTTTCAGTTTATACTACGCCATTAAAATTTAAGCTGGTTTCAAAATTAAATAAATATAACTGCATAATATTGTATATCGGATACTTTCTAAACGTACCATAGGAGTTAATGTTCGAATGAATTCTTATCACTGATAATAAATCAAATATATTTTACCACATATATGGGAAGGATTTTAGCGATTGACTTTGGATTGAAACGTACCGGTCTGGCGGTTACGGACCCGGAAAAAATAATTGCTACACCTTTGGCTGTAGTACGGTCAGAAGATTGTGTTCAATTTCTTAGAGATTATATCGAGAAAGAGACTGTCGAAACCATTGTCATAGGCTTGCCGGTCGATTTAAGAGGCAGGGAAACCCATGCCACCGGTCCAGTGAAAAAATTCATCACAAATCTTGAAAAGATATTCCCGGAAATTCCAATACATACAATAGATGAACGATTTACATCAAAAATGGCGCTCGATACTATGATCATGGCGGGATCAAAAAAGAAAGACCGTAGAGACAAGGGAAATATTGACAAGATCAGCGCCACTATTATTTTACAATCTTACCTTGAACAGAATTCCTGATTTTTGGTCGAATTAAGTTGTAGTCAACCTGAAATATAATTGGATTTTGGTATTTTTGTGTGCCAGTTTTAACAGGGCAAGCAAATGATCTATCCAATAGTTGCATATGGTGATCCAGTACTGAGAAAAGTAACGGAAGATGTCAATCCTGATGAAATTGATGTCAAAAAATTGAGCGAAGATATGTTTGAAACCATGCGAAATGCAAATGGTGTAGGCCTTGCAGCTCCGCAAATTGGGAAAAGTATCAGGTTTTTTATAATTGACGCATCTCCTATGGAAGATGAGGATTATGAGAATTTTTCTGCAGTCTTTGTTAATCCGGAAATTCTTGCAGAAGACGGTGACGACTGGGATTTTGAAGAAGGTTGTCTTAGTATACCTGGTATTCGGGAAGAGGTGAAAAGAAAGGAAAAGGTTAGGATCAGGTATCGCGATGAGAATTGGGAAGAGCAGGAACGTGAATTTGATGGAATTGCAGCCAGGATCATCCAGCATGAGTATGACCACCTGGAAGGTATTTTATTTACTGATTACCTGACAGGTTTCAAAAAAAGGATCCTGAAAGGGAAACTGGTAGATATAAGTAAGGGAGACATTAAGGTAGATTATGCCATGAAATTCCCCAAGCTGAAAAAACGATGATACAACAAGCGTATGCATGATCTGAGTGTTTCTTTCATCCAGTCTGATATTCACTGGCAGGATCACGGTGCCAACCTGGCTATGTTTGAAGAAAAAATCTGGCAAATCACACAATCGGTCGATTTAATTATTCTTCCTGAAATGTTCAATACTGGTTTTTCCATGAATGTTGAACATTCAGCCGAACCTGTAAATGGGAGATCATTTAAGTGGCTCAGGCAAATGTCAGCCCAAACCGGCTCCGTGGTGACCGGAAGTCTGATCATAAAGGAGGGAGGACGATTCTATAACCGGTTAGTCTGGATGAATCCTGATGGCACATATTCCCACTATGACAAACGGCATCTATTCCGGATGGCTGAGGAGGATAGATATTTTTCGCATGGGAACAACCGGATAATAATGAACCTGAAAGGATGGAAAATATGCCCGTTGATATGTTATGACTTACGATTTCCCGTTTGGTCAAGAAACAGGATTAATGATGATCATGAATTGGAATATGACCTTCTATTATATCTGGCTAACTGGCCTGCTTCACGGACTGAAGTATGGACTACTTTACTTAAAGCCAGGGCAATTGAAAATCTTTGCTATGTAATTGGAGTAAGCCGGATTGGAATAGATGGAAATAATACCGATTACAACGGACATTCAAACCTTATTGATTTTAAAGGGCGGGAAAGATTGAGTTGGGGAAATGTGGAAGAATCAAAGATCCTTACTCTTAATTATCAGGAATTGATAAATTTTCGACATAAATTCCCGGCACATTATGATTCTGATTCATTCAAAATTGACAATATTTAAAGGGTGAAAGGGAACCAAAGACATAAGGGGACTTCAAAAATTGGAGATGCTTTCAAAGAGTACCTGGAGACTTTCAGGATTAAGGATAAGTATAACCAGGCCAGGATCATGGAAGAATGGGAACGGATTATGGGTAAGCCCATCGCTAATAGAACACGGAGTATCAAACTTTATCGGGGGAAAATGAAAGTATATGTTACTTCAGCCCCTTTGAAACAGGAACTGAATATGTCCCGTTCAAAAGTCCTGGAGATCCTTCAGAAAGAATATGGAGAAGACCTCATCCAGGAAGTTGTTTTTCTTTAATCCGCAATCCGCAATCCGCAAGTCGCATATCACATATCACATATCGTAAATCACTTTATATACTCTTTCCTTCGAAGAATCGTCTCTGTGAACTTCCGCTCATTATCTGACCTGAATACTTTGAAAGGCAGGTAAATGAATTGAGCTTTACTCATGATCAGTATAAAATAATCTTTACCAATTTTTGCCTTTTTAACAGTTTCCCATTTTATTGGCATTCCCTGGCGGGGATTTAGTTTGATCATTATCTCCTTGCTGCTGATCTCATATGTGAGCCGTTCAAAAAGCATTTTATTCTGATCCAATTGTGTTACTCCTGAAAATTGGATTAGCCAGAATAACCAGTAAAGAACCAGGGCAATCAATGATCCGATCCACCACCAGTTTGAGGGAATAACGATTGTCATACAACCGAGGACGATGGCAATTAAAAACACCCACCATTGCTGTATCAGGATATTCAACATCGCCATCTTAATGTAGGTTTTCGTTGTAAGCTGGCATTTTTTTGTTTTAACAATCATATATTCTAATTTTTAGCTTTTAAACTTAAGTCAAGGCTATTCACGGAATGGGTTAAAGCACCCACAGATATATAATCTACCCCCGTGAGAGCTATTTCTCTTATATTTGATTCTGTAATTCTCCCTGAAGCCTCTGTTTTGCACCTACCGGCGATAAGATCCAATGCTGTTTTCATAGTGATAAGATCCATGTTATCCAACATGATTACATCAACGTGCTCCGTTTCCAGGGCCTGTTTAACTTCCTCGAGATTTCTTGTTTCCACTTCAATCTGAAGGTTAAGCCGATGATCTTTCAGGTATTTTACAGTTGATGCAACAGCCCCAGAGATCCCACCGGCGAAATCAATATGATTGTCCTTCAACATGATCATATCGAATAAGCCGAAGCGATGATTTTGCCCTCCACCTATCAGTACGGCCCATTTCTCAAATAACCGCATATTTGGAGTCGTTTTTCGTGTATCGAGAAGCTTCGTTTCTGTTCCTGCAATCAGTTGGCTGAGTTTATTTGTATAGGAAGCTATGCCACTCATACGTTGAATGTAGTTCAATACTAGACGCTCGGTTGACAGCAGGCTTCTGACCTTACCCTCAACTTCGAAAACAATGTCATTAGGAAGTATACGATCTCCATCACTTTTATAAGCCAACAAACTAATATCTTCATCAAATTGCTTATATACTTCTCTGGCGACTTCGATACCTGCAATAATCCCGCTGTCCCTGCTTACCAGAATAACCATATCCCTTGATTCAGGGAGTATGGTCGCAAGTGTACTATGGTCACCACTTCGTATATCTTCATGCAAAGCGAAATGGATTGATTGACTTAAAGCCTCATTTGTTACATATTCGGGAATCACGCTGCAAAAGTAAACAAAGCTGGGCTAACTTCAGGCAGGAGAAATTGAATTTTACTCTCGGGTGAAATCGATAGTATCCACATAAAAAGCGTCGTTGGATTTCTTGAATAAAACCCATATCCTGTAAGAACCTCCCGTAATTGAGTATTTACCAATAACATATTTCAGTCCCTGTTTGGATGCTCCCTGGTGTATGTATTCAAAGTCCACGGGAGGGTAATTCTTAAAGAAATCACGTAATACGAATTCTGCCTGGCTTCTGCTGTAACTGGATTTCTCACCATCAAAATTCAATTCAACCGTGGATCCGAAATACTTGGCCAACTCTTTGGAAGAGCCTGTTTTCATAGCGACTCTGACATTATCGATAACGTCGCTTTGTGCGCATATATCATGGGAAGCAATAAACATCATGATCATTATCAATCCCACTGGTATTCCCATGTCACTGATTAGCTTCCTCATTTAAGATCTAGTTAAATCTGATTAAAAATAGCGAAAACTATGCCAGTATTTGTTAGTTTTGCGTTGTTTTTAAGCAAGGGTGAAAATAAATAAAATCCACGCAATAATTCCAGCAATTTATTAAAAGATATACAATATGAACAGGAAAGTAATTCTGATGATTTTGGATGGGTGGGGCATTGCTCCTGATCCGGAAGTTTCTGCAATTGATAAAGCAAATACTCCTTTTATGGATTCTTTATTTGAGAAATATTCATGGGGGAGGTTGAATGCATCAGGACTTGCAGTTGGTTTACCGGATGGGCAGATGGGTAATTCTGAAGTTGGGCATATGAACCTGGGAGCAGGTAGAGTAGTGTATCAGGATTTGGTAAAAATTAATAAAGCTGTTGAGGAAAAGACAATTGATAATAACCAGGTACTGCTGGATACATTAAAGTATGCAAGAGAAAATAACAAAAAACTACACTTGATCGGTCTTGTTTCTGATGGTGGCGTTCATTCACATATCCTACATCTCGAGGGCCTTGTAAATGTGGCTAAGAATAATGGAGTGGAGGATGTGTATATTCATGCCCTGACAGATGGGAGAGATACTGATCCGAAGAGTGGATATGGATACCTGAAAGATCTGCAAAAACACCTTGATTCGTCCACAGGGAAGATTGCTACCGTGATAGGACGATACTATGGTATGGACAGGGATAAGCGTTGGGAAAGAGTAAAGATCGCATATGACGCGCTGGTGCATGGGGTAGGTGAGAAAACACAGGATATTTTTAAATCGATTAATGAATCCTATGGGAATAATGTTACAGATGAGTTTATAAAACCAATCATCCATGTTGATGAAAATGGTGACCCATTGGCAAAGATAGAACCAGGAGATGTAGTGCTGGGATTTAACTTCCGAACAGATAGATTACGTGAAATAACCATAGCCCTGACCCAGCAGGATTTTCCTGATTATGAAATGAAAACCATTCCCCTGTATTATGTAACGATGGCGAGGTACGATGATACGTTCAAAGATGTAAAGGTGCTGTATGAAAAAGAGAACCTGACAAATACATTGGGAGAAATGCTGGAAAAGTCAGGGAAAAAGCAGATCAGAATTGCGGAAACGGAGAAGTATCCCCACGTGACATTTTTCTTTTCCGGTGGCCGTGAAGAAGAATTTGTTGGTGAAAAGCGTATTCTCTGTCCATCTCCCAAAGTTGCTACCTATGATCTCAAACCTGAAATGAGTGCTTTTGATGTCAGGGATAAAATCATACCGGAACTGGATACACAGGAAACAGATTTCGTATGTCTGAATTTTGCTAATGCCGATATGGTGGGTCATACAGGCATATTTGAAGCAGCAGTGAAAGCATGTGAAACAGTTGATCAGTGTGTCAGAGATGTAGTTACCACAGCATTGAAAAATGGATATACTACAATTATCATAGCCGATCATGGGAATTCTGATTTTATGATCAATGATGATGGTACACCAAATACCGCTCACACAACCAACCTTGTTCCCAATATTATTGTTGATAAGGAGTATAGAGGAGAGGTAAAAGATGGCGTACTGGGTGATCTTGCACCAACCATTTTAAAACTTCTGGATATGGATATCCCGGACGAAATGACTGGAAATGTCCTGATTTGATTTTGAGGCATATTAAATATCTGTACTTATTTCTGATTACCCTCCATTTGATCTCCTGCCGGATGGAAGACAATTCATCTCCTGGAGATTCTCGTGCAGTATTCAGTATAACCAACCTTCTTAATGAGCAAATAGGGAAACTATCCCTGACGAAGCCTGACCTGGTAAAAACTGTGTCAATTGATGGAGTTGATGAAAAAAATGATATTACCGGGAGTGAAGTAGATTGGGAAGAAATCCTGAAAATTTTCTACGAAATTGAAATTAGCTCACCCAGGATGGCCGGTATTTATAATTTACAGGAATATGATTCAGGAATTGTACATGTATCACAGTATGTAAGGAAACCGGGAGAAAAAGCTAAAGTCGAATTTCTACGAATTGAAGAATATCCGGATGGAAGTATGAATATATCATCAAAAGTAGTACAGAATAATCCCATCTATTCTTCCAGTTCATACGCGAAGATCCTTCTGGTCAATACCGAAAGATCTGGATTATTAATTCAAAGATTTCAATTGGAAGGTTATCAGAAAATCATTGCCAGGGATTCAGTACAATATACCATAGATGGAGTACTCAATAATTAACTTGAATTTGAGTTACAAATTATGGAATCTATGTCCGAATGAAGGGTATAATAAACAATTTCAAAAGATAAAGCCTCTCCGATTGCTCAAAGAGGCTTTAACGGTTAATGTTAAACAGGTGTATGAATAAAATTTGTGCTATGTAACCCTATATCCTTAATGGAATCTAGTAGTAACCCTGAATCACGGAAAAAAATAAAAAAAAATGCATATTGTTTAAAATATCAAAATTATTCTTTAAATAATTATATTAAATTGTAAAAAATAAGGTAAAAATCAAGAAATAAATTCTACATGGTAAAAGTATTATTTGTTTGCCTCGGAAATATTTGCAGATCCCCACTGGCAGAGGGAGTATTTAAGAATGCTATAAAAATAAGAGGTCTTTCCGGTAAGATCGAGTGCGATTCGGCAGGTACATCTACATGGCACATCGGCGAAATACCTGATCCAAGAAGTATTGAAATTGCCGAGGAAAACGGGATTAGTCTTGATCATTTCGGACAGCAGGTAAATGGGCGAGATTTTTCAGAATTTGATTATATCGTTGCCATGGATGATAATAACCGCCAGGTCCTGATAAGTATTGAAAGACGGTCTGGAGGAAAGGCTAAAATCATTAAGATGATGGATTTCGATGATTACCGAAGTGGTGGAAATGTCCCTGATCCTTATTATGGAGGCCATGACGGATTTCAGCGGGTTTTTAATATGTTAGAAGAATCCTGCAGCAACTTCATTGATTACCTTGTTGAAGAACATCAACTTGCATAAGTATGGGATCGGCTGAGTACTCTTTTTTCGAAGAAGCCATTTTACAATCGACAGGAACCCCTGTCAAGGTTACAAAAACCGAGTTTTTATCGGGGGGATGCATCAATAATACTTTAAAATTAAACACAACTATTGGAGCATATTTCATCAAATATAGTATAGATGCCGGTGAAGATATGTTTGAAAAGGAGTTTAAAGGACTCTCAATCCTGCATGGTGCAGGAGATCTGAGGATTCCTGAACCGCTGGGTTACGGTGAGATCGGGGGGAAGAGGTATTTATTGCTGGAATATATTCTAAGCAGATCCTCCAGGAATGATTTTTGGGAAGTATTTGGGGAACGTCTTGCAAGAATGCATGAAAGGAATACCTCAGAGAAATATGGACTTGATCATGATAATTACATCGGGAGACTTCCGCAATCCAACATTGAACATGATGACTGGATTGATTTTTTCATCAGTGAACGACTGGAACCACAGATTGAACTGGCTTTAATTTCAGGGCGGTTAGATAAAACCTATATCACAAGGTTCAGGAAATTGTATAACGGGCTCTCTTCTCTTTTACCAACTGAGCAGCCAACTTTACTTCATGGAGATCTCTGGTCAGGCAATTTCATGGTGGGTAATGAAGGAGAACCGGTATTGATCGATCCGGCAGTTTATTATGGCCATCGGGAGATCGAAATGTCTTTTACGAAAATGTTTGGGGGATTTGACAGCGATTTCTATAAGGTTTACGATGAAACCTATCCATTTTTACCAGGATTTGAGGATCGTGTGGAGATCTATAACCTGTATCCATACCTGGTGCACGTTAATTTATTTGGCACATCATATTTAGGTGGCGTAGACAGGGTGGTTAAAAGGTACTGCTAGTTCAACAGCCTGAAAGGAGTGGTTTCAGGAAGGTTATATATACACTGAGCAATCCCACCCTTCAGGGTGTGGATTATAATAATACATTACCATACTGGGGCTTTAGCCCAATTATATTCTTATTTAGGGCTAAAGCCCTTTCTTCCTGTTCCATTAAAGAGGGCTGTCTTAAAAGTTAAAAATGTGGTTCACGCAAAGATCGCACCAGCCTGACTATGTGGGCTCTTCTCAACGGCGGGCAGGAAGCAAACGCAAAGATTCGCAAAGAACTCATTATCAGCAGTTTACTCTTTGCGTTCTTGGTGAAAATCTCTGCGCACTTTATGTGAAACGACCTTTTGAGACAGCCCTTACTTTGTTCCTGGATATTTGCTTTAGAGCTAGTTAGCCTCCATAACGATCTGATAAGTATTTCGAGTCCTTTGTTCCAGCAGGATATTTTTTTCAAATGATACATCATCGATGGTTGCCTGATCATAATTTTTTACAGTGGTCAATAAAAGTCCCTTGTTATAAAGGATCCTGAAATCATATTGCAGGGTATTAATCAATTCATTGATCTTTTGAGGTTCGTCATTTATACAGATTGATAATGATACTGCTGAGTTCTGCATTACATTGATCTTAATATTTAGTTTATCCAGCACATGAAAGATAATGCTTAGGTTCCTTTCATCAATGAAAGCAAGATCTTTTACCTGAAAAGAAATAAGCACCTGGTTGTCCTTGAATATCAATGCAGGGTAAAGCTTATGTTTCTCTCCTTCATCAATAACAGTACCTTCTTCCTGTGGTGAGTCAAATGATTTCACATGCAATGGAATTGATTTATTGGCGAGGGGTTTAATGGTTTTTGGATGTATAACAGAAGCACCATAATAAGTCATTTCGGCAGCCTCCTGATAGGAAAGTTGTTTAAATTTTTTAGTGTTTGTGACTCTTTTTGGATCCGCATTGAGAATTCCGGGTACATCTTTCCAGATAGTGAGAGATTCCGCATCCAGGCAATAACTGAATATCGCTCCGGTAAAATCCGAACCTTCCCTGCCCAGGGTGGTTGTATCTCCCGCTAATGTACCTCCTATGAAACCCTGGGTTAATATGATACCTGAATTGGCCAGATCAGGTATTGCCCTCTGTATTTGCATTTTAGTGGATTCCCAGTCAATACTAGCTTCCCGGAACCTGTTATCCGTTCTGATCAACTTTCTCGCATCCGACCAGCATGTAGTTATTCCCTGGCTGTTTAAAAAACTGGTAATGATAGTACTTGATATTAATTCTCCATTTGAAACAATCTGATCATAAGCGAAATTATAATCATCAGTCACCTTTAAGCTGTTTATTTTACGCTCCAACTCATCGAATAATGAAGATAGCCTGCTTTTATATGGGTCATGATCAAGATCCAATTCAGAACATACAATCTGGTGATATTCACATAAAGCGGAGAATTCATCGGTACAATTATCCCCATTGCTTTTCAGAGCAAGTATTTTCTCCAGGGCATTGGTTGTTTTTCCCATAGCTGAAACCACAACTACCAGATTTTTTTGATCATAACCGCTGAGGATCTCAGCCATATTCCTGATTGCTCCTGCATTTCGAATAGAGGCTCCTCCAAATTTGAATACTTTCATTTCTATTAATTTAACCTGAGTTTGATATAAGGAACTTAATAATATAGTGATAATGGATTCAGAAATTCCGTCGATTGAAGATACATTTATTAGTCCCATGGGGACTTAATATTTATAGAAAAATAATTACAATAGATTACAAGTCCCGTAGGGAC
>JBHOSY010000042.1:0-26926 GCA_042584165.1 Bacteroidota bacterium | reverse complement strand
TCTTTTTTCTCTTTTCCCTTTTGCTTTGCATTCTCACTCTGTGCTATCGTGTCGAATGAAATAAAAATGCAAAATGTGATAATTAATGGATAGATTATGCTTTTCATGATTAAGGTGGTTTAAATACTGTTTAAAATACTGTCAGCTTTTTGTTCTAATTTTTCTGATTCTTCAATTAGATTTTCAGCTTCCTTAGCCATCTGACTTGTTACAGGATCTTCCATTTCCGCTTCAACGGATTCAGTGGCTGAAGGCTCATCGATTTGAGTTTCTGAAGATTCAGATCCTGTTTTCCCGGAACATGCCCACAGGACCAGGATCATTGTTGCGAATAATAATGCAGTTTTCATATTTAATGGATTTAAAAGGATTATAAAGATAAGTAATCTTCAAATTATTTCAATAGATATTGGTTTTTTAGAACTCAGCTCAGGGTTAATTAAAAAAGTCAATCAGTTAACTCCAGGTCATTCCGGATCAAATTCCGGATTCGGCTCTTTTGGAACAGGAGCTTTTATGTAATCTCTCCATTCTTTCATTATTCGATATAGCTCATCTGCTTTTTCTGGATTTGATCCCAACAAATTCTGTCGTTCACCCGGATCAGATGCGAGATCATACAATTCAATTCCTCCATCTTCAAAATACTCATGAATTTTCCACTTCCCTTTACGCATTACCATGCCGGGTCGTGTTCTGAACAAGGGATCCCTACCATCGTCTTCCTGGGGATTATATGCCTGTAAATATATGGGAAAATGCCAGATTAATTCCCTGTCAGCAAAATCATGATCTTTATTTTTACTTATTAAAGGAAGTAGACTCAATCCATCCAATGGTATGTCATTTACAATATCAATATGATTAATATCCAGGAGGGTTGGATAGAAGTCCATGTTTGTAACTGGTACATCACAAAATGTATTCTGATCTATAACACCTGGCCATTTCAGGAACATGGGGACACGGATGCCTCCCTCATAATATGATCCCTTACCTGCCCGCCAGGGATCCTGGTTTGAAACTGACCGGATACCCCCGTTATCTGATGTATATATCACCAGTGTATTATCGGTTAGATCCAAATCATCCAGTTTGTGCAATAACCTGCCAACATTTGAATCCAAAACTTCTATCATGGCAGCATATACAGCATGATTCTGTCCATTTGATCCGGGTTTGTTTCTGTATTTCTCTATGATCTCTTCTTTGCATTGCAAAGGTGTATGTACTGCATGATAGGACATAAACAGGAAAAACCTATTCTCTTTGTTTGTTTCAATGAATTGCATCGCTTCTTCCGTCAACCGATCAGTCAGGTATTCCCCTTCAGGTCCATCCGGTAGATTTTTCATCCTGTAGGGGCTGAAATAGGTTCTTGGGGATCCAAAACCACCACCGATAAAATAATCAAAACCTTGTTGACGGGGATCATTACCAAGATGCCATTTGCCAATAATTCCTGTTACATATGACGCTTTTTTGAGTTCCTCAGCAATTGTTACAAAGCTCGTATCAAGTACGGTTGTATTCTTCACTGGAATAATCCTCCTCGTTCGTGTGTCCCCACGATCAGAATTGGCTACAGTATATATTTTATGTCTTGGTGTTTGAAGCCCCGTCATCAGACAGGCACGACTAGGTGCGCAATTAGCTGCAGATGCATACGCATTGGTGAATTGCATACCCTCCATGGCAAGTTTGTCAATATTTGGAGTTTCATAATATGTACTACCTGTTATACCAAGGTCTTTTATCCCCAGATCATCCGCGAATATGATTAGAATGTTAGGATGTTCAGCTGTATTTTTTTTACATGAAGATATTATTGCCGGGAAAAAAAGAATTAAAATCAGAAAGAATATATTCCAGTTAATGAGTTTTGTAATCCGCATAATAATAAACTTTGGAAGAAGGGCAATAAGTTAATTAACTTCCTAAAAATAAGGATTTAATTACCTGAATTGAAACTCCGGTTGATATGATCATTTGAATGACTTTTATGTTTTCCTGTTCAGGTCTGAATCTTAAAAAAGAAATTTGTATTTTATGACTTTAATCTTATTTATTATATTCAGAATTTAGCTATTTGTAAAATCTCAGTGTCTATCGGTCATTTTGTATGCTGTAACATTCAATCACAAGGGCACCAGGACAAAAAGTAACACCATGTTAAATCGTTTTTTAATGTTGATCCCTCATTTGATGCATTTATTAAGATATTCAACATTTATATTTTCATTCACTCTCGTTATAAGTTCTCTTCATGCACAACAGGCTGTTTATCCTGCTAAATATGTCTGTTATAGTGTCGGAGAGGGGATAAATATTGACGGACAGATCAATGAATCTGATTGGGAAAAGGTACCTTGGACAGAAGACTTTGTGGATATAGAAGGGATTGACAAGCCGAAACCAACATATCGGACACGGGCAAAAATGTTATGGAATGAGAATTATTTTTATGTAGCTGCTGAATTGGAAGAACCACATATATGGGGCACGTATAAAAAGCATGATATGGTGATTTTTCACGAGCACGACTTTGAAGTGTTTATTGATCCGGACGGTGATACACATCAATATTATGAGTTGGAAATCAATGCCAGAGGAACCGTATGGGACCTGCTTCTTGGTAAACCTTACAGGGATGGTGGCCCCGCCATTAATGCATGGGATATTAATGGATTGAAAAGTGCGGTTCATCTTTATGGAGACATAAATAATCCAGACAACGAGGATGAAAGATGGACCATAGAACTGGCATTTCCATGGGAAGTATTGAAAGAGTGTGCGAGGCCGAGACGAAGGCCCATGGATGGGGACCAGTGGCGTGTAAATTTCTCGAGGGTGGAATGGAAACTGGATGTCGTTGAAGGGAAGTATCAGAAAACGATCAATCAGGATACTGGAAGACCGTATCCCGAGTTCAACTGGGTGTGGTCACCTCAGGGTGTAATTGCCATGCATCAACCTGAAACCTGGGCATATGTTCAGTTTTCTGAAGTGATAGCCGGGCAGGGAGTGACTGCATTTCATGTCAATCCGGAAGAAGAGATTAAATGGGCTTTAAGGGAGGTTTATTATCTGGAGCAAGACTACATGGAGGAGAAAGGTTCTTATTCTTCCAATCATCAGGAAATCGGGGTTGATAAGATCCAACTTGGAGGGCAGAAATTCAAACCGGACATTATCGCGACCAAAGATATGTTCCATTGTTACTATCCCGGGAAAAAAGCAGGTTCGATATGGCATATCCGTGATGATGGGAAGGTCTGGATGACATTTGAAAAATGAATTTAAATCGTTAATTGACAACTATTATTAAACTCAGTGTTCTCTTAATGTCTTCATGTCTTTGTGGCAAAATAGATATTTCATAATAGCCCCACCAAAACACGAAGGCACTAAGAATTCGCATAGGTTAAATATGGAATTTTATGAAAAACCTACTTTTTATATTAGCTACATCTTTTATTTTATTTTCTTGCGGACCCGATAGGCTACCTTCCATTGGAGATCATGAGATTGAGGTTTTTAAAAATGAACACCTGTACTTTGATCCAAAGTTAAATGAGGATACTATATCCGGGAGAAAAACGGGGATATATAGAATCTCATCCGGGCGCGTATTGCTGAAACAGGTGGCCATTCCTGAATACAGACGCAATACAGATGTATCAATAAATGTAACAGTAACTTCTGCTGGAGACAGATGGGACAAATCGGGATCCTGTTTCCTCATTCCGGCTGAATCAGAAAAGAATTTTCTAGGACTTCAAAATAAGACGTATGAGTGGTCAGAATTTATACATCAATATGATAGTTTTCCGGGAATCGTTCAGGGAAAAGGATATAAACCGGTGATCGAATTGATGCGTTTTATGACACCTTTTGGGGTTGGATATTATAGCGATAGCATGGAGTTTAGAAAGCCTGTGTATATTCCCCATTGGGAAAAAGAAGTTAGCTGGACTCAAAAGATCACAGACAGGATTTCAAGGATTCAGGGTAATGTTTGGGTAGGAGTATGGATTGATACATGGACAAAAGAGGGATACAACGTAAGTGTGAATTTAAATTTTGATGAAACTGACGCGGAATACTGGCCTGCTACGAAAACCTACATAGAACCACTCGTAAATACTGTTCCTTATATTGATGGTCAGCGACTGTTTGACATGTTTGCCAGTACCGACCTGGAAACAAATATTACAATAACACCAGAAGCTAAAAATATACGATTGTATTATCTCACAACCGGGCATGGTGGACATTCAGGAGGTGATGAGTTTGTGAAAAAGGAGAATAAGATCTATCTGGATAGTAAGGAGATCTATAGTTTTATCCCCTGGCGGGATGATTGTGCTTCATTTCGCCGTTTCAATCCGCATTCCGGTGTGTGGATGATGGAAGATACCATAGAATACATAGATTGGGAAGTCCGCGGTTATCGTAAAAAAGTGATAGAAGAACGGGTTGCTTCTTCAGATTTCTCAAGATCAAACTGGTGCCCTGGTTCGGACGTTATGCCAGAGATAATTGAACTTGGTGATATTCCAGCCGGTGTATACAAATTAAGGATCAGTATTCCTGAAGCTCAGGAGCTGGAGGAAAATAAATTCAATCACTGGCTGGTATCGGCCTGGCTGAACTGGGAAGAATAATAAAAAGACAATATGGAAAAAGGCATAAGCATAATAGATATTTCGATCATTATCCTTTACCTGGTTTTGACGATATTGGTCGGGTTCTGGATTTCTAAAAGGGCTTCAAAAAACCTTGAAGCTTATTTCCTGGGAGGGAAAACACTACCCTGGTATATTTTGGGAATTTCAAATGCATCCGGGATGTTCGATATCACCGGTACCATGTGGTTGGTGTCGATGTTCTTTGTATATGGGATGAAAAGTGCCTGGTTACCATGGATCTGGCCAACATTCAACCAGATCTTCCTGATGATATATTTATCTGCGTGGTTGCGCCGATCCAATGTTATGACTGGAGCAGAGTGGTTGAAAACCCGATTCGGAACCGGACGAGGAGCCGAACTTTCTCATATCGTTGTAGTGATTTTCGCTGTAGTCAGTGTTATCGGATTTATTGCGTATGCTTTCAAGGGGATTGGGAAATTTGCTGTAACTTTTCTTCCCTGGGACTTGTCACCTGATACCTATGCCCTGATCCTGTTAGGAATTACAACCTTATATGTTATAAAAGGAGGTATGTTCTCCGTGGTTTTTACTGAACTATTGCAATTTGCCATCATGACTATTGCATCGATAGGTGTGGGGATCATTGCTATTAATCAGGTATCTCCTGAAGCCTTACAAGCAGTTATCCCCGATGGATGGGATAATGTATTCTTTTCATGGCGACTTGACCTTGACTGGACCGGTTATATCGATGCTGTTAATGACAAGATCAATACAGATGGATTAACACTGTTAGGTGCTGCAATAATGATGATGCTTTTTAAAGGAGTACTTGTAAGTATGGCCGGGCCTGTTCCAAATTATGACATGCAGCGGATCCTTGCTACAAGAAATACAGCTGAGGCATCAAAAATGAGTGGATTTGTATCCCTGGTTATGTATTTCCCAAGATATATGCTTGTAGTTGGATTAACCATCCTGGCACTGGTGTATATGTCTCCACAATTCCGGGAAATGGGAGCAAATATGGATTTCGAAATGGTTTTGCCTTTTGCCATCAATAACTATGTACCAGTGGGGCTTGTCGGATTATTGCTCGCAGGACTGATTGCTGCATTTATGTCCACTTTCGCAGCTACTGTCAATGCGGCTCCAGTCTATATTGTCAACGATATTTATAAAAAATATATCAATCCTGATGCAGGTGATAAAAAACTGGTAAATCTAAGCTACCTGGCTTCATTTTTAGTTGTAATCGTTGGAATCGGGTTTGGATTTATGGTTGAATCAATTCATTCGATCATGCAGTGGATATTTGTGGCATTATTTGGTGGTTATACTGCTTCTAATCTCCTGAAATGGCATTGGTGGCGATTTAACGGACATGGATATTTCTGGGGTATGATGGCAGGCCTGGTAGCCTCACTTGTAATACCCATGGTTTTACCCAACCTTCAGCCCTTATATGCGTATCCCTGGATTTTGTTGATTTCGACGATAGGATCACTTGCAGGTACATGGGCCACCACACCCGATGATGAAGAAACACTTAAGGAATTTTATAAAAAGGTTAGACCGTGGGGATTCTGGGGCCCAATAAATGAGAAAGTTAAAATGGATGATCCTGACTTTCAACGGAATAATAATTTCAAACGTGACATGTTTAATGTTACAATAGGTATCATCTGGCAGTTGACACTTATTTTAATGCCAATGTATCTTGTGATTCGTAAATTTGATGGGCTGGGTTGGAGTTTTGGCTTATTTCTAATTTTGACATACATTCTTAAAAAGAACTGGTTAGATAAACTCGAAAAAGATTAAAGTCATGAAACTAACAAGGCAAACTTTTAATGAGCAAATACGGGATCTTTATCGGGATCAGGAGGCATATATTACCAAATGGAATGAGCGGATTAATGACTGGAATGGTATTTATCGCAGGTATAGAAATCCTGTACTCACCTGGCATCATGCTCCCGTACACTGGCGATTCGACTTGAATTATGACACCAATCCCTACCTCCAGGAGCGACTGGGTGTGAATACAGTTTTTAATGCCGGTGCGATTGAATTGAATGAAAAGGTTCACCTCATAGCGAGAGTAGAAAGTTATGATGTTAAGTCATTTTTTGCTGTTGCCGAAAGTGAATCCGGCGTGGACAATTTCCGGTTCTGGGATTTTCCTATCGTAATGCCGGAAACTGATAACCCGGAAATGAATGTATATGATATCCGTCTTGTAAACCATGAGGATGGATGGATATATGGATTATTCTGTGCCGAAAAAAAAGATCCGGATGCTCCGGCACAGGATACTTCAGCTGCTGTTGCCAGTTGTGGTATAGCCCGAACAAAAGATCTTGTTCTATGGGATAGACTTGATGATTTGAAAACTCCATCACCACAACAAAGGAACTGTGTGCTTCATCCAGAGTTCGTTGATGGTAAATACGCTTTTTATACCCGGCCGATGGATGGATTTATCAGTACAGGAACAGGTGGGGGCATAGGATGGGGTCTGGCGAAAGATATTGAACATGCTGTAATTAAGAAGGAGATCATTATTGACGAAAAACAGTATCATACGTATAAAGAAGTTAAAAATGGATTGGGACCAGCTCCAATAAAAACGGAAATAGGATGGATTCAACTGGCTCATGGTGTAAGAAAGACAGCTGCCGGATTAAGATATGTTTTATATTGTTTCCTTTCGGACCTGGATGAGCCATGGAAGGTAATCCGCAGACCTGCCGGGCATTTTATGGGACCATCGGGCCGGGAGAGGATTGGGGATGTATCAAATGTTCTTTTCAGCAATGGATGGGTTGAAAGAGAAAACGGGAAAGTGTATATCTATTATGGTTCCTCAGATACACGGATGCATGTAGCTGAAACCACACGGGAAAAGCTGATAGAATATGTTACAAATACTCCTGAAGATGCCGGTAGAACACACTTATGTGCAAAACAGCGCTATGATCTTGTCGATTGCAATATGGAGTTTCTAAGCACCGGAATTGTTGATGATATTACATCTATCAAGAAGTCAGGCAAAATAGATTCCTGACTTTTTTTGGAATGATTCTCAGACGATGATTGAAGGAATATTTCTTCTACTCACCATCTCCTTTCCAGATTAGTTTTCTCATCACAATCCCTTGAAAATCAGCCAGGTCACTTATATACCACTGTCCACTGTGTTGAATTATCTCAACTGCTTTCAAGGGTAAAGAAGCAATTAGTTTGGAATCATCATTTACTCCGAAGTGGTATGGATTATCGGAGCGGTAGACATAAGTCAGGGCTGTTATTGAGGATGCCCGGAATAAATAATAATATCCCTGATACTTGATCACAAACGGGCTTTCAGAACTGATTGGTCCGTTACCTGCAACTCCACCTGCCGATACAATTGTATAATCAGACCATCTTATTAAATCTTTTGAAGTGCGGAGTATCACATATCCATATTTCCAGCCATCACGGGCAACTGTTGAGACTGTACTATATGCATAAAAAGTTCCATATTCATAGTAAACCATGACGTCTCTACCACCTTCCTTGTAGAGGATGTTATTGTTATTCTTTAATGGGATTCTCTTATATTCAATCCCATCCTGTGAGGTCATAAGCCGAATACCTGAAGAGTTGTAAAAACATAGATAAGCGCTGTCTGATTTCATAAAAAATGGAGCCTGTATCGTTTCGGGATTTATTTTTTCTCCCCATGTGGAATCAGCTCTCGATACAACTCCCAATGATTCCCAAGAACCTGATGTCAGGGACTCACCTTCCCATCCATATAATATTCTTCCAACAGACGTTCCCCTCATGCAAGCCCATAATTGCCATTTCCCATTATTGGCCTGTATGAATCCATGATCCACGATGTGTTGTCGCGTCAGATCAGAACCATTTAATTCTCCCAGATCAGGCATTTCACAAATTCTCCAGGATTCTTCACTGATTGTTGGAATAAATTTTTTCTCAAAGGATGTATCGGACGAATTTGTACATCCTAGCATTAAAAATACCAATCCTAAAATGAGGTATCTGTTAAAAGTTTTCATTGTCATGCTATTTCCCTATGTCTCCGGTGATTGTTATCTCAATTTATTTATAATATCTTAAGCCATCGCCCTCTGAGTTTCATTTCCGGAATGACTACTACCTGGATTCATTGTCTCCAATCGTTTGTGTGAAATGAAAGGATTCACCATCAGCAGTAATGCCTTCTACGATTACCTGCATCCTCTTGCAATTATCGCTATTGTAAAAGCTTAGTGTTGCGTTTCCCTTTTTATCGGTTTTAATACTGGGATTCCAATAAATTAATGATCTCAGATCAGGCAGGATATGATCATCATTCGGAGACGAATAATCCGGGAATTGAAACTGTCTAACATTACTATAACCTCTTAGGATCTCACTGCTTAATCCTTTTGATACGCTGGGATCTCTATACTCTACGGGGCCTTTATGTGTATATACAGCGATAACACCATTTGCAGCCCTCATACCAAAAACAGCTGCTGAAGAAGCATTTTTAAGAACGTCTATTCTTTCTATATCCCATAAAGGTATAGTCAGAAGCATGGCCAAGGCATAATTTATCTGGTCTGGTCCGGTTGATGTTGAGGTTGCTCCCTGTGTGGAACTACCTGTTCCACCACCTGCACCTCCTTGGGATCCACCTGCTGAATTGGTTCCTGGCCCAGTTACATCGTTGCCTGGCTCGAATGTTTCCTGGCGGCTTTCACTTATGGCCATTCCATTTAACAGGATTAATGGTTGGGTACCGGACATAATTGTGGCCATACCCCGAATATATATTCTTGCAGTTGGTCCTGATCCTGTAATATACAAACCAGGTACCATCGCCTGCAGCAGTTGGAGAATATCCGTAAAACCATACATATTTTCAGTTACTTTTATAACATTATCAGGTTCTCCATAAATAGTTCTATCGAAAGATTGGGCTTTGATGACAACTTCTTTCAGCAAAATCTGGTCGTTGAGATCCATGCCCTCAAGTAATTTCCTTTGCTGGTTATATTTTTGCAGGTAATCTAATACCTCGTCGTTGATTGGAGGTTTTATTGATTGAATTGGCTTTGACGAAGATCCGATGGACATGTCTTTGTTAAAGGTCCAATCCACGTTAATGGCTTTTCCCTTTGCGTTATACGATTGAAAAATCACCTCCAACGAATCCGGAATATCCATACCCGGGAGTGAAAATCTGCCTGTATAGTCAGTAGTGGTTGCCCAGTATCCTGGATGTTGCTCATCAAGTGAGTAAACAGAAACAATGGAATTGGTAGCTGGTTTATCAGAATTCTTAAGGAAAGAAGTACCGGACAGGTTAATACCCAGTTCGTGTGTAAATTCTGTACGCTTTTCAATGGTTTCTCCAGGAAAATCCCAATTAAACCTTCTCCACTCATTTGTCATCATCAATAGGTCACGTGCAATAAGAGTTTCGCGATCTTCATTTACCAAATAATAACCTGGTTTTTTTGAATCATCCGATAAATCAGAAGAAAGCAACAGATAATTGGATATTGAAGTGTGAAATTCCTCCATTTGAATCAGATCCGAATCCAGAATTGAAACAGAAAGGGAAGAACTGATTGGTTTACCAAAGGGAGTTTTTAAATTCAATTCAAGATCAATTTTTTGTCTATAATCAGGATTTTCAACCGATGATATAAGATTCACAACTGGATCCTGCTGATGGCTTATAAAAACCAATCGTTGCCCCTGGACAGTATGTTTCTCATCAAAAATTGTAATGTGAAATATACCCTCAGGTAGTTTGCTTTTTGGAATATTAGTCATTATTACCCCTTTATCATTCAGGATTTTTTCCATATGATAAATCAAACCCCTTGAATGACCGATAATATAGATGTTTTCTCCTGTTTTATCCGGAGTCGATTTGAGAATGAGATTGATGGTATTTTTTTTCAAATTATTTACAGTTATACTATAGCCACTATTTAATGGATCAGGGACAGGCTTGGGATCCATGACAACATCATTAATAATACCAAAATATTTTTTATCAGGTTGAGGCATAAAAAATATTGATCCCATACCTGAATGACGCGTGTTAAAGTCAGCCACTTTATTATTATCCGAATCAATGATTATTCCACTGACTTCCTGTACCCTACCATACTCATCAGTGACTCGGAATGCCATTTGTCCTGGTATGCCAGAAATTAACTGTCCTCCTTCAGGAAAAAACTCAAGCCTGATTCCTGTTGCCTGACCGGGAGCTTCAGGGACTGATCCTCTGGCGAGGACTTCATCAGAATTATATACTGGAAGCAGGTGATTGTAAAAAAAGTCTTCCGGGTAGTTCTTCATCCAGTTTGTATATGCCCGAATTCTGTAATACACGGTGGTCAGGTACCCGGGGATTTCGATTTGGCCTTCTCCAAATCCATTGATCAATTTGGTTTTACGGCTACTGATAATTTCACCATCCGGATTGATCAGGTCAATATACAATACACCACTGCGATCCATAGGGTAATGTAACGCTGCGTTCACAACTGACGCACTATACCAGATTGTTTCACCTGAAGCATAATACGGACGGTCCAAATGCAGGTAAACCTTCTCTCCGCTTGTTGGGATCTTGGTTTTTCTTATGTAGGTCTGAATCTGATGAATGAATGGATCATCATCCAGATTTTCTTCCTCCAGCTGAATTTGCTCCCGATCATTTAAATATATGGATCCAAAGGCACTGACCGCTTCAAAAGATGCTATAACCTCTTCTTCAACCGGTGTTCGTTTAACGATTGGATTATTATCCCAGAAATTTCTGTTATATCCTATCTTGTCAAGAATATTCCGATCGCTTTTGTTGAAACGTAGAAGTCTTCCTCCCAGTGCTTTTCTTTTTGCCGGAGTATAGAACTCATAATATGACAGAAATGCACTTGTCTGAACCTCATTAACAAAAGTATCTTCCTGGAAAAAGTGAAAATTCTGATCCATATATATATGATCAAGGATCATCCCTTCCTCACCATCCCTGTAAGAAGCTTCAATCGAAATGGAATACTTTTCCCAATGGGAGTTTTTATTAGCCAGGCCGATTATATTAAAATTATCATCCTGAATGGTACCTTTAATATAAAGAATATCAGCATTGTCGATATCTATCATAATATCACCAATCATAGCAGGTCTGTATATTTCTTCCTTTGGGTAGAAACCAATGGTGAGTACTTTCCTCCCATTGATATTTCGAAGTTCTTTCACTTCAAGATTATACCATTCTCCGACATCCGGATTAACTGGCATAACATATTTATCAGTTTCCGGCTGGTACATGTTAAGAAGTCGAAAAAGGAGTGTGAAGTTTTTATTAAATACATATTCAGCAACATGAGGTCCTTTTTTCATGGCATATCTACCTTCCTGTATTGCCCAATCAGTAACACCCTGTGACGAAAATCTGGTGTCATAAAAAATTTCATACAATTCTGTATAGTCATCACCATTCTGAGATATCTGACGATAAAATGATCTGCCATATTTATATTTCCCGGCTTGATCCACTGCTCTTTTATAAGCACGGATCATCAGGTTATGTGCATATGATCTTTTCCCCTTTTCTTTGATCACCAATTCATTTAATAGGATTTCTGCTGGTTCAAGTACTATTTCAATATAATCTTCACTAACTATTTCAATATCCTTTCTATTGAAACTCACATGACTAATTCGAAGATTAACTGGCAGACTATCTACTTTTAAAAGGAATTCTCCATCAATATTTGATGATGTGCCTTTCCATAAATCAATGATTGCGATATTGGCAAATGGGATAGTTTCGTTAGTTTCACTATTGCGTATTTTCCCGTGTATTATTATTTGTGAGAAGGAGGAATTTATAGAAATGATACTGATTGTTAGAATCAGGAATAATCCTTTCATATTATCCTTATTAGGTCAAAAAATCTAATCATGTAAATTTACTTAAAATTGATCTAAGGGAAACTCACAAGACTTCTTTATTAAATTGCATTTATGTAGCGTTTCAAAACAAAAAAGTAATATATAATGAATAGTTCTATATTTTTATTACAAGATGAATTGCTTGAGGAATACGTACAAGAAGGGATTAGCAGAATTGTTATGGGTTATGACCGGGACCTGATGATGGTTAAAGTCAAATTTAAACCTGGTGTATCTGTTGAACCACACCACCATGTGCACAGTCAATCAAGCCTGATCTCAAAAGGAAGTTTCAAAGTTACCATTGGAGGCGATACAAAGTTGTTGAAAGAGGGAGAAGGCTTCTTTGTGCCCCCTAATGTTGTACATTCTGTTATTTCAATTGAAGAAAGTGAGATTATTGATGCTTTCAATCCAGTGAGAAAAGATTTTCTAAGAGAACAATAAAAACAATTTAAAATGAATATACGATTTGATAACAAGGTAATCCTGGTTACTGGTGCCAGTTCAGGGATTGGCCGTGCTACAGCCATTGAATTCGCAAAGGCCGGAGGGAAAGTAGCGGTGCACTATAATGCCAGTAAAAAAGAAGCTGAAGAAGTTGCAGCCGAAATTGAATCGGCCGGACAGCCCGTTCTTTTAGTTAAGGCAGATGTGTCAATTGCGGATGAAGTTGACGCAATGGTAAATCGGGTAATTGATGAATGGAACAGGATTGATGTACTATTCAATAATGCGGGTACGTTAGTTGAACGGCGATCTTTCATGAATATGGATGAAGAACTCTGGGACAGGGTGATGAATGTGAATCTGAAAAGCACATACCTGGTCGGGCAGGTAGTTGCCCAACAGATGATAAAACAGGGTGGTGGAAGCATTGTGAACATGGCCTCAGTAGCCGCGAGGAATGGAGGAGGACCTGATGCTGCACATTATTCTGCATCAAAGGGTGGCGTACTAAACCTCACCAAGGGCATGGCAAAGGAACTCTCAGCATACAATATACGTGTAAATGACGTTGCACCCGGATTGATAACCACACGATTCCATGATCAGCATACAACTGATGAAGTACGAACTTCTGTAGCAAATTCACTGCCGATTAAACGGGAAGGATTGCCTGAGGAAGTTGCATATGCAGTACTGTTCCTGGCTTCAGAATACGCCTCATATATTACTGGTGAAACGATTGAGATAAATGGAGGGATGTTAATGGATTAATTTTAGATGTATTCAGGGATGCCATCTTTACATAGAGATGGCATCCATATAAATAATTATGATTCGATTCGTTAAACTGATTCTGCTGATTCCATTTTTAATATCCTGCCATAAGGGGGAAAACACAATTGGGGTGTGGGAAATGTTGGAGGACCCATATAATATAATGATCTGGTTCGGTTCAGATGAAAACCATAAGTTTAAATTGTGGTTTCCGGAACTTGCAATCTTTGATAGTGACAGTGTCAGGTCAAATTATTTGCATACTTCAGGTAAAGAATGGTATTTGGAAGTTGGGGTAAGTGTCATAATATCAGGAACTATTGGGTCCGATGATTACACAGTCGATTTTAATTATGTATTACGATCCGTTAGTAATAGGATTGAAATCATGCTTGAGATAAAAAATACTGGCAACAAAACACTTCCATCTTATTCTCAATTAGCCGTTTGTCTTTCACCTGGTGCCGAAACCTTTTCAGACAAATCAGGAACGGGAACATATGTAGTACTAAATGAATCCTTACAGACAATCAGGGATATCGGAACTATTGATGATTTTAATCATTACCCGGTTAATGATCAAACTGATCACAATGATATTCAGGAGAGAGCAGTTGTATCAAGTGGTTATGTGGGTAGGATTTCTAAAAATAAGGATTTTAATTGTTCCATTATATGGGATAAATCCGCCAGAGTAGATGTAAATCCAGGTGGACTTGATTGTATCCATTCCCATCCATCTATCGGGCCATTGCTACCAGGCCACACAATAACCAGGTATGGAATTATATTTTTTGAGAAATCACCCATTGACGACAGTTATTCCAGCGCGCTTGAATTCATAAGTAATCTTAAAAGCAATTAAGGACTGATTATGACCTTTATTAAATGGAGAAAATAAACCCGGATTTTAACAATTTTCTGAAAGTATTTTCTTTCCAACCACTGGAGAAACCGGTGTTATTTGAGTTTTTCCTGAATGAGGATTTATATAGTTATCTGGCAGGAAAAGATATTAAGGCCGCTGAAGATAATCTAGAAAAACTCAAAATTATTATACAAGCCTTTTATAAGGCCGATTATGATTATGCTACAGTCCCATCCACCTATACTGATACTTTATGGTTTCACAAAGATGAGGTTAATCAGATTGAGAGTAAATCTCTAAATGAGGGATTTGTAATTTCTGACAGAGAAGGTTTTGAAAAATATGATTGGCCTGATCCCGAGGATGGATATTATGATATATATAACGATCTGGATATTTTTTTACCGGCCGGAATGAAACTGATCGCATCAGGACCGGGAGGAGTACTTGAAAATGTGATTGAACTGGTTGGATTTGAACGATTGTGTTTTATGATTTATGAGGATGAAGATCTGGCTAAAGATATATTTGATGCTGTGGGATCAAGGTTATTGAAGTTTTATAAGCTGGTTAGCAGTTATGATCCGGTTGGAGCATTAATCGTAAATGACGATTGGGGTTTCAAGTCCCAAACCATGCTGTCAACTGACATGATGCGAAAATTTGTATTTCCCTGGCACAAAAAAATGACAGAAGCTATCCATAGTGCAGGAAAGCCAGCAATTCTTCATTCTTGTGGCAATTTAATGGAGGTCATGGAGGACGTGATCGAGGATATGAAGTTTGATGGGAAGCATTCATTTGAAGATATAATCACACCGGTTGAGGAAGCATATAATCTCTGGGGTGACCGGATTGCGCTCATGGGGGGGATAGACATGGATTTCCTGGCAAGAAGCACACCTGAAAAAATCAGAGAAAGGGCAGAGAAACTGCTTGAACTAACTAAAAATAAAGGAGGATATGCATTGGGATCGGGTAATAGCATTCCAGACTATATTCCCTGGGATAACTATTTTTCGATGATCTCGGTAGTAAACAAAACAGCCTTTTGAGATGGCTCAATATGAACAACGAATTTCTGCCCTAGATACTCTTATTTTCAAACTTTCTTAACAGCCAACCAAAAAGCAGTAAGTGTGTGATTAGAGAAATGACAGTATAAACGATATATTCGTTCAATCCGGTTGAAAAATACGCCCGTTCAATCCAGAATAATGGACTGTAACCGGCCAACCAGTCATAGGGTGGAGGAACAAGATAATCGATCAGAATGGCAGTAAGTAACAATCCAAATCCCTTGGAAATAGCAATCCCTTCCACCTTGTTGCTGGCAAATGCCCCCAGAAATAACAGCAGGATAGGCGCGTTCAATGATAATATCAGGGCAAGAATAAAAAGTTGTCCAAATGCTAATTGTTCTGAAATGTTCAACGTGATGCAGTATACCATAACGGCCAGGCAACTGAATATCACCGGAAAAGTCATCCTTAATTTTAAATAGCCGGATTTTCCAAGTGGGGTAACAGATATGGCAGTTATTATTCCGGCATCCCGTTCATCAAGCAGTATAAACCCATAGATAATTCCGAATAACATAGGGATTAGCGTCAGTAATGCTACAGCTGTATGTAAAAAATATGGATTGATATCAATGCTCCACTGATTATCAGCAACCGTAGCCAGAATTGGGAAAATATATTTGAGAATCATCCAAATTAGAATTGGAGCAATTGTGCTTAAGATCAACATTGGATCATTCCTTATCTGGTGAAGATCATATTTCAGCACTGTTAGTTTCATCGAATTGCAGTTAATTGTTTAATACATGTTTTTTGAATTCATTATATGCAAAGTAGTATGCAATGAATGTCCAGAAAATGAGGATGATTAAATCTATATAAATTAATGCAGTCGCAGTTCCGTCAATGACGTTTAACATGATATCCAATGCGGCATTTATTGGAAATATTATAAGCCACTTAAAATTATCAAACATGATAAATGGGATAACCGGGACTGGAATAAAAATTGAAAATCCTATCATTCTGCCTAGGTACTGGTTAATCGTATTTGCCTGAGATGAGATACCAAGACCCAGCAATGTAAATATGATGGATGATAAGATAGTAGCACACAGAATCGGGATAAAATGCCATCCTGGAGAATTAACAGGAAGCAATATCAGAAGACACATAAAGGTGATAAGCAATGTGAGGGAGGTGGTTTTAGAAATAAGGTAATTCCGGATTGACAAAGGAGTTACGAATAGACTATGTAAAACATTCTGTTGCTTTTCCAGGAGTATCAGCGCCCCTACAAATGTTATGCCCAGGATAGATGTATCAGAAAGGAGTATGTATATAGTTACAGGCAGTCGGTGCGTCTGTGGGATATTGAATAAAATCACCACAAAAGCCACACTAACAATGAAATACACAAGCCAGAAACCCTGCCTCCATTGCAATGTTATGTCATATTTGAGTAGCTGTTTCAATTGTTTTCAATTAAGTGAGTTTTTTACCCGTCACTTTAATAAATATACTTTCCAGGGTAGCTTCCTGAGTGTGAATGGTTTCTATTTCTTCAGTGGCAAGAATAGATTGAAAACGCTGATTTTCAGACAGATCCTTTAATTCAAATTCTTCTATGTGCGTGGATCCATTTATTCGGAATTCCACCTTTATCACTTTTTTCCCATGTTTAAGTTTTAATGCATGTGTTGTATCAATTACCGGAAGCTGACCCTCAACTATAAAGGCCAGGCGGCCACATAATTCATCTGCATCTGACATATTGTGTGTGGTCAGGAATATGGTAGTCCCCTTATTTTGAAGATCAAGGATTATATCTTTCATTCTTCGGGCATTAACCGGATCTAATCCCGCAGTTGGTTCATCAAGAAACAATATTTCAGGATTATTGAGTATTGATCTGATAAAATTCAACCGCATCTTCATGCCTTTTGAATAAGCTTCCACACGTATGTTTTTATCATCAGTTAATCCTACCAGATCCAGTAAATATTCAGGATCTGCTGTAACAGTATTGTAGAATGAGGCATACAATTTTAGATTCTCCAATGCGGTGAGCTTAGTGTATAAGTTAGGGAACTCAAATGCAACACCGATCTTTTCATAAAATGATCTGTTGATCCTGGATAGATCGTTCCCGTTTACAAATACAGAACCCTTAAAATGTTTAAGAATCCCATTCAATACTTTTTGGGTGGTACTTTTACCGGCGCCGGATGGACCTAAAAATCCGAATATCTCGCCCTTCCCAATTTCAAAACTAATGTCTTTAAGAACGGGATCTTCAGATCCCGGGTAGGTGTAAATTAGTTGTTCAACTTTAATCATACAAATTAATTTCTCATTCCATTTCGCAATAACATGGAAAAGGATTTTACATCCTTTAATATTTCTTCTTTTGGAATAGTGAATACGGATCTTTTATTCCTGGCATTTTCACGAAAATTAACACCATATTTAATTTCCAGGTAATCATAGATACCCCATTGGACCTGTATGACAAGATATGCCATATCGAAAACAGATAGATTTGAACGTATTTCCTTTTGTTCGATCCGTGGTGCTAACATTTTCACCACGATATCTAATATTCGTTGTTTGATCTGCAACTGAATATTGCCCAGGTCATCATTGTTCTTCTCTTGCATGACATTGTACAGGAACGCACTGTATAATGGAAATTCCATATCGAATTTGATCTTCATGGCAAAATTCTCTGTAATCAGGTCAAAGAAATCCATCTCCTTTCCTGAGAGTAGGGCATCCACCTGTTCAAATCTCATTTTTTCGGCATATGTAATAAGGTAGAAATACAGATCTTTCTTATTTGTAAAATACCTGTAAAATGAACCTTTAGCTATGTTCAATTTACTCACGATATTATTTATTGACGCATTTCTGTACTCATGCAATGCAAATTCTTCATAGGCTGCATCAATGATCTCTAATCTTCTTTTCTTAGGCAGATTATAAAAGGTTTTTAATGGCATTTTATTTTGTAGCGACCATGCGGTCACAAATATAATATAAAAAAGCGACTATATGGTCACATTATGAATATTTTTTTAAGATTGTTTTCATTGTAAGTATGTTGTTAGTGATTTGTTGATGGTTCTAAATGTTATAATTGCTACTGGGGTCACTCACAGAGGACCCCGATCAACTATTTCAATATTAGTTTTATTATCGGCAAAATATCAGTAGATTTATTAATCTATAACCAGTTATGTCAATCAGAAGAATTCATGATGAAAAAGGTATAGCCTACTTTATAACAATAACATGTTATGAGTGGATACCCTTAATTGAATTGTCAAATCTGTATGATTGCATCTACAGTTGGTTTGCTAGGCTAAACAAGGAAAATGAATTGTTACTCGGGTATGTAATCATGCCAAATCATTTGCATTTACTAATTTATCATCAAGATCCAATTCGTCCCTCAAATAAGATTATTGGTGAAGGGAAAAGGTTTCTATCATATGAGATTATTAAAAGGCTGAAAAATAATGAAGGCTCCACACTACTTACCAGAATATTATCAGATTTCATCTCAAATCGAGAAAAACAAAAAGGACAAAAACATAAAGTATGGTTTGATTCTTTTGATGCAAAACCTTGTTATTCTAGAAGAGTAATTGAACAAAAACTCGATTATATTCATGAAAATCCGGTTCTAGGATCATGGAATCTGGTTAAAGATTTCGCAAAGTTTCAATATTCATCAGCCGCATACTACGAGTTGGGGAATCATGATCCATACTTAACACATTATATGGATTTTTATGGGTAAGTATAATTCTGGGGTCATCTTCGAGTAATCCCAGGTGAAGTAGGATAGAAAAGAGATAATTTTGGTTTCTTAATTACTATCTTCTAACCTTGGAGAACTATATCCCTGCTCACGGATCTTTTGTAATATTGAATCCAATTCTTGTGCCTTTCCGGGATTATCTGAGATGAGGTTTATATGTTGTGACACGTCATCACTAAGATTAAAAAGTGCCTGGTCATGTTCATTTTCAACGTATCCGTTATCCTCCAGGTACCATTCAGGTTCTTTTGTCACTTCGCCGGATTTAGCATTTATTAATAGCCAGTCATCTTTTCTTATGGCATAATGATCAGCGAATGTGTTATGAATCTGTACACTACGGATATCTACTTCACTGGTTCCAAAAAGATTAATGGACTGATCATAACTGTCTTCGGCAGAATCATCTGGTAAATCATAATCAATTATTGAAGCAATGGTGGCCATTATATCGGTTTGACAGATAAGTGCAGTTTTTACGAGGTTACTTTTAATCATTTCCGGCCATCGGGCAATGAAAGGTACACGATGACCTCCTTCCCAGATATCCCGTTTCAAACCCCTTAAAGGCCCCATACTTCTATGATCGAAATTTCTTATCCTGTCATATGCATAGTGTTCAGGTCCGTTATCACTTGTGAAAATAACTAGCGTATTATTTCGAAAACCATTTTTTTCCAGAGCTTTAAGCACTTCACCCACAGTCCAGTCAGTTTGAAACATGAAATCACCATACCCTCCTGCCTGGGATTTTCCGATAAACTCTTTTGCCGGAACAATAGGTGCATGGGGAGAAGTAAAAGGGAAATAGAGGAAAAATGGTTTCTCACTTCTTTTTTGTTCGTTTATCCATTTAACCGCTTTTTTTGTCAATTCAGGCATCACAGCATCCATCTGCCAGCCATCTACCATGGGACCGGGACGTGCTTCCCAGGAACCTTCAGCAGTCGGGGGATTTTCAGTGAGGGGTAATGTGGGTATGGTAACAACTTTATCATTTTCAATCCATGCATAGGGTGGAAAATTTGGTACGTCATCACCAAAATAATAATCGAATCCATGATCCAATGGACCGCCTGAAACTGGTTTTGACCAGTCGATGTCTTCCGTTGCATAGTATAAGACCTCTCTTCCCCACATCTCCTTTTTTAAGGATGGCGGATTAACAATCGGCCAGTTCCAGCCCAGGTGCCATTTCCCAATGCAGGCGGTGGCATATCCCCGTGATTTTAACATTTCAGGCAACGTTAATCTCGCGTTGTCAATCACCGGTTCATCAAATGAATTCACGATTCCGTGAAATTTTCGCCAGTGATGCCTGCCTGTCAGAAGTGAATACCTGCTGGGCGTACAAATACCGGAAGAGCTATGAGCATCGGTGAAGCGAATTCCCTCATTAGCAATTTTATCAAGGTTTGGTGTTGGAATTTATGATTCCGGGTTCTGAATTGCCAGGTCACCATACCCCATGTCATCAGCATACAGGATTACAATGTTTGGTCTACTGACAGTTATTTCTTCAGTATTTTCTGTTGTTGAACAACCTGTAATAATAAAAACAATAAGAATACTAGTCCAGATGTATTTACTTAGCATAAAATATGAACTGAATGTATTAAAAATGTAATTGTGCTTCAGAATCCTTGGATGATCTCGGAATATCCTTTCAGATTCTGCTTCAGTATAACCTTTACATCAGCATCTTCTACAAGTCCAACAATACCAAGTGGACCATCATACCCTGAATCGATTAGTGTTTTTAACATTTGTTTTTCATAATCCCCTTCTCCAAATGGTAAAATCATTGGGCCTTCTTTTTTCATACCGTTTAGGTTTACCGTGTAAAGGTAAGGTTTCATTATTGACAAGACTTCAGGGAATCTATTGATATGATCATGTCCATAGTGAAAATTGTATATTATACCAATTTTATACTCCTTAAGGTTTTCGATAACCTTTACCTGGTTTTCTGGTTCGCCGAACCAGCCTCCGTGATTATAAAGTGCCAGTTCTCCACCAACTTCTTCAACACGCTGGCATAAATACCTAACCATTTCTGTTGCTTTTTCAATGGCAATGTTTTCTTCCACGTTTTCAAAGTAACTTTCCTGGACGCCCACCCAGATCTGTGTTTTTAATCCGGTTTCTTTGATTGTTTTCAATAAGATTTCATTGGATTCACTGAGTTGTCCTGGATGATCAGTATTAGTACCGATCCACATCCATACAGCACATACATTAATTCCATTATCCTTTGCCAATATCCATTCCTGAGACATTTCCGGCAGATGTTTTGTTCGCCAATCATAGGCATAACTCTTAAAACCCAGTTCTTTGAGCATCTCAATACGTTGCTGAGGTGTACGTTCTTTAATGTCAAATGGGACAATACACCAGGCAATCAATTTGTCCATATCGATTTCAGGAGTTGAGGTTTCAACCATCGTTTCGGCGCTCTTTTTCTGGATACACGAGTAAGAACCTGCCAGTATAAAGAATATCAGGAATACTAAATATCTTTGCATTTTTTTGTATATCAAAATAAGCATCAGCAAGATAAAGAATCAAAAACAATTTGTATATTATATCAAAATATATCAGTTATTAAATCACCAAATAAATAAATCATCAAATCAATAAATAAATCATGAGTGTGATTAGAAAGTTGCTGGGACCAAAATCCAAATATGATCCTACAATACCATACACTTATATGGCTGAGATAAATGTTTTTCCTGAACAGGATCTTGAGCCACTATATGTTAATTGTTATTCTGATACACTTTGTGGATTAGTTGAATACCTGGCTAAATATAAGATAGATGTTGAAGAAGTAGAATTATATGAAGTAACTCAGAAGGGTGAAGAAAAGATCAAAAAAGAATTATGCCTGGATAGCAATAATACCTGGCTTTCCAGACCTGAGATCTGTCACTCCCTGGAGGGACATTATAAAGGTCATATTGATGAGAAACGGTGTTCTTACAGGGATAGAAGTCGAGAAGGAGGGGGGTTAGTTTGAATCTGGCCAAGACTCAGTCCCAATTTTTCAAATTATACTTTATATCCATCAAGTTGAATTTCACATATAAAAAATCACCTTCCTCCAGATGCCAGATAGCCGCCCCTTTGCCTGGTATGTTAATTCCATTAAAATCTTTGTAGTCACTGACAGGTGTTGACCATTTCACTGGTTCGTACATGTTATCCATATATCGGTCATGTGTTACGAAATTGATTAACGCTCCATCATCATTAAAATGCAGGACGGCTGATACTGTATATCCTGAATCTCTGATAATTACTTCAGCAGATTTTGTATCCATGGCCTTCCAGGAAATACGATCATCAAATAACGCCCCTGGTACCAGTAAGCAGATATCATTCAGATAGGTGATAAGGGCTGATCGATCCATGTGCTCACCCGATTCATTAGCTACTGTAAATCTTGACAGTAGTTTAATAAGCATATTTCCACGCCCATCAATATATTTATCCCTGCCTCCGATAATAATGTTCTTTAAGTGGACAATTCTTGCGGGAGGTGAAGTGAAATTATATTGGCTGGATTTTAATTTGATAAACTTTTTATCTGGTTTCATTTTTATTAACCCCTCCCAGCGAATCATTGCATTATACACTTTTTCTTTACCAATCCAGCCAGTATATCTGAAATATCGTTGTACAGGATCAGGGAGATGACTGATATCTTCTTCAGTTATGATATCCTGGGATACTTCCATTTTTGAAAACTGTTCCCGGATTTCTCTTTGATAGATTCTTTTTACTGATTTAAAAGTCTTTAAGAAAGAAAAGATTGACATGATTTTATTATATAAACCTAGAGATGCCATCTTTATATAAAGATGGCATCTCTATGAATAACTTTAAATAATTGAGATTGTATTTTATGATGATTAATATATTCATCTCTAGAGCCGAAAAGCTGGATTACCTCTTTACATTTCAATATCTTGTTTCCCCAGAGTATGTCATTATATGAACTCCATTTGTAGTCCGAAAAACTTGTAGATAATTCATGCTTTAACGGATTTAAATGAATATATGACATCACAGTTGCAAGGTAATCATCGTCATCGATTTTTTTACGTTTAAATGGTTTCATAAATAGGGATCCCATTCGTTCTTCCTGTTTGTTGATAGCCATGGAGTAAGAAATGAACAGTCTCCTGAAAGCTTGAGAGATAGATTCACCATTAATCTCAATGGATTTAGTATAACACAATAAATGAAAATGATTTGGTAATAAACAATATGAATACAGATCGATAAAGGCTGATAGATATTCATTCAATTTCCACAAGAAGAAAGTAAAATTCCTTTCTTGATAGAACAACTGATTTCCATCAATTGCGCGATTGAAGATATGATAGAAATGATCCTCTTCTAAGGGATCTGTTATATTTATTGACATAGCTAGTTAAATTGGATTATTAAGGGATGCCATCTTTATATAAAGATGGCATCCCTTGGATATAAATTTTATTTACGCCGGCATATCAGGCAATGACCAGCCATCTCTGTAATTATGCTTGATTAATTCATTTGCATAAGCATTAGCAGAAACTGGTTCAGTCCAGTCTTTATCAAAGGTTGGGTGCCCATCATGAATAGCAAAACCATCCTTAATAACAGTTCTGACCTTTTCACTATCAGAAATATTTGTGAATTTCATGTTTTGACCATCCCACTCAAGTGTTTTATTCAAACTCTGCAGTCTGACAGCTAAAACACCCATTACTACCATTTCATTGAATGGTCCTGCTTCTGCAAAATCAGAGGTACAAGGCACTCGGCTTTCCGGGCTTTCCTTACATGCGCGTACCCAGTCGGCCTCGTGTCCACCACGATTCCATTTTTTGCCTATTTCCTCTTCAACCCTTCTCTCGGTTTTGGCAACCTGCGGCTTATTCCCTGAAAGTAATTCTGGTTGCACGCCATAGCATCCAGCATGAAGGACGTCTTTCGTTCCATAGAAGAATGTTCCACCACCAGATTTGTTCGGGTTCTTACCTGCTGGCCAGTTGTCTGGCAGCATTGGCTTGATTCCTCCATCAAACCATGATACTTCAACTTCAGGCATTTTAACCTTGCCGAATTTGGCTCTTGCCGGGAAAGTCAATTTTACTGCTTGGGCAGAAGGAGCACAATCATTGAGTAATAGAGTTGAACTACCCTGCGCCTTTGTAGGATACCCAAGTTTCAATCCTTCAAATACGGGATGTAGAATATGGCAGGCCATATCACCCAGTGCACCAGTTCCGTAATTCCACCATCCCCGCCAGTTCCACGGATGATACAATGCATTGTAAGGAACCTTTTTTGCCGGACCGGTAAATAGATCCCAATTTAATGTATCAGGCACCCAATGTCCCTGATCAGGTGTATTAAGACCCTGTGGCCAGATAGGCCTGTCTGTAAAGGATTCAACTTTTGTTATTTCACCTAAAGCACCACTCCATATTAATTCACATGTTTCGGCAACACCAGCACCTGAAGCACCCTGGTTACCCATTTGTGTAGCTACCTTATATTTCTTGGCAAGTTTTGTAAGGAGTCGTGATTCATATACAGAGTGGGTAAGAGGTTTCTGTACATATACATGTTTACCCATGGTGATTGCATGAGAAGCGACTATAGCATGTGTATGATCCGCGGTTGCCACAACCACAGCATCAATATCATTGCCCATCTTGTCATACATTTCTCTGAAGTCCCAAAATTTCTTAGCCTTCGGGAAATATTCGAAGCATCCTTTAGCATATTTCCAGTCTACATCACACAGCGCTACGATGTTTTGTGACTCCAGGTTTTTTAAATTAGCAAAACCCATACCACCAACACCAACACCAGCAATATTGAGTGTATCACTTGGAGCCTTGAAACCCGTTCCACCAAGTACATGCCTCGGCACGATGGTAACGCCAGCAGCTGCGGTCAATGTACCACCAATGAATTTCCTACGACTCATTTTTGATTTTCCTTTGTTTTTCATAATTGTATATTGATTAGATAAAAAAACTTAGTTTAAAATTCACGTAAATTTAAAAATTTAATGCACAAAATCTGATCAATTTGAGGATTCTCATCCAATTTTCAGGGGTTCTAAAATAGCGTTTATTATTTTAAACCACAAAGGACGCAAATAAGGTATTTTAGCACGAAGAATTTATATCAACCGTTTTCGTACTATCATCGCTTCCCTCGGATTTGTTTTTAATAACTGGTCAATTTCATTTAATGTAAATCCCGAATTGAGCAGAGCAGGACAAAGTTTGTTAAATACTGTACCAAATCCTCTGAAATCTCCACCATCTGGTTCTCCGGGCGAATACCATCCGGCATCGTGAGAGACCAGCGTCCTGTGAAAACCACCATTATCCCTGAGATTCGTAATCATCCTGACATAATTATCAATATTTCTGGTATTTACTCCATCCAGACTAACCCAGGCACCTGTACTGGCTGCTTCCAGGTGTTTATCTAAATCCTTTTCACTCTGGGCGTGTACCCAGATAAATGAATCAGGTTTAACACCTTCCCGCTTTAGTAATTCTAATTCTTCAAAAGCTGTGGAAGCAGGTCCTGTATGTGCTACGATTGTCAAGCCGGTCTTTTTATGGGTAAGTGCTGCGGCTATTACTAATTTCTTATGCAAATCAGATAAAGCTCCCGGATTTACCCCGATTTTAATAAATCCCGGTTTAATTCCTGTATTTTCAATACCATCTTCCCATTCCTTAATCCATCGCTTTGATAACTGTTTTGCTGATTCTTCATATGCATATTCGGGAATGAATTTGTTGTCGTGGGCTCCATATAAACCTGAATTGGTGATTAGATTTATCTGCATCCTTTCAGAAACCAGTTTCAAAAGCAACGGATCCCTGCCAATATACTCCGGCGAACATTCGAAGATGGTTTTACACCCGAATTTTTTCACCTCATCAATATACGGTGCAATCGCATTAGTTACTACCTCCCTGTCCCAGCGGTGATAACCGGTTTCTTTTGCACCTATAAAGTCAACTAGAATATGTTCATGTGCTAGAATATTTCCTGTTTCACCTGGATCGATAGGTCCCAGGACTGTCATTATAACTCCTGTGTTGCCAGAACTGGAGTAAGTATAAGGTGTCAATGTAAAGGCAGTTCCCAGGAAAATTGATTTCTTGATAAATTGCCTTCTTAATATTGTTGGATTTGTCTTCATTTTTAAAAAGTTAGCTGTGCGAAAAATAACAATTTGTGATCTGTTCAACAAAATTCAAGTTAAATGAATCGGATTCGACTTTCCGAAGTCTCGATAAAACAGTATGTTTGTGAA
>JBHOSY010000041.1:0-27311 GCA_042584165.1 Bacteroidota bacterium | reverse complement strand
TCGCCAGGCTGAAGAATTATCGACAACAACCGAACCAGCCTCTTCAAATTTCGGGGCCCATTCCAGGGATGTAGAACCTCCAGCTGAAAATATGGCAATATGCGGTTTCAGATCTACCGCTTCCTGCATTCCAATAACAGTATGTTCAATCCCTTTAAACTCGATCTTTTTGCCAACTGATCGCTGGGATGCGACAAGATACAATTCATCATAAAGAAACAGACGCTCTTCAATAACTTTAAGCATTTCTCCACCAACCAGACCTGTAGCGCCAACTACAGCTAATTTTAACTTACTTTCCATCTTAAAAAATTTAAATTCAGGCTGTAAAATTAGTACATTTTGATTTATCTTTCCTATCTTGAATCAGCTAACTGAATGATCTTATGCGCTTTGTTTCAACCAGCATGGTCATACTGCTATGTAATTCAGTATTTGGCCAGATTTACGACTCTTTCACTGACAACAATTATTCATCAGATCCTGCCTGGTCAGGAGATGCTGATAAATTTGTTGTTGAATTGGAAGTTCTCAGACTATTTGATCCTGATGGATCCGGATTAGCGTTTCTATCAACCAATGGATTAGAAGCTTCTAACATTGGATATGAGTTTTATATTAATCTCAAATTCAATCCCTCAGGACAGAACTTCTGTGACATATATTTAGTTTCTGATAATCTGAACTTAAAAAACCCTTTACATGGATATTTCCTGCGAATTGGTGGGACAAATGATGAAATCAGCCTGTTCAGGCAGGATGGCCTTCGAGAAGAATCGGTTAAAATAATTGATGGAGAAGATGGTAAAATTGATTTATCAGAGGTGAAAGTCCGTATTCTGTTAATTAGAGAAGAGTCTGCAGAATGGAGTCTATTCTCTGATGTGACAGGCAGTAATAAATATTCATTGGAAGGGAAAGCATCAGATGACACATATCTTCCGGCTGGTTATTTTGGGTTCCTCTGTACATATACCACCACAAGATCCGATAAGTTTTTCTTCGATGACTTAATTATCAAAAACGATCCGGAGTTCTATTCCGAATCATTTTATATTGATACAGTATGGTCTGAATTGCCAAATTCAATAAATGTGAAATTCAATAGAACATTTCATCTGTTATCTGCTGAAAACCGGGATAATTATGTATTAAATCCTGGAAATGTTCAACCAGACTCAATTTTGACATTTCCAGGCGAAAACAGGATCATATTATATTTCCCTACACTCTATAATAATACTGACTATCGCCTTGGTATTTACAATGTAGAGAGTTCGGATGGCATCACCCTGAATGGGGAGATATACTATTTCACATATTATACGCCATATAAAGCAGAAACAGGCGACATTATTATTAATGAAATACTCGGTGATCCAACTCCAGCAGTTAATCTACCTGAAGTGGAATATATTGAATTATTCAACAAAACTGAATATGCCATAAACCTCTCCGATTTTGAACTCAATGAGAATCCACTTCCATCTTGCATTATATACCCAGATGATTTCCTCATATTATGCCGGATGGCTGAAGCCGATCTATTTAGTGAAGAACTCAATGCGATCGGAATGATTGATTGGAACGCCATCAATAATGATGGTGAATTAATCAGCCTGATCGACCCGGAAGAAAAACTAATTGATATGTTCATATATGACCCGGATTTAATAACTGACCCGGAAAAGAAAAACGGAGGGTGGAGCATTGAACGTATCAATCCGTACCTGGCATGTGATTATCCTGCTAATTGGCGAGTCTCGGAAAATTCGACTGGTGGAACACCATCATCAGTTAATTCAGTTTATAACGATTCACCTGATATGGCACCTCCATATCTGGTGAACAGCAAAATACATCAGAACATAATTATATTAACTTTTTCAGAACCTGTTGAATTTCCGGGATTAAAATCTGAAAATATTCAGTTCAATGGATTTATTGTCGACGAAATCTTTTCAAATGAGTGGAATGACGAATTCAGGGTATCGTTTGACAGAAATTTCTCCCAGGGAGAAATTTATGAAATCATCCTGACTGAAGTAACAGATTGCGCAGGTAATGTAATGCAGGATACTATTTTCAGGAATGGGATAGGTAAAATGCCAGGTTTTCAGGAAGTTGTTATTACTGAAATCATGGCTGATCCGCTGCCATCGATAGGTTTACCAGAAACAGAGTATCTGGAGATCTTTAATCCAACAGATAACATTATTAATCTAATCCATTGTTTACTGATCGTTGGTAAGGATTCCATGTTCCTTCCCTCGTATAACCTTTTTCCGAAAGAATACCTGGTACTCTGTAAATCATCAAGTGCAACCTCCCTGGAAAATTATTGTGATGCTTTGGAAATTAAATCATTTCCGTCAATTAATAACAAAGGGGATCAAATCCTGCTTCTTGATTCTCTGCACGATCCCATACACATCTTGAAGTATTCAAATGAATGGTATGGAAGTATCGATAAGGATGATGGTGGATATTCTATGGAAATGATTGATGCAAAATTCCCACACCGGACTGGAAACTGGAAAGCCTCACAAAGCCATATTGGAGGAACCCCTGGCTCTGAAAATTCCATTTCAGAGGATTATCCGGACTTGACTGGTCCGAGATTGATTCAGGCAATCTCTGTTTCCCCAGATTCCGTGATCCTTTCTTTTGATGAACAACTTCATCCTTATATAGTAAATAACAGCAAAGTAGATATCAGTAATGGGGCGATTCTATCTGGCATTTATTACAATTTCTGTGAAGGCAAAAATGTGTGTCTAATATTTCGAGATGACCTTGTGAAAGGGACAATCTATCACATCGAAGCAACTAATATCACCGATTGTGCAGGTAATATTATTCAGGATGGATACACCTCATTTTCACTTATTTTACCTAAAGATCCGGATTCAGCTGATATCCTGATTAATGAACTCCTTTTTCAACCTTTACCCGGAGGTGCAGAATTTATCGAGATATACAATACTTCAGATAAACATATAGACCTTAACAACTGGGAAGTTGCCAGGTTAACAGAAAACAACATCGAGTATTCAACTCCTATTACATCGTCAAACTTGGTTATGGCTCCAGGTTCATATCTTGCTTTGTGCCAGGATCCTAAATTATTGAAAGCAGATTTTCCGTTTGCTCCGGATGAGCATATTCTCAAAGTAGATCAGTTACCAATCCTTCCAAATAGTCAGGGTGAAATATGTTTAATTATGCCTGATAGGCGGTTCAGTGACTATTTCTTTTACAAGGATAGCTACCATAATGGACTTTTATATGATACTGAAGGTGTATCCCTGGAAAGGATTTATACTGATCATAATACCAATAATCCTGAAAACTGGCACTCAGCATCGTATGATTCAGGATACGGAACGCCAGGAGTAAAAAATTCTCAAAGTAAAATCGCTAAAGAATACATTGGTGAAATTATGATTGATCCAAAAGTTTTCATTCCGGATTATGGTGTATCGATGCAGATGGTTACTATCAACTATCAGATGGCTGATCCGGGATTCAATGCAAATGTTGAAGTTTACAATATGGAGGGAAGAAAGGTCAGGTCCATTGCTCAGAATGCAATTCTGGGAACCAGTGGGCTTTTTACATGGGATGGCAGTAATGATCAGGGATTAAAATCAAACTCCGGTTATTACATTATTTTCATCGAAGCCTGGAATCTCAACGGTGATATCAGGCGATTTAAGGAAACAGTAGTAGTTGGATCGAGATTTTAATCTTCATATATGAAAACCTGTGCTTTCTCTCCCTGCTTTTTAAATCCACGATACATCCCAGGAGTATTGAATGGCATGGCAATATTACCATCTTTATCAAGGACAATAATCCCACCAGATCCACCCACTTTCTTCAGTTTATTATTTATAACTGTTTCTGCAGCTTGTTTAGCTGATTCCTTCAGGTACATCATTCTAGCGGCTACATCATATGACACAACATAGCGAATAAAGTATTCGCCATGTCCGGTAGCTGATACTGCACATGAATTATTATCAGCATAAGTTCCGGCTCCAATAATAGGTGAATCTCCTATCCTCCCATATTTCTTGTTTGTCATACCTCCTGTTGATGTGCCCGCGACAAGGTTCCCGTTTATATCAAGGGCCAGAGCACCAACTGTACCAAATTTGTGGTTAGTATGTTCATGGGTTCTGTGAAATCCTTCTTCTTGTTCTATTTGTTTTGCCCGTTCAAGACTTTTATATCTTTTTTCTGTATAAAAATATTCCGGATCAACGATCTCCAGGCCATTTTGTTCTGCAAATTCCTCTGCACCTATACCCGTTAAAAGAACATGTTCAGATTTCTCCATTACAGCCCTTGCAGCCAGTATTGGATTTTTTATTGTTGTAACTCCCGCCACGGCACCTCCGGTCCTGGTTTTACCCTCCATAATGGAAGCATCCAGTTCATTTTTACCTTCACTGGTAAAAACGGCTCCTTTCCCGGCATTAAACAATGGTGAATCTTCCAGAATTGTAATGGCTGTAGTTACAGCATCCAGGGAATTTCCTCCTGATTCAAGAACGGTATATCCGGCATCGAGGGCTTCGGTTAATTTAGTCCGATAAACGTCTTCTTTTTCAGAAGTCATATTCTCCCTTGTGATCGTTCCTGCTCCGCCATGAATCACTATTGTAATAGGAAATTGGGTGTTATCGCCTTGTGCATTTACTGGATCTTGAACAAGATATTGAATTAATATGTAGGTAAACAGACCGTAAATGAGTATTTTCATATTAATCATATCGCGTAAATATTCTATACCTTAAATAATTAAAAATATTTTTTAATATACAGGTAAATTTACAACTTTGCGCTTCAATAATTGGACCGTGAGTCCGGTTAAATATAGGTTCTAAGATAACCGAGTTAATTATTCAATACAAATTTATACAGACATGGGAAAGGCAGAGAAGACCAAGTATTCGCCAAAGGAGCTTAAAGAATTTGAAAATCTGATTCTTGATAAACTGGGAAAAGCAAAAAAAGAACTTAATTATATCAAAGAGACACTGAGCAGAAGTAATGATAGTGGCACTGATACAACCAATGGCACAAGTAAATTACTTGAGGATGGAGCAGATACAATGGAAAAGGAAAGTCTTAGTCAACTCGCCGCCAGGCAGCAAAAGTTTATAAATAGCCTTGAAAATGCTTTGGTTAGGATCAAAAATGGCACATACGGTATATGTGTTGATACAGGCAAACTGATAAGCAAAGAAAGACTTAAAGCAGTTCCCCATACCATGCATTGTATCGAAGCTAAATTATCCAAGAACAACTAATTGGACTTTCTGACCAATCATATTGAGGCACTTATTTTCTGTTCACCAAAACCAATTAAAGTTGATGAACTTATAAATTGTCTTACCGAAATGTTTGAAGCTGATGTTCCTGAAAAGGACATTAATGATAGCATTGAACGTCTAAGAAAAAAATATGAAGGTGAAGAATTTTCTTTCAACATCGAGAAATCTGCAGGAGGTTATCAATTCCTGACAAAACCAGCTTACCAGTCCAGTATTGGTATCCTTTTAAAACAACAGTCGAAAAAAAGACTATCAAATTCTGCTCTTGAGACCTTATCTATTATTGCATACAAACAACCTGTCACGAAATCCGAAATTGAGCAGATCCGGGGTGTTAACTGTGATTATACAACTCAAAAACTGTTAGAAAAAGAGTTGATTGAGATTAAAGGGAAAGCTGAAACTGTTGGCAGGCCCATATTATATGGCACATCGGAAAAGTTTATGTAGTAGCAGTAAGGAATGAAGTAAAAGAAATACTGTTTTTATTGAATAGTGGGAGAACACAGGATTTGAGGATTGAAGCTGTAAATTTCAAATCCGAAAATGATGAGATTTTTAATTTCTATCCTGAAGAAGAGTTGGAATCCTCCGTGGCATTTGACAAACCACTCAACTTTCTTTACGAACCCAATGCTGCCATCCTGAAAGCTGGAGCATTCAGGTTATTTGCCAACCGTTTTAACCTTAAAAAACTTCACCCGAATAGTCATTTATATACGTCGTCAATATTGAATTCGGATGTACCGGGACGAAGGTTCAGAATAAAGAAATTTGAGCCGTTCAAAGGAGGAAAGCAATTCAAGGGTTTAAATAAAGCTAACATATCAACCCGAAACTTCAGAATAACAACCGAGGATTTAAGGAATCGTTTGGGGTTGAAAGAGGGAGGTTCTGAATTTCTTTATTTCACTACAGATATTAATGAAAATCCCATTGTTATATTTACTGAGAAAGCGGATAAACAATCATGAGAGATTTTGTTCACTGTAAGTCATCGTTTGCCCGAAATTAATATACTTCTGAGGAGGGATCACCATTGTTTTATATGCAATAGGATGATTCATGAACTGGCATTTTTTTTATCATCAATTCGAAAAAACCAAGTTGCCAATAGCACAATAATCCACTTATATAGTTTATAATATATGTTAAAAACAATGTAACTTTGGCCTTCGCACATAATTAATATATCTAAATCACCATGCTAGGTTTAATCACTAAAGGCATTAAAAAGGTTTTTGGCACCAAATCGGAGCGGGATATTAAAGAGATCCTGCCCTATGTGGATCAGACCAATGAGGAGTATGAGAAGCTTGCTGGTTTATCTAACGATGAGCTTCGTGGGAGAACCGAGGAAGTCAAGAAACATATTGATGATAAGCTTGCTGATATTGATGCTGAAATAACAGCTCTCCATAAAAAAATAGAAGATAATCCGGACCTGGATATTCACGAGAAGGAAGAGGTTTTCAATCTGGTTGATAAATTAGAAGAAGATCGAAATGATAAACTTGAGGATGTTCTGTTAGAGGTTCTTGCAAGAGCTTTCGCCATTGTAAAAGAAACAGCACGACGTTTCAAGGAAAATGAGGAACTGGTCGTAACCGCCACACTCCACGATAAAGTGATGGCAGGTAAACATACCCATGTTGAATTAGATGGCGATAATGCTGTTTGGAAAAGTAAATGGATTGCTGCTGGTAATGAAGTAACCTGGGATATGTTACACTATGATGTGCAGTTAATTGGAGGTATTGTTCTGCATCAGGGTAAAATTACGGAAATGGCAACCGGGGAAGGTAAAACGCTTGTTGCTACGTTGCCAGCTTTCCTGAATGCATTAGCCAAAAGAGGTGTGCATATAGTAACTGTCAACAATTATCTCGCAACAAGAGATAGTGAGTGGATGGGACCATTATTTGAGTTCCATGGATTGAATGTGGACTGTATTGATAAACATGACCCAAACTCTGAACCAAGGAGAAATGCGTATCGTGCTGATATAACATACGGTACGAATAATGAGTTTGGATTCGACTACTTACGAGACAATATGTCGAGGGATGTGAATGAACTCGTTCAGCGGCGCCATCATTACGCCATGGTAGATGAAGTAGACTCTGTGCTTGTGGATGATGCCAGAACACCATTGATCATATCAGGTCCGATACCAAAAGGAGATGAGCACGAATTTCATGAATTAAAGCCACGTGTTCAAAAACTGGTGGATGCCCAGAAAAAAATCGTTTCCGGATTCTTGAATGATGCCAAAAAATCGATACAGAATGGAGATGACAAAGATGGAGGATTATCTTTATTGCGTTCATTCAGGGGATTGCCTAAATATAAACCTTTAATTAAATATCTGAGTGAAACAGGGATTAAGCATAAACTTCAGAAAACTGAAAACTTTTATTTGCAGGACAACTCCAAATATATGCCTGAAGCAGATGCTCCGTTATATTTCACCATCGAAGAGAAGAACAACAGTATTGATCTAACAGATAATGGTATTGACCTGTTAACTGGTGAAGACGAAGATCCGAACTTTTTCATTATGCCTGATATTGGTGTGGAAGTAGCCGAGTTGGAAAATGATGAATCACTTTCTGAGGACGATAAACTCAAGAAGAAAGAAGAATTGATCAAAGACTACGCAGAGAAATCACAAAGGATCCATTCAGTCAATCAATTGTTAAAGGCGTATGCCCTGTTCGAAAGAGATACGGAGTACATCCTGATGGATGGAAAAGTAAAAATCGTTGATGAACAAACAGGACGTGTGCTGGAAGGACGTCGGTATTCGGATGGATTGCATCAGGCCATAGAGGCTAAGGAAAACGTGAAAGTTGAGGATGCCACCCAGACCTACGCTACGATTACACTCCAGAATTATTTCCGGATGTATCATAAGCTTGCCGGAATGACAGGTACAGCGGAAACAGAAGCAGGAGAATTCTGGGAGATCTATAAACTGGATGTCGTTGTCATTCCAACCAATGAACCTATTGTACGGGATGATTGGGAAGATAAGGTTTTTAAGACCGTCAGGGAGAAATTCAATGCTGTAGTTGATGAAATAGTTGATCTTACCAACCAGGGACGACCTGTACTCGTGGGTACCACTTCAGTTGAGATCTCTGAGATTTTAAGTAGGATGTTAAATATCCGTAAGATCGAACATCAGGTATTAAACGCGAAACAACACCAGAAGGAAGCAGATATTGTATTACATGCCGGTAAACCCAAGACAGTTACCATAGCAACGAACATGGCTGGTCGAGGAACAGATATTAAACTTACTCCGGAAACAAGGCAGGCAGGCGGTTTAGCAATAATTGGTACTGAAAGGCATGAATCACGAAGGGTTGACCGACAATTAAGGGGTAGATCCGGACGGCAGGGTGATCCAGGATCATCACAGTTTTTCGTGTCTTTGGAAGATAACCTGATGCGACTTTTCGGATCCGACAGGATCGCCAAAATCATGGATACAATGGGACTGAAGGAAGGTGAGGTGATCCAACATTCCATGGTTACAAAATCAATTGAAAGAGCTCAGAAAAAAGTCGAAGAAAACAACTTCGGGATTCGGAAAAGACTGCTGGAATATGATGATGTGATGAACTCGCAGCGTGAGGTTATCTACAAAAGACGGCGAAACGCACTTCATGGAGAACGACTTGCCCTGGATATCATGAATATGATCTATGATACGGCTGAAGAAATGGTCAATAGCGCAAAATTATCCGAGGACTACGATGGATTGAAACTGAATACCATCGGTACATTTGGCATAGATTATCATATTGAAAGAGAGGAGTTTATGCAAACTCCTGAGGATCAATTGATTGACAGGTTATATAATGAGGCATATGATCATTATGATAAGAAGAACAAAGAGATAATTGATAGAGCGTTACCGATCGTTAAGGATATTTTTAAAACAAGAGGTGCGACAATCGAGAATGTCATGGTCCCTTTTGCTGATGGCAAGAAGCAGATTGGCGTTGCGTCAAATCTAAGTAAGAATATCGATACAGATTGCAAGGAATTGATACTGTCTCTTGAGAAAATATCAACCCTTGCTTACATTGATATGGCATGGAAAGAGCATCTTCGGGACATGGATGACCTGAAGCAATCCGTTCAGTCAGCCGTATATGAACAAAAAGATCCATTATTAATTTACAAATTCGAAGGTTTCGGGTTATTTAAGCAACTTGTTAACAGGATTAATGAGGACACAATTTCGTTCCTGATGAAAGCGGACATTCCTATCCAGGAACCTGATGAAGTACAGGAAGCAAGAAGGTCCCGGCGAGCAAAAGAAAATTATCAGGAAAGTAAGGAGGAAAGTAAATCTGCTTTAAGTGGAGGAAGCCCAAATGATCCTTCTAAAAACCGCCCCCCGGTACAATCACCGGTAAAATCCGGTAAAATTGCAGGCCGTAATGAAAAGGTTACTGTACAGTATATGGATGGCACCATTAAACGGGATGTGAAGTTCAAGAAGGTGGAGGAAGATATTAAAACCAACAAGTGTGTTATAATAGAATAAATATGAACCGATTATTACCATATGTCATATTAATCGGATTCCTTCCATTGGCTCGTTGTACTCAGAAAACAATTCCTTCTGACTCAGGCCAGAGAACTTATGATGAAGATCTTTCCGTTTTCAGACCGGACATCCCTGTGTATGAAGAACAATCAATCGACTCTACTGATTTAAGAGTAATTCCAAATGAAAATGTGGATCCAACACTGGATGTTACAAGAGAACTGAGTGTCCTTTTAGATAGTATTTCTAAGGTCAATCTTGAAAGGGAATATTATGAGTATACAGTTCAGGTACATATTGGCAATAATCGTGAAGAAGCTGACGAAGCAAGGTTGAATGTTATCAGGATTCTTCCTGATGTTAAACCTAAACTCGAATATAAATCTCCAAGCTACAGGGTGAAGGTAGGAAGGTACTTCAATAATGTAGAAGCCTATCAAACCTATGTAAAGCTGAAAGAGCAGTTCCCAAGTGCAATAATTGTCCCGGAAAGAGTATATTTCCGTTAAATAATCTTCAATGGATCTGATATCTAAAATTCAAACATTAGCCAGTGGAATTGCCGGTGATGTAATCAAAATGCGTCACCATTTGCATGCAAATCCCGAATTATCATTTGAGGAGTTTGAAACCTCAAAATATGTATATGATAAACTTAAGGACATAGGACTAAATGTTGAAAAAGGAATTGCTGATACTGGTGTCGTAGCCATGGTTTATGGGAAAGATCCGGATAGCCGGGTGATTGCACTCAGGGCCGACATGGATGCTTTACCGATCCAGGAGGAGAATGAGATACCGTATCGTTCAAAGAAAGACGGTGTAATGCATGCCTGCGGACATGATGTACATACCTCCTCACTGCTTGGAACTGCCATCATCCTGAATGAAATGAGAAACAACTTCAAAGGATCCATTAAATTGATTTTTCAACCTGGAGAGGAAAAAATCCCTGGAGGGGCTTCATTAATGATTAAAGATGGCGTTCTGAATAATCCCGCTCCTCAAAATATCATTGGTCAGCATGTTATGGCACAAATACCTGTGGGGAAAGCTGGTTTCAGATCAGGTATGTATATGGCCAGCTCAGATGAGATTTATCTGACAGTTAAAGGCAAGGGGGGACATGGAGCCATGCCGGAAAATAATATTGATCCCGTACTAATTGCTTCACATATTATCGTATCCTTACAACAGGTTATCAGCAGAAATGCAGACCCAAAGATCCCATCTGTTTTATCCTTTGGTAAAGTAATTGCAGACGGGGCAACGAATGTTATTCCAAATGATGTAAAAATCGAAGGTACATTCAGAACACTGAATGAAAACTGGCGTCGAGAAGCGCATCAGAGAATAAAATCCATTGCCGAATCAATCGCTAAAGGTATGGGAGGGAAATGTGAAGTGAATATATTGAACGGATATCCTTATCTTGAAAATAATATTGAATTGACTGATCATGCGAAGGCATGCGCTATTGATTATCTGGGGGAAGAAAATGTTGTTGACCTGGACATTTGGATGGCGGCTGAAGATTTTGCCTATTTTTCACAGAAAATCGATGCATGTTTTTACAGGTTAGGTGTGGGAAATGTGAGTAAAGGGATTACTTCTACAGTACATACACCTACATTCAATATAGATGAAGATGCCTTGAAAACAGGATCTGGATTGATGGCATGGATCGCTATTCAAACCTTATTAAAAGACATTTAATATTTAATCCATATTTCCTAATTCCTTAAACACTCGTTTACATAAGGGAGTTGATATTAAGCTGTATTAAGCCAGTTTGTGTGTTATATGAAATAAAAAATTGTGTTAAATTCAACTATTATTTTAGCCCCATGGAAATAAAGGACAAACACGGATTGATGAAATTCCTCAAATTGGATAAAATTCTTGACAATCTCACCGGGTATGTCGAGACCAAACTTGAGTTATATAGAATACAATTCAAAGAAGAAGTAGCCAAGGCTATCGGTGTACTGGTACTGGTTATGGTTATGATCGCAGTTTTTGGCCTGATGATTGTATTTTTAAGTCTGGCCATTGCTAACCATTTAAATACCATATTAGACAGCAATTTTATAGGCTTTCTGATCATCGCAATAGTATATTTAATTTTCGGCGTATTGATTATAAAATATCGGGAAAAGTTGATTTTTAACTGGACCTATCGGCTGTTCTTTACTGAAGAGGAAGAAGAATCCATTGATGAGGACGAAATAAACTCATAATTATGGTTGAGGAAATTAAAAATAAGAAAAAGCAACTCCGGGTAGCTAATATGCGGCATGAAAAGGCACTCGCGAATGAATATAATGAGATATCCGAAAACCTGACGAGTGGTAAAGCAAAAATCCTTATGATTGGAGGAGGTATAGCGATTTCATACTGGGTTATCCGCATGCTTATATCTAAAAAACGAGGAACTAGTGAAAGGGTAGATAAGGGTAAAAAGAAGGGAAAATCTTTAACCAGGCAAACGGACAATGAAATTTTAAACGTTATAAAAGAAAGGATTGCTTTGTTTCTGGTTGATCTTGCTCAGGATGTGTTAACAGAGGCGATTAAAAAACTGGATAAATAGTATGATCAGTAAGATCCTTACTACGCTTAAGGAAAAGAAAGTTAATGATCAAAAATCGATTGCTATCCTGATTGATCCGGATAAAATTGATAATAATCAATTGCCTGAACTTATTGAATTATGTGATAGTAATAACATAGATTTTTTGTTTGTTGGTGGCAGCCTGATTTCAAATGGAAATCTTCCCGAGATAATTAATTCAATTAAAATCCTTACAACCATACCTGTTGTAATATTTCCTGGCTCAAACCTGCATGTATGTGATAATGCTGATGCCATACTTTTCCTTACTTTAATATCCGGGCGTAATCCGGAATATTTAATAGGGCAACATGTGGTAATCGCACCAGTTCTTAAAGAAAGTGACCTGGAAATCCTTCCTACCGGGTACATTCTGGTAGATGGTGGGATTGAAACTTCTGTTTCATACCTGAGTGGTACTAAACCAATTCCATCAGAGAAACCTGATATCGCCAGGGCAACTGCTATTGCAGGTGAACTTCTGGGTTTAAGCCTGATTTACCTTGAAGCAGGAAGTGGCGCCTCTAATCCAGTTTCCCAGGAGATTATTCAGGCCGTGGATAAAGCTGTTGAAGTACCCATAATTGTAGGTGGCGGATTGAATAGCAGGGAGAAAGCATGGAATGCTCTCGCTTCAGGGGCTGATTTGATCGTTATAGGTAATGGTATCGAATCAGATACGAAAATTATTAATGAAGTCTCTTCCTGTATCAGGGAATGGAACACATTAGATATTCATTAAAGATTCACGCCTTCTCATTTTACCCGCGGGAATTCCAAACATCATTTTAAACCGGCGGCAGAAGTATGCGGTATCTTTGTATCCGACTTCACGACCAATTTCCCTGATACTTAGCTTGGTTGTTCTCAGGAGATTAACAGCCTGTTCCATACGCTGATATTCAATGTAGTCCTGGGGATTGATCCCTGTCAACATTTTGAAATACTGGCCAACATAGTCTTCAGATACATTTGCAACACTCGATAGTACTTTGTTAGAAAGATCTCCCTGAAGATTTTCACGGATATATGCGAATATATCAATCAGACGTGGATCTTTGAAATATGTAATATTAGTGGCAAGTTTTTCTACAAACAGTTGCTTATTCAGAATATATCGAAATACTTCAACTACCACATAATCAGTCTGCAGCTTAATGATCCGTTCATGACCCGCAGAAAAGGAATCCGCCTCTTCAAGGATCGTTTTTATTACATCAGTGATCTTATCACTCTGTATAACAAAAGCTGGTATATCAAGAGAAGCAAAGAAATTGACTGAATCAAATACTTTTGCCTCAAAAGTAACAATGCTGAAACTTTCTTGTTCAGTATATGGAAGTTCACTGTAGTCTATGGTCTGCAGGTAACGGTCTCTTGTATTTATGAAGTCCTCAAAGTGATATCTTTCCGGTTCGCCACTTCCATAAGTTATGGTTGTACTTTTCCCTCCAGGTACGAATAAAATATCACCTTCGGTAGCCTTTTCATTTTCTTCCCCGAATCTTAATTCACCTTTATTAATGAGCATCAGGGTGTTTTCAACGTCGTATAAATTCTCTGCTGTTACAGGTGATTGTATTTTGAAGTTTTTAGTCTTATTGAACTTTACTCCAAGCGATTCTATGATCTTATTGTAATCTTCCATTGTTCTTAGATTGGTAAAGTGACAATAATTATGGTACTTTCCCAAAGAATAGTTATACAATTACAATAAAAAAAATTATTGATGCAAATAAAGTATTGTTAAAGTACAATTATTTTTAGTTAACTGACAATATGGATTATGAAAGGAAGATTAATAAATTATGGTACTTTACGGAGAATCCTTTAAAGAAGAAATAGATCCTTCCATCTCTTTTGATGATTTTTGTCCTGAAATAATCAGTTAGTCTCTACTTCCTCCCACTAATATCATCACATAATATAGCAGTGTGATCAGCGATGCGATTGCTGAAACTACATATGTCATGGCAGCCCATTTTAAAGCATCCTGTGCCATTTTGGATTCATTATTATCAATAACTCCTCTTGTTGTAAGCCATCCCATAGCTTGTCTGCTTGCATTGAATTCTACGGGTAAGGTTATGAATGAAAATAATGTGAGCACGGAATAACATAGAATGATCAGTATCAGAACCTGGCTCATAGGAAACGCTTCATATAAAATAAAGCCACCAAAAATGGCCAAAATAACAATAAAATTAAGTACTCGTCCACTCATATTCTGTAATGGAACAAGGGCAGTCCTTAATTTCAGGGGAGCATATCCTTCTTCATGTTGTAAAGCATGTCCACATTCATGTGCCGCAACGGCAGCAGATGCTACAGAACGTCCATGGTAAACATGTTCACTAAGGTTTACAGTCTTTTGACCGGGGTTGTAATGATCCGTCAGTTGTCCCTGTGTGCATGTAACTTTCACATCATGTATCCCGTTATCATATAGCATTTTATGAGCCACTTCACTACCAGCCAATTCCGATCGGATGCCGATTTGGGAATACTTCCTGATTTTTCTTTTCAGAATTGTACTTACCACAAAACTCAGGACCATTAAAACAATGATAATTCCAATCATTACAAGTTTAGTTTTCGGATTTTCTCAATTATTTCTGTTGTTGAATAGCCATCCACAAGGTCAATTGTTACTACCTTCCCTCCATTGGCAGTTACAATATCATATCCAACAATTTCTTCGATCTTATAATCTTTCCCTTTCACAAGAATATCAGGTACAATCGTTTTTATTAATTCATATGGAGTTTGCTGGTCAAAATAAGTTACTGCATCAACAAATTCCAATGCAGCCAAAATTCGGGCCCTGGTTTCTTCATTTTGAACCGGCCTGCCCTGACCTTTCAGCCTGGAAACACTTTTGTCAGTGTTAAGTCCTATGACCAGCTTATCTCCCTGTTGTCTTGATTTTTCAAGATAATCGATATGTCCTAGATGAAGAATATCAAAACATCCATTGGTGAAAACAACTTTGAATCCCTGATCTTTCCATTTGCGTACCCTGGTTTTCAATTCCTCAGCTGTTAATATCTTATTCCTGGTTACCATGTTTTTCTATCAGCTGTGTATTACAAAATGTTCAGGAAGGAAGTTTATTTTTATCATCAGGGAAGACAAGAACTGGCTGGTGTTGTCTGGCTTCTTCAGCATCCATGGAAGCATATGAAATAATGATTATGATATCGCCTACCTGGGCTTTCCTGGCTGCTGGACCATTCAGGCATATTTCTCCACTGCCCCGTTCGCCTTTTATCACATATGTCTCGATCCGTTCGCCATTATTTATATTTACTATCTGTACTTTTTCATTCTCGATTATATTGGCTGCATCCATCAGGTCTTCATCCAGTGTGATGCTGCCGACATAGTGTAATTCCGCCTGGGTGATCTTAACACGATGTATCTTTGATTTTAATACTTCAATTTGCATGCTTTTTGGCCATATTATGGAATACAAAGATATTAAATAATTAACAAGTTATCTATCAGTCTAACTCCTCCAAGGTCAGCTGCGATACATAAAGCAGGATTATTACCATCCTCCAACCGATCAATGATCCGGAAAGGTTCTGTATCAACAAATTCAAGATATTCAAGTATGAAATTTGGTAGACCTGTAAGGAATTCAACAGATTCTTTTTTAACCGTTGCAAATGAAACATCTTTAAGAAGCTTTTCTTTAGCATTTACCAGTGTTTTGTAAAGATATACTGCAGTTCCCCTGTCATCGCTACTGAGTTTGCTGTTTCTGGAAGACATGGCTAGACCATCCGGTTCACGAATTGTTGGGACACATCTAAGGATGATACCAAATGACAGGTCGTTGATCAATTGTTTCACGATTGCATATTGCTGAATATCTTTCTGTCCGAAATAGGTATAATCCGGATTGACTATATTGAAAAGTTTGGAAACCACAATGCCTACTCCTTTAAAATGCCCTGGCCTGTGAGTTCCCTCGAGTATTGTTTCTATATTCCCGAAATTTATCGTTGTTGAAGGATTTAAATTATCTTCATACATCTCATGGTTATCTGGCAAGAATACAGCAGAACAGTTTTCAGATGCTAATTTCTCCATATCCTGTTCCAAATCTCGTGGATAATGCTTTAAATCCTCGGGATTGTTAAACTGAGTCGGGTTTACATAAATACTGCATATAGTTATATTACACTCCCTGGCAGACCACCGGATCAATTCCAGGTGTCCATCATGAAGAGCCCCCATTGTTGGGACCAATCCAATAATTTTTCCATTAACTCTTTCAGAATCAATATATTCTATTAAACTGCTCTTTTGAGAAAAAACTTCCATATGTCAGGCTGGTAATCATTCATTTAGAATGATAAAACTACGTTTTAACATAGACTTCCACTTGAAAAGTGAGGAATATTTAGTACCTTTGCTATCCCATTTTTGACAAGCAATCAAACTATATAAATATGTCTAGGTTTCGTATTCTGTATGTAGCAAGTGAAATTAATCCTTTTCTTCAAACTTCTGAGGTCGCTGAGTTCGTTCGGCAATTACCTCAGGCCATGCAGGAAAGGGGCATGGAGATTAGAATTCTTGTTCCCCGCTTTGGATTGATTAACGAGAGAAAAAACAGATTACATGAGGTTGTAAGACTTTCAGGTATCAACATCGCTGTTGGCGACGAAGAAAAACCTCTGGTAATCAAAGTGGCATCTATTCCCAATGCTAAATTACAGGTTTACTTTATTGACAATGAAGATTATTTCCATAGAAAGTCTGTTTTCCATGATAATGAGAACAATTTCTATGAAGATAATGATGAAAGAGCAATCTTTTTCTGTAAAGGTGTCATTGAGACTGTTAAGAAACTGGGATGGGCCCCGGATATTGTTCATTGTAACGACTGGATGACCAGCCTTATTCCCATGTATTTAAAAACCACTTATAAGAACGATCCTATTTTTCACGATACAAAATCAGTATTCACAGTTTACAACAACTATTTCCCGCACAAGTTCAATGATGGATTAATTGAGAAAGTAAAAATGATCGACATTGAAGACAGTATGCTTTCACATCTTGAATCCGGGGATTTTGAAGGTTTTGTTAAAATTGGCATACAGTATGCCGACGAGGTAATTAAAGCCGGTGAAGATTTTAGTGAGAGTTTGAATAAGTTATTTGGAGAGTTCGAAGAAAAGAAAATAGCAACCATTGAGAAGGGCCCAGATTACCTGGAGTCCTACTATAATCTATATCATGATTTGGCAGGGTAGAAGAAAACTGGGGCTGATCATTACCATTTTGGCCCTCTATTTGTTTTCATGTGAGGAAGCTAGTGAGTTAGGCCTGGAATTAGATCCCGATAAGAACAAAGTTGGATTGTTCTACAAGGAATTGATCCTTCCCACAGCAGTAATAAATACTGATTCGCTGGAAACAGATTTCAGTACCAGGCTACTTGTTGGCGCATACCGGGATGATAATTTTGGGGAAATTAAGTGCACTGCTATTACACAGGTCAGGCAGAATTCTGAGAAACCATATTTAAATGAAGATGATGAATTTGATTCCCTGGTCTTCATGGTGGATGTAAATTATAATTTTGGATCGAATATTGGATTCCCCCAGAAATACTATTTGCACAGACTTGAAGAACAACTAACAGATACTATTTCCTATTACTCTTTCAGTGATATTACATACAGCGATCAGACGTTGGGTGAAAACGAATTTATCATAGAGCCTGATAGGGATACCGTCCTGATTTTCAGAATAAATGACGATTTTGGACTGGATTTTTTTAATACTATTTCTGATACTACAAAAATTGATTGGGATGATAATGATAGTTTTATCGAATATTTTAGAGGACTGGCCCTGGTAGCTGATAATGCGAACAATTCAGTAATTGGTTTTCCTGTTGCCACTGATAGTTCCGTATTAAAACTCTATTATTCTGATGCTGACGATACTGTTTCCTCATCCTATGATTTCATTTTAAATGGGGCAGTGAATTTTAATCAGATCCTAAGTGACAAAACGGGTACATTGCTTGAACCTATTACTGATCATTATTATGAGGATTTTATCCCTGCAGATGAAAGGATGTATTTACAGGCTGGTTCGGGGATTGTTTATAAAATCGACATGCAGCCTTTGGTGGATTTTGGCGATTCTATCCCCAATTTAATTATAAATTCATCAGCAATAGAATTTCCGGTTATATCCACTGCGTATAATGTAAATCCCCCGGAGTATTTGCATTTTTATTTTACTGATTCAACAAACAGGAGAATTAAATCAGGTCTTGTATACCGTGGCGTTTTGCAGGAGGGAACTTCTAATTTATTGGCAATGAATTATTCAGAAGACTTATATGGGTATAATGGAAGAATAACTTCATATTCTGAGGATCTTATCAGAGATATTCATAACTATTCACAACTGCTGGTTTATCCCACAGAATTTGACCTCACTCAGGCAGTAAATCAGTTAATTATTCAACCCGGTGAAGTGAAATTAAGAATATATTATACAGCACTTAAAGACCCAGCTCTCAACTGATATCCCGGTATTTGGGACCAGTTATTTAACATCCTGTGGATAAATCCGGCACAATACCTGTTTTCATTTTTATGCCAGAATGTTGTATTGATTCAGATTGTGTTGACCTCCCAGAATATAAAGGCATATGCGGCATAACGGATAAAACGAGTTAGGGCAAAAACCCAGAATTTTCTGAAAGGATAACCAACGGAACCCATCAGCATACTGATCCCTGAGAAAGGGAGCGGAGTTAAAGCAGCCACAATGATCAGGAAGAAACCAAATTGTTGGAGATAAACCTGGGATTTCCTGAGGTATTTCCGCTTGATCCATCGAAATACGACAGTTTCACCAATTTTCTTACCTATCCAGTATCCTAAAATCCCGGCGAAATAGGATATGAAAGCAAGAAAGATCACATATTGAACATATAACTGGAGTTCATTTACCCTGAGTGCCCATATGAAAAAAAGTTCCGGAGGTATAATTCCCAGTACAACTTCAGAAATGGTATATATAACGAAAACGATCAGAGGGTTTTCATAAATAGGGGCTAAAAAATCAAGATAGCCGTCCTGTAGATACTTTTTGGCATATAGAAACAGGATAATCAGAGCAGTAAGGGTCAGCAGGCCTCTTGCTAAATTTCGGATAAAAAAACGGATCTTGCTCTGACGGTCCATGTAACAAAAATGCTATTTTTTTTGTCTTGCAATATAATTAAGAATCATTTTTTATTTGAAATGATATGTTGTTGGACAAATAATATATATTTGAATTGAGCCACGAATATATTTTTTTAGTTGTATCAACGCAAGCAATCATGAATAATCCAATTAGAGAAGAAGAACTAAAAAGGGCCATCAGGGATGTGCCGGATTTCCCTAAAAAAGGGATCCTGTTCAAGGACCTCACAACAGCATTCAAAGATCCTGAGATATTGAAATTTATCGCAGAATCTATCTATGAAACCTATAAGGATGCCAGAATAACTAAAGTCGTGGGCATTGAGTCACGCGGATTCATTGCCGGAAGTATTGTGGCAAATATGCTGGGTGCTGGATTTGTTCTGGCACGAAAACCCGGGAAATTACCGGCTGATACATATAAACAAACATACCAGTTGGAATATGGTGAGGATTCCATCGAAATTCATAAGGATGCCATTGCTCCGGATGACGTCGTGTTGCTTCATGATGATTTACTCGCAACTGGTGGAACGGCTAATGCTGCTGTGGAGCTGATCAGAAAAGCCGGAGCCAGGAATATCTTCATTAATTTTATTGTTGAACTGACTTTTCTTGAAGGAAGGGATAAACTGGGAAACGATACCCCCATCACCTGCCTGGTACAGTTTTAACGGACACCAATCTCACATATTCCTGGTAGACTTATAAACACATCCTGGAGGGTGTGGTTTGATCACTATTTTTGAGATATTATGCCAGGACACTAATTGGTAAGCCCATGTGGCAGGGAAGAATAAATATCCACAGTAGCCCTGGATTTATTCAGCGTATAAAAGTGTAATCCCGGAGCACCTCTTTTAAGTAGATCCACACATTGCTGAATAGCAATATCGACCCCTGTCTGATATGATTTAGCCGGATCATCCTGGTAAGGTTCCATCTTCTCAACGATCCACTCCGGGATCTTCGCCCCACTCAATTCCGAGAATCTTTTTATCTGTTTAAAATTAACAATTGGGATAATACCAGGTATTATTTTCTGCGTTATTCCTGCGTCCCGCGCCCTGACTACATATTCAAAATAGTTGCGGTTATCGAAAAACATCTGGGTAATAATAAACTCAGCTCCTTTCTGGATTTTGTATTTCAACCATTTAATATCTTCATCAAGATCCTTCGACTCAGGATGCATTTCCGGATACCCTGCAGCCCCAATGGAAAACCCACCCATCTGGTAAGCTGCTTCGATCAGATCGCTTGCATGCTGGAAATCACGAGATATACTCTTGAATTCAGAGGCTCCTTTTGGAGGATCTCCTCTTAAAAGCATCAGGTTCAGAATATTCTTGCTTTTAAGGAAATTTAGATCGTCTTCTACCTTATCGCGTGTCGCATTTACACAGGTATAATGAGCCATAGCGGTTAGTCCAATTTTGTTCTGAATGTAATCTATCAGATCAAAAGAAAGATCCTGGGTACTCCCTCCAGCCCCATATGTAACTGATACAAAGGAAGGTGATAATTTCAATAGTTGACCGACATTGATACCCAACTCAAGGGTAGATTTGTAATTTTTCGGTGGGAAAAATTCAAATGAATATGTTTTCTTACTTTTTCTGAAAAGATCAGTGATTTTCACTATTTCAGTTATTTCGTTTTATTCCTGTACATGTAACTGGCAAGAATAATATATTCAGCTGTAATATAAAACCTTTAAATGTGATTTGCATATACCCAGCCAATAACCTCTTATCCAATTATGATTTTCCTGAAGCAGGAATGTGTTTTTTGAATTACATTTGTATCATGAGTAACAAATCTGAAGTGAAATCTGGTAATTATGTTGATGAAATTCAAAATTTAATTACTGATCAGAGAAGCTATTATTCATCAGGGAAAACCAGAGATATCCGATTTCGGAAGGAACAGTTGTTGAAACTGAGGAAGCTGATCAAATTTCATGAAAAGGATATCAATGAGGCCCTTGATAAAGATTTCAAAAAATCATCATTCGAAACATATATATCCGAAATTGGAGTACTTATTAGTGAAATAGATCATACAATCAGGCATCTCAGAAGTTGGGCCCGGAGAAAAAGGGTTAAAACACCGATCCTGGCTTTTCCATCCAGCAGTTATATTATCACTGAACCTTATGGTCTGGTGTTGATCATAGGTCCATGGAACTATCCATTCCAGTTACAAATAGCCCCATTGATAGGAGCCCTCGCAGCCGGGAACTGCGCGATATTAAAGCCTTCGGAGCAGGCGCCCCACATTTCCAGATTCCTTACGAGAATGATAAATGAAAATTTCGACAGTAATTACCTTAAAGTCATCGAAGGAGGTGTTGAGATTTCAAAGTCATTGCTTGAACAGAAATTCGATTATATTTTTTTTACCGGAGGAACTGAAGTTGGAAAGATTGTAGCTGCAGCAGCAGCAGAAAATCTCACACCACATACACTTGAACTGGGAGGAAAAAGCCCTGCTATTGTGGATCAAAATACTGACCTTTCCCTGGTGGCAAAACGGATTGTCTGGGGTAAGTATATCAATGCAGGGCAGACCTGTATTGCACCAGATTTTATCTATGCCCATAAAGACATAAAAGATGAACTGATCAGGTTGATTGGCCTGGAAATAAAATCCGCCTATGGGGATAATCCGTTTCACAGTCCTGATTATCCAAGGATTATCAACAGGCAACACTATGAGAGATTGAAGGCATTGATAGATCCGATGAAGCTGGTTATAGGCGGAGATACAAATGACGATGAAAACTATATAGCCCCTACAGTGATGGATAATATGACATGGGAGGATCCAGCAATGGCCGATGAAATATTTGGGCCGGTACTACCTGTCCTTGTATTTGATGAGATTTCTGAAGTGATCAAAGAGTTAGGTTTAAGACCCAAACCACTGGCATTATATATATTTTCACGGGATAAATCCCTGCAAAAGACAGTATTAAATGAATTAAGTTTTGGTGGCGGAACGGTCAATGACACGATCATGCACTTTCTAAATCCTGACCTGCCATTTGGTGGTGTGGGTAACAGTGGATATGGCAGTTATCACGGGAAATTCAATTTCCATACCTTCTCACATCATAAGCCTATCATGTACCGCAGTAATTTAATTGATATCCCGATCCGATACGCACCCTACAAAGGAAAGATCAAACTGCTTAAGTGGGCGTATAAGATTAACAGGAATTTCTGGATTTAGGAATTAGTTCATAGCTGATAGTTGGTAGCACATAGCTCATATTGTGTTATTCCAGGGCTAGTGTCGGGAAATTGTGTGCTGCTCCCATCGGTCCTTTAAAAAGATGAATTGTCCTATTTGCAGTAAATGTCATGAATAAATATTAACTTAAATACTGATTCGGCATGGGGGACTGACCGTTAAAAAAATGTCCGGTGGACATTTTTAGGGAAGGGCCAGGTTGCAGGGGAGGTAATTAATTCTTGATTCTTAATTTTTAATATATGCCCGAAGAACGCAAACTTGCTGCTATAATGTTCACTGATATTGCAGGTTATACTGCATTGATGGGCAAGGATGAGGATAAGGCATTTGAAATCCTGAAAAAGAATCATAACCTCCATCAAGCCCTCATCAATAAATACACTGGTACGCTGATCAAAGAATTAGGTGACGGCACACTCATTAGCTTTCCTCTTGCCTCTGATGCTGTAAGATGTGCTATTGAAATTCAGAAAGAAGCAAAAGAGCAGAATATTCCTTTGAAGATTGGCATCCATGAAGGGGAAATGGTTATGGCAGGAGAGGATGTTTTAGGTGATGGTGTGAATATAGCCTCACGACTTCAGGAAGCTTCTAAAGAAGGATGTATAACAATTTCAGGAAAAGTTTATTCAGACATTAAAAATAAAGCAGGGATCAAAACAAAGTACATTGGAGAAAAGAAACTGAAGAATGTAGATGATCCTGTTAAGATGTATGAGGTGTTGTGTGAGGAGGAGGTTAAGAGTCCTGAAGAGGATAAGGTAGTAAAATCAAAAAGCAGGATATTATATTACATTATTGCAGGAATAATAGTTGTTCTTGTTGCAGTTGTTATATGGCAGATTCTTCCTAAAGGTGAAAAAGATGAAGTAGTAGAAGAAACTGTTACAGTTGATGTTGACAAATCCATTGCTGTTCTTCCATTTGATGATTTAAGTGCAGAAGGGAATAATCAATATTTTTGTGATGGAGTTATGGAAGGGATACTCAATCATTTAAGTAAGATCAAAGACCTCCGAGTAGTCTCAAAGACATCAGTTGAACAGTATAGAGAAAACCTCCCTCCAGCCACCCAAATCGGTGAAGAACTGAATGTAACTTATTTATTGGAAGCAAGTGTGTTCAAATCAGAAGATAAGATCAGGGTTACAGTTCAGTTAATAGAAGCTGCTAAAGATGAACATATTTGGTCTGAACAATATGACAGGGAACTGGAGGATATCTTTGAAGTAATGTCAGATATTTCACAAGAAGTGGCATCTGAAGTTAAAGTAGTAATTGCACCTGATATTAAAGAAAGGATTGAATCCATCCCCACTAAAAATATTGAGGCATATGATCTTTATCTTAGAGGAAGAGAGTATCAAACTAAATATGCACTAAATGGTAATAAATCTGATTTAATCAGTGCCATTAACTTATATCAGCAATCCATTGTAATTGATTCCACGTTTGCTCCTGCATTTTCATCGTTAGGGATGGCAATATTTAGTCAAACTGCCGCAGCTGATTATTTTGAAGATTATTATGGAGATACTCTTTTATATTATGCCAATAAAGCAATATCCTTAAATCCTAATCTTGCTGATGGTTATTTATTGAAAGGGCAATATTTTTATTTCACAGGAGAGTTGGATAAAGTTTTTGATCAATTGGAAAAAGCAATTGAATTGAATCCAAATAGCGGACAGGCATATGGACAATTAGGATGGTCGTATTGTTGGGGAGGTCAATTTGTTGAAAGCATAAAGAGTTTTAAAAAAGCATTAATCCTCAGTAAGGGTAGTCCCGATTATGCTCAATACTTATTATATATTGGAATGATGTACAGGGATATATGTGATTATAACAGGTATGAGGCAACAGCTAAAGAACTTTTGAATTATGATCCTTTAAGAGCATACAGAGTATTAGCTAAGATGACTTACTTAACTGGCAGATTGGATGAATATCAGAATTATACAGATAAAATATGTGCTATTGATAGTGGGAGGTCATGCTACTTTGAATTACAGAGATCATATCTGCTTAAACGAGATTTCCATGAGGCATTGAAATATCATCTCGAATGGGAAAAAGTTAGAGATAATGAAGATAATGGTAGGAAAGGTTATTTATTGTATAATTTGAACAGAAAAGAAGAGGCAAAGGGATTATTTGAAAAAGAAATTGAATTAAATAACGAGACCATTCGTCTTAACAGAAATTATAGCTTATGGGGTGCAAAATTTTTTAACGCAGAGGTTTATGCAATTATTGGTGAAAAGGAGAAAGCATATCAACTTCTTCATGAAATAGAGAATGAGATTTTTCTTGGATTCATGGTTTGGGAAATGCAGGTTAATCCAATGTTTGAGAGTTTAAGAGAAGATGAAGAATTTAAACAGATCATCCAGCGACAGGAAAAGAAATTCGCTGATATAAGAGCAGAAGTTGATAAGTTAGAGGAAGAGGGAGTGCTTTAATAAATTATGTCTGAAGATAGACGACATATTGCAGTCATGTTTACTGATATAGTAGGGTACACTACTTTAATGGGTAGTGATGAGGACAAAGCATTTGAAACACTCAAACGGAATCACACCATCCACGAAACCCTCATCAAGAAACACAACGGCACTCTGATTAAAGAGATAGGAGACGGTACATTATGTTCATTCCCCCTTGCCTCTGATGCTGTAAGATGTGCTATTGAAATTCAGAAAGAAGCAAAAGATCAAGACATCCCTCTGAAAATAGGACTCCATGAGGGGGAGATGGTTATGGCAGGTGAGGATGTATTGGGGGATGGTGTGAATATAGCTTCCCGTTTGCAGGAAGCTTCTAAGGAAGGATGTATCACCATTTCAGGAAAAGTTTATTCAGACATTAAAAATAAAGCAGGGATCAAAACAAAGTACATTGGAGAAAAGAAACTGAAGAATGTAGATGATCCTGTCAAAGTCTATGAGGTATTGTGTGAGGAGGATCAGAAGCCTGAAGAGGATAAACCACTAAAAAGGAAAATCAAGACATTGTATTTTCTAATTGCAGGAATTATTGTTGTTCTTGCTGCAGTTATTATTTGGCAGATTCTTCCTAAAGGTGAAAAAGATGAAGTAGTAGAAGAAACTGTATCTGCAGAGATTGATCCATCCATTGCTGTTCTTCCCTTTACAGATATGAGCCCAAATAAGGATCAGGAATATTTTAGTGATGGGATAATGGATGCTATTCTTATGCATCTATGCAAGATTGGTGATTTGGAGGTAAAATCAAGAACATCAGTAATGCAATATAAAGGGACAACAAAGACATCTCCCCAAATTGCTGAAGAATTAGGAGTTGCACATATATTGGAAGGTAGTGTAAGTAAATCAGGAGATAAAATAAGGATAATAGCACAATTAATTGATGCTACCCAAGATAAACACCTTTGGGCTGAAACATATGATAAAGAAATTGTTGATGTATTTGCTATTCAAAGTGAAGTTGCTCAAATGATTGCATCTTCTCTGAAAGCTGAATTAAGTGTTGATGTGAAAGAAAGAGTTGAAGCTATACCTACAGAAAATGTTGAAGCATATGAATTGTACTTGAAAGGTAATGAAACATATTGGGCATCACACGATAGCTTGGATATTGATAAGATTTATGAATCCATTAACTACTTTGAAAAAGCAATTGATTTAGATAATAACTTCTCATTGGCATATACAGGTATGGGTAGATCATATTGGTGGTTAGCTCACACAAGCGTTGGAATAATAGATAAGATAAGACCTGAACTTTGGGAAAAATCACTTAAAAATTTGAATAAAGCAATCCAACTTGATCCAAATAATGGTTGGGCTTATGCAGAAAAGATTGTTGTGTATAGTAATTACTATTGGGACAGTACAGCTACAAGAATTGCTTTAGAAAAAGCTACTGAGTCGATGCCAAGTGACAGAAATGCTTATACAAACTATTTTTCGCATGCATTTAGTTTAGGTAATTGTGAAAAACTTAGTTGGATAATAGAACATGAAAAAAGTTATCAGCCAGGGTTAAATAATCCATACTCTGAATGGAATATTTTATTACTAACATGCCAAAAGAAATATGCTGATATTGTTTCAATTGCTGAAAAGAATTGGGAAAATCATCTTGAAATAGAATTAGCATGGAATATTTATAATGCATGTCTTGCAACAGAATCCTATGAATTAGCACACCATATGATTGATTTTATAAAAAAGACAGTTAAGCAAGATTGGGGGAAGTATGTTGATGTATGGTTATTTGCACGAAAACGTGATAAAGAAAAGACAATA
>JBHOSY010000040.1:0-28134 GCA_042584165.1 Bacteroidota bacterium | reverse complement strand
ATGAAATTAGCATATCGTTCGCCACCAGCATTATTGTATGATACTACTTTGAGGAAATCAGCCAGGGAGGCAAGTTCCTTATAGCTACGGGAGGCACGGAAGAAAGGATTGAATGAATTCACATGTTCGACATGGAAACCAATCTGCAATTTTTTGTCGACTGATTTTACTGCAGCGTTGACTTCTTCAAGTACCTGATGTTTACCCTGAACGAATAATTGGTCCCATGCGATGATTTCAGGATATTTAAGGAGGAGTCGGTTGAATTCCACGTAATAACCATCACTCGGGCGCTGGTCTTTAAGCGCAGCCTGTACGAATTGGTTAAGTTGCTGGTAACCTTCCCTTGCACGTTCAAAATTAATTCCAAGGTCTCTGGCCGCTCGCTGGTGATGTTCACAAAAACAGGTGGTTCTTGAAGAATTGATTGTTTGAAAGTGACTGGCACCTAAGGCATTTAACAACGGGCCATTACGTTCATTGAAAAACAGGATGCCATCGATCTCATACGACTTGCACAGGTCAGTCACAAGCCCCGTCCAGAAAGCACGTACATCGGGGTGTAAGAGACATAATGTATTCGTTTTCCGTCCCAAAATATCAATTTCTGCACAATCCTTCACCCCCGGTACATCAGAGCGCCATTGATCCTCAACTGAACAGAACACTTTCATGCCACGTTTTTTCGCTTCGGGCAACACGCTGGAAACGATATCCAGATCTCCATGCTCAGGAGCCCGGATCTCTTTCAGGATTGTTTTAGTATAAAATTCGGGGTGTGAAATAGCATAATTACCACCATGGAAGGTTTTTTCATCGGATTCCTGAGATCCGTGATCAGGAAAGGGATGTCCTGGTATCTGCCGACCAGACAAACCTCTTCCATAAGTAAATGTTGTAAGAAATATAGTGTTTATTTTTCCCCGTTCCTGAAGAATGTCCAGTACATTTTCGACACCTTCATCAACAAATGAAACGGCCCCTACCTGTATACCGCTGATTATATTCTTCTCCTGTTGTTTCACAACAAACTTTGAAGCAAGGTCTTCTATTGGACCTGCAGATACAATTGCGGATAATGCAGCACTGTTTTTAAGAAAATTTCGACGTGATAGACTTTCTGCAGTATCATGTATATCTTCTAATGTTATATCTTTTTTCATTTTGATGTTGTTTAAACTCACTTAATAATGCAGGTATTTTACTAAAAATCTCAACGAACCTTCTTCCTCGGTTCAGGATCAACTGGAACTGATAAAGTGAATTAATAATTATTCTGTTCTTAGTGAAAATAATAATTCTTTTTTCAAATTGTTTTTGGTAATCAACAGGATCCAGATCAAACCGTTTAACAAGATTATAAAAATAATAAGGGAAGCAGTTTGCCAGGATGCATCTACAAAGGCTGAAAGAATTGCAGGCATGGTGGCGATGAAGGCTGTTAATGCTCCTATGATTGTACCAATACCCAGGAGAATCATATGCTCTGTAGTTAACATATTCAGGATGGTATTATTTTTAAAACCAACAGCTCTCAAAATAGCCAGTTCGTTTTGACGATCCAGTATGTTTCTCGCAAGTGAAATCCCAAGTCCAATGGTGCCAAGGATCATTGCCAAGCCACCCAGAATCAGGAATATCGAAAGATATGTGTTCTCTACCTCATTAAATGCTGCCAGCCTGTCAGCGGCAATATCCAATTCCAGACCTTCATTTCTGAAAGATCGTTCTAACTCGTTCATCACTTTATCCATGTTTTCATCCTTTCCGTCTACAAGGAATACATGAGAGCCGGAGTTGGATGGAAAATGATCCAGGAAATGGTTTTCATCGATCAGGATATTTCCCTGGAAAATGGAGTTAGCCAATCCTCCAATCAATTTCAATTTCAGCTCCTGTCCCAGTTCATTACGATAGACCAGTGTATCACCAACTGTCATTCCCAGTCCCCATTGAATCACGGTCTGGTCAGCAATGGCAGGAACTACTCCTCCGGGTAGTTTTTTAGTCAGGGAAGACCATGGATCTTTTTGATCGAGATCCGGAGTACTTTTGATAAAAGAATACCTGCCTTCAAGTTTGAATGGATCTATCCCCAGGATCCTTGGTTGCGATATGCGGTTCAGATTGAGACAGCTTGCGTCATCCCCATCACTCTTGCGCATCTGAATAAAGTTCAGGTTTTGTTCCAGTCCGTAATGCTCTTTGCCACGAGGATCATTCAGATCGAGTAAAACCGGCAGGGTTGTCTCGCCAAATAACAGGAAACCACCGGTTCCACTTTGTTTGTCCTCGGAACCTGAATGCAGATCTTTCTTATTGAGCCCGGTTGATACAATGACAAATGTACCAATGGCAAATAGTATGATAATCCGGATACTACGTTTGTTATTCAGGACGAGGTTATTCCTGACCAGGGATATCAATGACAAATCCCTGGATATTCCTGTTCTGAAATTTCTAAGTTTCGCCGAAGAAAGAAGAAGTAACGACAGGAGTAGTAATCCTCCGGCAGAGAAGAAAATTGCTGCATTGAGCGTTTCCCCAAGGGCAAAATCATAAGCCAATAAAGAAATGGCTATAATTCCTGTGATCCATCCACTATAATTTATCAATTGCAAGGTCCTTCCTGATTTGCGCTCCTGAACACTTCGCTGGAGCTTTGCGGGCCTGGTTCTTAATTTGCGCCAGGTGTTAAACCAGATAATAATTGAGACAAGAACAGTACTTATTATAACACCAGAAATAATTGAATTCAACCTGATGTCTTCCTGCAATACTGAAGTCCGGACGATTTCGAACCAAACAGTGTTCAACGCTGCGAATATTACTTTGTTATATGCAATGGCTAGGAATGCGCCCAGGATCACACCCGGTATCGCAACCAGTAATCCTTCTACCAATACTAATCGTTGAACTAACTTATCAGGGTATCCAATGGCTTTCAGTGTTCCCACCTGGGACATACGTTTATCAAGGTGCAGGTTATAAAGCAACGCCATAAGTGATAAACCGGCTACCAGAAGGAAGAAACTCAATCCCATGAATAACTCGGCAAAATCAACACCACCGTGTGCAGCTGTGAGGCCATCCTCTTTTACGGATTTAACAGTAAATCCAAATCTCCCGGGATCCAGAGACATTGACAGGTTATTTTCAATATCTGATTTAGAGTGTCTTTCAGCTGATAACCTGATGGAGGTACAAACACCAAAACGGTTTTCCCATAGTTTTTTCCCATCCGGATAGCTTATAAAGGCTTTTGGAGTTCCCTTGTAGTTATTCCAGTATTCTTCATCCTTATCCCGGATTAGTTCAAGATCAATTGGAATGCCTGTTTCCCACTCACGGCAATTACCTGCATCAGTTAATCCAGGAAGAGCAGGCATCAAATCCTGGTCGGCATAAATTCCTGAGATAGGAACTACTCTTTTAATTTTGAACCATCTGCTGACTTCCTCAAGTCTTCTTAGCGGTCCAATAGTGAAATATGATATTTCAATACTATCTCCAATGTGGACTCCCAGATCCTCTCCCAGCCACTGGTTGATAAGGATCTCATCTTCCCTGAATTCACTTTCAGGGTTCTCGAATGGACCAGCAGAGATAAAAGAATAGGGTGAATGATTGTCTCCTTTCCGGAATGAATTAACAAAGTAAGTAAGGATATAAGCTGCTTGTGGATCGATCGCTGATACTGATTCAGATACTAATGAATCAATAAAAACCCTTTCAGACCTGATTTCCCACTGATCACCATTACGAGTCCGGTTTATATAAAGACCAAGATCTTCGGGTTTCCAGTTATCGCGAATGGTCGTACTAATCGTAAATCCATCTAAACCAGGAGTATCTTTGATTAACAATTTATTCGCTTTCCCCGGTGTTCCCATTTTATCATTGAGGAATGACATGGAAAGAAAAATATTAAAAGGAGCAGTCTGGGAGGTTTTGAGATTAAATCGACCCAGTTTTTCGGGTCCTAGGATATTAACAACCTTGAGCCGAAGAGATATCTGATTATCCGCATCCGAAACAAATGGTGCGTTTTTAGGTATCAGGCTGGCCTTTTCCAGTTTCAGGAGAAATGAATCACCGGTTTTCAGTTGCAGGCGTCCGGCCAGGTTTTCACTGATAAGTGCTTCATTGTTCCCAGGAACAGTTAACGTGGATTCACCAGGTATCATTGCCCTGAAATGATCATCTATTCCAAGTACTTCAATATTATTTGCCTGGTATGCACCTCCCTGGGATGAGGCAATCCCATTTATCAGCATTATAGGAGCCACTTCAGAGTTAATTGCATTTCTGACCTCGTTTGCAAGTGTTGATCTGAAAAACCTGTCAATTCCGGAGAAAGTATATGCAGTATTTCCAAGCCGTAGATTTGTGGTATTTTCAAGGCTGGTCTCAACCGAATCACCTACAATCAACGTTCCAATCAGGACCATGGTACTGATGGCCGTTCCGATAATTACAGATAGATGTGCCTGCTTGTAATGGACGAGGGATCGAAAAATAAGCTTGAATAGGGAGATCACTTCGATTTTACGTTATTTTCAAGTTTGCCATTATTTAATGTATAGGTGTGATCCATCATGGATGCTATATCATTTGAATGGGTTACCACCAGCAGTGCAGTATCGGATTCTTTATTCAGTTCCAGGAGTAATGAAGCAATTGATAGTGCATTATCATGATCCAGGGAACCGGTTGGTTCATCGGCAAGTAATAACCGCGGTTGATTGATCAGTGCCCGAATTACTGCAACACGCTGACATTCTCCGCCTGAAAGTACGTCGGGATGCTGGTCACGCTGGTCCCACAGTCCCACCTTTTTTATGAGATCCAGAGCGCGTTGATAGCTTTCCTTCCGATAATCAGGATTTTTCACCGGCAAAACGGGAATGAGAACATTTTCAAGTACAGTACATTGGGGTAAAAGGTGATGTAGCTGGAAAATAAAACCAATCTCGTTATTTCGGAACAGGGATAGTTGGTTTTCAGCCTTTGTATTTATGGATTCTCCATCAAAAACCACCTCACCTGAATCGGGTTTGTCAAGCGAACCAATGATATTCAATAATGTGGATTTACCTGATCCCGATGGTCCAAGGATTGAAATGGTATCTCCTTTATTTATTTCCAGGTCAACATCATCCAGTACTACCCTTAAGTTTCCTAATTCTCTCGACCCGAATGATTTCGATATATTATTGAGTTTAAGCATTTAATAAATATAAAAAGGATTTATCATTGATATGGAAATTTCAAAATTAAACTATAGACAATAGAATAAAAACCCACCTCTAAATCTCTTCCTAGGAGGAGACTTTCCCGATTAAGATTTGAAAGCAGATAAATAACAATTAAAGCTTAGTCAATAATCAAATCAGTAATGTGGTATTGGATGCATTTATCTTACTACTGAAGCTTCCCTCCTTGGAGGGAATTCAAGGGTGGGTTAAAGTAATAATGCGAAAAGACAAATGTTTTTCCCTCGGAATATTCGTAGAGTTTCACAGAGCATATTTAAGATAGCTTGTTACCTAATCTCCACTATTTATCATCTTTTGATAAATTCCCATAATCTTATCAGCCTGGTTATGGATATCAAAATGTTTTTCGACTCCTTTTCTGCCAGCTTCACTGAGTTTGCTGAGTCGATCCGGATCCCGGATTAATTCACCCAGCTCTTTAGCCAGTACTTCAGCCTTGTTTGGTTCATAGATCACGCCTCCACCTGACAGATCCACGATTTCCTTAAAAGCACCAAGATTCGGTTGTATTACCGGGATGCCTGCAGCCATAGATTCGATCAGGTACATACCAAATGCTTCACCCTGGAGCACCGGTACTGAAATAACCGAAATTTTTTCAAAAAACGCATGTCGCCCTTCTTCCTCGAAGTCTTTATGGAAATCTACATCCTGTAACAACCCTGCCTTTTCTATCTTACGTTTAATGCCTTTAATAAACCCGGTATCTTCACTGGTTGAACCTCCTGTTAATACCAGTTGCAGATTTTCAAACCCAGGTTCCTTTTTTAAACGAATGAAGGCATCAATCAATACCTCCAGCCCATTGCATGTATTCATCCTCGATATATATCCAATAGAAAATGGTTTTTCAGAACTATTCTTATATGAATAATCCTCGGGATTTACGCTGATATACGTAGTATAAAGTTTATTATCCGGTATTGCCAACTGCTTTTTCATCTTGTCGCCAAAGAACTTACTCACTGCAAAAAACGCATCTACATCCTTTGCCCGCTCCTGCATCAACTCCCATGTTTTGATCTTGAATGGTTCATCCATGGCATTTACCCAGATATCCTCATCCTGTAATGTACAAACAACCTTGACATCCAGCTTTTCTTTAATTTTTCTTGCCAAACCAAGAAGAAGTGCATTGGAAAGATGAACCACATCCGGTTTGCTATGCTCTGTTATCCAATCCACCAGGTGGTCAAGTTCTTTCTTCTGTTCACCCTGTTCGCCTAGTAACATCGAAATGGTCATGTCTTCCAGACCCTTTGCATCCGTGGATCCTGACATCCGTGCAGCCAATTTCAGGGCCGGACCAGAGTTCAATATACGATCGAACCAGGATGGTGCTTTCCTTAGAAAAGGGATTACATGTTTTAGATAAAGGCTGATTGCACCATAGAAAACGGGTATGTCGGCGAGATCATGTTCATCTGCAAACAGTGGCAGATACATGGGTATTTTTACAACATCTAATCCGGATTTACGCAATGCGCCTATATAGGTACTATCTCTCAGGCAATTTCCACAGTAAAAAGTGCCTCCTGATCCTGGAACTATGTGTATTACTTGCATTTAATTAAACTGGATTAATAAGTTGTTAGTCTTTGAGTTTGCTTTGGTGCAGGCGCAAAGAAATCACCTACATGATATCATAATATAAGTTATAATAAGATTATTTTCCGAAACAATAAACATTACCATCTCGTGCACCCAACACCATATATCCGCTTATAATTGCTGGATTGTGTGATATGCCGCTTCCTATCTCATAAGACCACAACTCTTCACCATTATTCAAATTGAGAATATATAACATTCCATCCATGGTTGCTGCGATAACTTGATCACGGGCGATTACGGGTGAAGCATCTACCCGTCCTCCTGCGTTGAAAGACCAGTGCATTTTACCATTAAAACGATCAAAACAGTAAACATACCTGTCCTGTCCCCCAATAACTACTTTGTCTTTCGTAATTGAAGGAGAACCGAGGATTGGTAAATTGCTTTTCGGATTTTCCCAGCTCCATTTTACATCCTCTGTTTTCAGGTCAATGCAGGAGAATTTCCCATCATAATCTCCAGTATATACCAAACCCTCCAGTACAGCTACTGATCCGGCTACATAAGTCGCTACCTCAATCCTGCTTTTACTTGTTCCTCTGGTAACATCAACAACATGTAGCAATCCATCACAACCACCGAACATCGCCTGATTATTCCCTATGGCAGCAGCACCATTTACAAAGTTATCAGCTTCATATTTCCAGATGGCTTTCCCGGTCTTGGCATCAACACAGTGCAAGAAATAATCGTAGCTCCCGACAACATAATAGGATCTGTTATTCATAGAAAAATGATTTGGTGAACCCATGATCTGGTTTTCGGTTTCATATTTCCAGATGAGCTCCCCGGTTTTGGCATTGATTGAATAGAGAAAACCACTCAAATTGCCGATAACCACGTGACCATCATGATAGAGGGCCGGGGCTTCGATGGAGTTATCCGTCTCGAAAGTCCATATCTGGTTTCCTTCCATATCCAGGGCATAAACAGTTCCTTCCAATGATCCAACGAAGATTTTACCCTCGGCGATGATAGGTGCTGCAGCGATACCATCATCAGCCTGAAAAGTCCATAACAATTTCATGGGCGTTTGAATTCTGGCTTTACTGTTACCTGTTAGTTGAGGATCACCCCTGAATATTGTCCATGCATTACTTGTCTGGGCTTGTGTAGTAAGTGCACACAAGCATAGAATGATGAGTGTTGCTATGATCTTACTTTTTATCATTTTCATTTACAGCTAAAGCACCAGTAGGGCAGCCATCCGCACATAGTATCGCAGTTTTTTCAAGGGCATTCACCAACTCATTATCAAAAGGCACACCCACTTCTACATCAAATCCTTTGCCAATAAAAGTTAAACCAAGATCTTCTTTATATTCTGAAGTTATCCAGACACAGATACCACATTTTATGCATTTTTCCGGTTCATAGACTACCGGCTTATTCTTAAATATCTTTCGGACGCTTTTCCGTTCACTTGGGAAATAACGTTTCTGCGAAGCTTTATATTCATCTGCATAGTCTCTCAGTTTGCAGTTTGCCAGTTTTCGACAGTCACAGTGCATACAACGTGTCGCTTCTTTCACCATTTCTTCCCGCGTAAAACCTGAAGTTCCTTTGGTTTCAATTCTGGGACCTTCGTCAGCTTCCTGCATGTACTCAGTCAACTCGCTTTCAAGAAGTTTTGTAAACCGGGAATTGAACATTCGCAGTTCACCTGTGACTTCTTTACCATTGAGATATTGATCTACTGAGATGGCTGCCTGTTTACCATGAGCTACAGCCCTGATTGCTACACGTCCGGGTTTAATCGCACTTCCGATGGCAAATACACCTTCTATCCCTGTTCTGTGAGTGTTTCTTTCAGTAATAAATGATTTATTGCGTTTTTCAAGTCCTTTAAAGGAGCCATGATCTTCTCCAGTGGCAACTATCAGGCTGTCAAATTCTGATTTTAATTTTTCAAGCACATCATCCTTCAGTTCGCTATTCATTATGAATTCAGCGCCCAATCTTCTGATAATTTCTATTTCTTCGTCTAACACATTTTTTGGTAATCGGTCATCCGGGATTGCATATCTCAAAGCTCCGCCAGGCAATGGATTTTTATCATACAATACACATTCATAACCTTTCTGTAACAGGAAATAAGCTGCTGATAATCCAGCCGGTCCCGTCCCTATAATTCCTATTTTTTTCCTGTTGGACGGAGCTTTTTCAGGGATATATGTCTGTGATTGCTCAAGATCATCATCCGCAGAATAGCGTTTCAACATGCAAATAGACACTGCTGTATCAACCTGTCTGCGTCGACACGCCCGTTCACAGGGAGCCGGACAAATTCTTCCCAGAACAGCCGGCAAGGCGATATCAGTCTTAACCACTTTTAATGCTTCCTCCACCTGACCTGAAGCAAGCAGACGGTTCATAAGCGGGATATCCATATAGGCAGGACAATTGGTCTGACAGGGAGCTTCACAATCACCAATATGATCACTAAGTAGTAATTCCAGGCCAGTTTTACGTACTTCCCTAACTTCATTATCGTCGGTCCAGATATCCATGGATTCAGTTGCTTTTGTCGTACAGGATGGAATTATTTTCCTTGTTGTCTCATCTCTGACCACACAGATCATACAGGAAGGAAAATGATCATGGCCATTCATATGACACATGGTCGGTATCTGATTTCCAGCTTTCTCTGCAACCTCAAGGACCGTAGCACCTTCCATGGCTTCAACAATCTTTCCGTTTATTTTCAACTGAATCATTTCAATCCTTTATGATACTCTAACTGAATCCTCGGGACAAACCTGCCGGCATCCATCACACTGGATACACAGATCCTGATCTATTACATGTTGTTCGTATGGTGTAAAAGCGATGGCATCTACAGGGCAGTTTTGAGCACATTTAGTACATCCAATACATGTGTCGTCTATCGAATACTGGATGAGATCCCGACATTTTCCCGTAGGGCACTTACCATGGATATGCGCCTCATACTCTTCTCTGAAGTACCTGAGTGTTGATAGTACCGGATTTGGGGCGGTTTGTCCCAACCCACATAGACTTCCTTTTTTCGTGTATCCTGCCAGATTCTCCAATTCTTCAAGATCCTTTGGATTCCCTTTCCCACGACAGATCTTTTCCAGGATATCCAGCATACGCCTGGTTCCGATCCGGCAGAAGGTACATTTTCCACAGGATTCACTTTGGGTAAATGACAGAAAATATCGGGAGATATCAACCATGCAATCCGTATCATCCAGTACAACTAATCCTCCTGAACCCATCATGGCTCCAACCTGGAACAGGGATTCAAAATCCACCGGTGTATCTGATAACCATTCAGGAACACATCCTCCGGAAGGACCGCCGATCTGGACTGCTTTAAACTTCCTGCCCTCTGCAACCCCACCGCCAATATCTTCGACGATCTCCCGGATGGTAATTCCCATGGGAACTTCAATCAGTCCCCCCCTGTTTATTTTTCCAGCCAGTGCAAAAACCTTAGTACCTTTAGATTCTTCGGTACCATGCTGAGTATAAACGTCCACACCATTTTTCAGGATATAAGGTATCTGGGCATATGTTTCCGTATTATTTACAAGAGTAGGTTTATCCCAGAGCCCTTTTTCAGTTGGATAGGGGGGTCTCAACCTTGGAAATCCACGATTGCCTTCGATTGAAGCAATCATCGCTGTTTCCTCACCACATATAAATGCTCCTGCCCCTTCAAAGATCCGGATATTAAAAGAAAATCCTGAACCGGATATGTTTTCTCCTAAAAACCCTCGGCGATTACATTCATCCAGTGCTGATCGGATCCTTTTCACTGCCAGTGGATATTCCGCACGAATGTAGAAATACCCATCCGTGGCTCCTGTAGCAAAGGCAGCTATAATCATACCTTCAATGATACGGTAAGGATAAGATTCCAGGATCATTCTATCCATGAAAGCCCCGGGGTCACCTTCATCACCATTGCAGATAATATATTTTACATCACTTTTCTGATCTTTCAGGGTTCCCCATTTCTCACCTGTTGGGAAACCTGCTCCCCCTCTTCCCCGCAATCCACTTTTCTTTATTTCATCAATCAGGGAATCCGGGTCCATTGAATTCAGGCATTTCTTCATTGCCTGAAATCCGCCTCCTCGCATATATTCATCAATATCCAGGGGATCTATTGCTCCACGGTATTCAGTAGCTATCGGAATTTGCCTGCCAAGGAAGGACGATACATGTTTCTCCCTTGTATCCAGGGCATATCGATCCACGCCGTCCCAATTCCTGTCGGTCTGAATATCTTCGGCAAATTCAAAGAGGCCGTTTTTTATACGTTGCCATAAACCTGTTGGCTTGAAATGTTTTTTAACAATCGCCTTAACGTCACCGGGTTGTACTTTTGCATACAGAACAGGATCCTTTCCATTGGGTATCATCTCTAACAATGGTACCTGGTGGCACATTCCTACACATCCAACCTGTTTCAGTTTGATATTTATTCTTCGGTCATGTACAGATTTCTCAACTATTTTCTTTACTTCTTCACTTCCACTGGCTACACAGCAGGATCCAAGACCAATACGAATTTCACCTTCCGGAATACTTTTCTCGCCATTTTTGATCTTTACTTTACCTTTCTGATCCAGCTTGTCAATTTCAAATGAGTTCAAAACACTATTGACTCCTTCAACACTTACATGGCCATATGTGATTTCATCGATCTGTACTACAGGAGCAAGGGTACAACAGCCAAGGCAGTTTACTCTTTCCAGGGTATATTCGCCCTTCTCATCCGTGAAATTTCCTGGATCCAGCTTAAGGGATCTTCCAAACGCATCATAAACAAGTTCGGAACCTTTTACATGACAAGCAGTTCCGGAACAAACCTTGATGATATGTTTGCCGGCCGGTTGAAGACGGAACTGCGTATAAAAGCTTGCAACACCCACGATCAGATCCGGGGTAATGTCTGTGGAATCACATACCTGCTTCAACACATCTTCCGGGAGGTAGTTATATTTATCCTGGATGGCCTGCAGAACAGGGATCACTGCTTTTTTATCCCGGCCTTTCGCCTCAATAATCTCTTCGATCGATATGTGTTGATCTTCCGTCATCGATTGTTAAATAGCAAATAACAAAATCCAAAATCTCAAATCATCTGCTTTGTTATTTTAATTCTATTACCTATTTCTCTCCTAGGCAATACAAAAATTTATCACTTCTCAGATATATCCTTCCATCTGTAAATGCCGGTGTACTGACTGAGTTTTCTCCTAATTGTGGCTCACCCAACAGGGTAAGCGTTTTATCTACATTGAATATGTGCATGATCCCATCCATATCAAGGAAATATACTTTGCCATCGGCGATCATGGGAGAAGCATATAGCCCCTGGTCACACTCGTGTTCCCACAGGATCTCACCATTACCAGCATCATAACAGGCAATCACCCCATAACTTGTAGCTACAAATACCATCCCTTTGGCAGCAACAGGACTGGCAACCTCCGGGAGATATTCATTAGTTTCCCAGAGAATTTCCGGATTACTTCCTGGCTTGATGGCAACAAGATTTGCATATTCATTTGCCGCATATACTATTCCATCATCAAAACCAGCGGAAGCACCAACTTCTCCCATGAGACACTCAAGCCCCCATAGCTCTTCACCGGTCACCGGATTATATGATGCTACAAGGGGACTGGAGACAAGTATTAATTCCCAATGACCATTAACTTGAGCAAGTACTGGAGATGCCCAGGAAATCTGGGTGTTTCGTAAGGTTGCCCATTTTTGATCTCCAGTCAGAGCATCCAATCCCAAAACCTTCCCTGAAACACTCGTATCAAATTGAACAATTAAAAGCCCTTCATGGAGCAGTAAAGAGGAAGAATGCCCATAATGGTTATCAGGGATGCCTAAATTCTTTGCCCATATCCGCTTCCCATTCATATCCAGGCATGCCACATCACCGGTGGCGAAAATGGCATATACAAATCGCCCGTCTGTGGTAACTGTGGGGGCAGCGTATCCTGTATCTCCACTTGGCTCTCTAATTTTACCTGCAGGTCTTGGAATGTCATCTAATGATTGTTGCCACATGACTTCTCCATTGTTTCTATTGTAGCAGTAAACAAGTTGGGAGGTAGCATCCGCACCGGTAAGGAATAACCTGTCTCCCCATATAACTGGTGAATTATATCCTGGTGAAGTGATTGCTGCTTTCCATATAACATTTTTCCCGGATGCCCCATCCCAGTCTACAGGTGTATTTTTGTGATCTGAGATTCCCTGAGAATACTTGCCCCTGAATGATGGGAAAGTTTGTAGTCCCCCAGTATTCACTTGAGTTGTAGTACTTTGTTCCGTATCTGTTGTAGTTACTGATTCTGGTAATGTCTCTGTGTCCTGTACAGCAGGATCCTGGATATCAGTAGATTCTGGTTCTTCTGTTGGTAAGGCTGTGTCTGTATCAGTATCACCATCTTGTGCTATGATAGTGATTTCCTGTATATCATCATCTTTTTCAGATGATAATTCAGTTAAACCGTAGGTTTTGTTGAGATGATCATTTGACAGGATGGCAGCAGTAAGGGCAAGACCGAAAACGGCAGCAGCGGAGTACAGGATCCAGCGCTGGGAAGATAACAATTCCTGAATTACATTTCGTTCACCGGATTCAGGTTCTTCTACTTTCGATATAAGTGAGTGATATATCCTTAATGCCATCACAAGAATTACAGCACCAGCGATTAACATATATGCACCAGCTCTGATTTGCCATTGTTTTGTAAAGTATGCCTTCCGGTTCATCAGGTCTAATCGCCTGATATCCTCTCTGAGTTCTTCATTGTTTTGATCCTCTTTCAGTCTTTCAACCAGACTCTTAAGTAATTCACTTTCAATTGGATCTGATTTCTGAAGCTGCCAGAAATTCAGTATCATAATGATACTTATTACGGAAGTAAATAGCCCTGCAATTACTGCGATGCTATATACTAGTTTTCGTTTTTCTCTTTCGTCCAATGGTGTATTTTATTTAGTTCTTCAAATTCCGGTTTACCGACCGGACAAAAATCCATACAGCGTCCACAACTGAAACATGCGCCTTTGTCCGGTTCATAATCCTTTCTATAACGAAATAAGGTTTTTCCTGTAAAAATAAGACAGAATGCCAAACCAAGGAATCCCCCTAAAATCCTTCCGCCATAGTAGAATTGTCGACGGATCAATGATGCTTCTTCAACAAGTGTTTCAAGAGTTTTACCGGATTTTAAAAATGCCTGAACATCGATATGGTCTGGATCATTTTTCATTTCGGGCCTGGTAATCATCAGTTCCGCCAGGCCAACATCCCGATTAACCTTTGAAAGATATATATGAGATTTTGAACCAATATATCCTCCCAATAATATCGCCACCGGGATCAACAATACAGAAAATATAAATTTTCTTACATCCCTCTTTGTTGAAACAGACTCAGTAACCGGTTTATTTATGGCATCCATCGGACAGGAATTTTCACACAATTTGCAGTCTACACATTCCGATGGTGTTATAGTCAGGTGATTCTTAGATACACTTGACATCCAGTTAAGAATGACACCATAAGGGCAAAGAAATCTGCAATAAGGGCGCGCCACAAACATTCCCAATACAAGGAAACTTCCTCCAAGTATCAACATCTCAGCTTTTGCATCCATCCTGTAAATGCCAACAAAAGGATCATACCTGCAAATGATGAAGTCTGTTTTTGTGGCTGCATAGAGGATGGATAGCCCCAGGTAAATATATGGCAATAATCCCAGCGCCTTCCTTAGTCCAATCGGGAGAGAAATTGGTTTAAAAATCACCAGATCCTGTATTGCTCCTAATGGACAGGCTCCTCCACAAAATACCCTTCCGGCGAACAATGCAAAAATCAATGGTAAAACAAAGAATGCAAGAGCTGTGATGGATATCATATAGGTCGGATCCGTTAGTGCAAGGGCAACATTTTGTATCCCACCAATTGAGCAGATACATCCATTTCTGTAAAAACCAAAGTATATCAATGTAAAAACAGATAAATAAAGGAGCCCTCTTCTTGAACGTTTCTTAAGAGCTAACCATGTCGCTATAGAAAGTACCAGGAACAAAATAAAAACATCAAAATACTCCATACCGACTGATCTTGGTTCTGGAGCTGTGGGTGAAGGGACTTCATAACCAGATTCAAAATCCGGCCTGGGAAAACGTTGCTGTGCAAATACGTACAGCGAAATCAACATTCCCCCAATCAGTGCTAATAATTTTATAACCTTCCCTTTCACGCTGTTAACTCTTGGTAAAATCTCCCTTAATTTTGTAAGATTGATCTGATGGTACTCTTTTTATCGCATCTGTAGGACATAACCTGGCGATGCTACACTGGTTACAGTTCAGACAACGGTCATGCCTTATTTGCAAATGCAATGAGCCATTACCAAATGAAGTGCATCCTTCGACACATTTGCCACAACCGATACATAGTTCTTCTGTGATAGTGTATTGAAAAAATGGTTCTTCAACAAAATCTCGCACTAACGCCGAAGTTGGACATAATTGATTCTCTGCCCCCGTATGTAAATCAATGACTCCCGGCTTGAAATATCCTCCGCAAAGATCACAATACCCACACAGATCGTAGGCATGGACACATTTAACTGCCGATGGGCTCAATACACATTCTTCGGCGCAACGTCCGCATTGCATGCATTCAAATGGATCAATCTGCCAGACCCATTCACCTTTCTTTGATTTGCTTACTGCAAAAGCGCTCAGTCCACCAAGTCCCACTGCCATAGCAGCGCGGGCAGAACTCCTGATGAATTCTCTCCTTTGAATTGATTTATTTTCTCCTTTCTGTTCCATAAGCAGATAGTTTTCGCTGTGGGTCATCACAGGAGTCAACCTTGTTACAATGTTTGCAAGCCAGATTTAATGAGCATGTGGATTTGGAACTGACCTGTCGGTTTAGAATTAATAGTCCGTTGATACCCACTAAACCACCCATCAGGAACCAACGGCTTGCTGAATTAAAAAATTTTCGTCTTTCCATCAGGTTTCTTTTCGTTTAAAAATGCGTACTAAGTTTTTTGATATATCCAATGCATATATATTACCATTTTCATCTGTTGTCAGATCCAATGGTTCTGCATCTTCATCAAATTTATCTGGTGCCGCGACAACACAATCAAATTCTCCGGAAGGTTTATATATTTTGATCCTGAGCAACCCTTTCTCACTGGTTACAAAAGAACCATCAGGGAGCGAAGCCAGGTGTGAAGGATTACAACATCCTGAAAAGCCTTCAATATCGAATGATGACTCTCCCCAGAAGGCTCTGATTTGTCCCTCATCTGTATAGTTTTCGACGTAGTGAAGACCTGGATTAACTATCCAGAGTTCATTATCCGGGTCAACTACCAGGTCAAAGTAGGGACTGGGAATCAGGAAACCATAGCTGCCTTCTATTCTTACTTTTCCATCGAAAGCATTTAACTTCTCACCATTGTAGTTATAGCGATACACTAACAGATTGCCGGCATCTGCTACAAATACAGCATCCCTTTTGAAGGCAATCGATGTAATGATGGTTTTTTGTCCCAATGTATCCCATGTGTGTAACAAATTACCTGCTAGATCAAATTGTTCGATATGATCTTTATTGCCAATGAAAATTACATCCTCCGGCGAAACAGATATTGATGTGTTTAGACCCGGGACCGATATATTCAGTAACTCAATGCCGGATGTATCTATTACCTGAATATGGTTCTTATATACCAGGTATATTGCACCTTTATGGTAATCAATGCCCTTGGGATCTGAGATGGAAAGATTGATCCTTTTTACTTCACGATATTTAATTAATGAAGGATCTACATGCTTAAATTCATCAACCTCATAGGCATAAGGATTCTCAGATGGATTTGACAGTTCATCCTTCAGAAAATCTCCAAGGATGAGGTAGGCAATCAACCCTCCAAGAATAACAAGTACAATATATATCAGACCTTTCTGCATTAATAATCATTGTTTCCTTATATCCATACAAACCATTCTATGGTCATCTCTCAGAATTAAATATCCATCTGCTACGGCCAGAGGAGCCCAGGCGTCATGAGCTTCAAAAACCTGAATCTGGTCCAGTAATATAAATTTATTTCTACTTGGCTGAGTGATAGATAGTGTTCCATCATCATTGAGGATAAAAAATTTTCCATCAGCAATCATATAAGGTCCCAGGCCAAATCTGTGCTCTTTACCACTTGTCCAGACAAAAGTTCTGCAATCAGCAGGATCAACACATACGAACTGGTTCCTTGACGGACCTGCATCTTTTGGCAATATACCAAATAACATTCCATCATGATAGATGGGCGTTTGCTGTTCACAAGCAAGGCCGTCTTTGGGCTTATATTCATAAAGTTTTTCAACAGAAAACTGCCCATTCCTGCCGGATACCTGAAATACCATACTTCCTGCGCCATATCCGGCAGTAAGGAAGACCTTTCCATCGGGCATACAAACTGGTGAGGGAGCTACAACAGAGCATCCCCACTTTGCAGACTCCCAGAGGACTTTCCCGGCATCGGGGCCCTCGGCAGCAATTCCACAAATGCCACCAACAGCGCTGTAAACATACATTTTTGTGCCCTCATACTCCCATGGCATTACAGAAGAGTGGGACATCTTCCATTTTCCGGGATTTGGTGTTTCCCATACAAGTTCTCCTGTTTCACAATCCACAGCGATCAATATTGCCTTGCCACCTGTTGCTATTATGGCCTTCCCTTCATCAATCATCGGACACTGTCCTGTGTACCAGAATGGGACCGCTGTGTCATATTCTTTTTCAATGTTAATACCCCATCTGAAATCACCTGTTTCACGATCCAGACACATTACATGTGAGCGTGGTCCAATGGTAAGTATGTAATCTTCAGTTACCACTGGAATAGTCCTCGACATTCCATGGTTTCTCTTAATGTTAACATTGTACCATCTCCGCCATAATTCCGTACCATCTTTCAAGGAAAAACACCGAAGCATATCTGCTTTGGTTACTTCATCGTAATCAAGTACATAAACTTTCCCTTTATAAACAGCAGGCCCCGCATGTCCTTCGCCCAGATCTGCAGTCCACTGTATTTTGGGATCATCTGCAGAAAAATGATCAATCAGATCTACTCCGGGCTTTTTAATATTATCAAATTCCAAACCCCGGAACCTCGGCCAGGTATCTTCCAGATTCTGTTCTATTTCATTAAATCGTTCAAAAAATGCGCCTATATCAATGATTTCATTCAATCCAGCCTCATCTGTTTCCCGGTTGTCCATACCCGGAATACTTGCTTCAATTGCTAATTTCGGATTGGAAAAACTCCACCATAACAGAGCTGTTATGAAAACAACTCCTGTTACAGAGAGGATTATGTTATTCAGATTCTTCAATATTTTTCAATTTGCTGCAATATCAAATACCATCAGGACTTCACCATGGCGTAAAAACAGCTTTCTGTCTGCAATAGACGGGTGTGCCCAGTGTGGACCGGTGCCATATTCGATTTTAAACGTACTTACTATGTCGAATTTCTTGGGATTAGGTTTTACAAGTGCAAGATTACCTGAACGTTCTTCCCAGCAATAGAGCAAACCATCCGCATAAATAATGGAACCTTTAGTGATCCACTTTTCTTCATACATCACTTTTCCTGAATCCCACTCCAGGCATACCCAGTTCCCTATAGAATTACTTATCCAGTTAGTACCATATATATAATCTCCAACATGAACATAATGGCCATGGTGTACATCCATCACCTCTGTCCTCCATTTTTCACTTACAGACTTAGCATCAGGAGCTATTTTCAGCATTACGCCAAACATGTCATATCCTTTTGAGATATACATTTCATCCCCTTTAAAGATTGGTGAGTTAATGATTATTTTAGCCCTCCTTTCCAATCCTCCAGGTGGGGCGAGATATTCATAATTCCACAAAATACTGCCATCTTCAGGAAGAATTCCAAGGATATCGTGGGAAGTAGTTGCTACAATTATTCGATTACCATTGCTTTCATATATAACAGGAGAAACGAATGCCCTCTCTCCACCCAGGCTTTTAGCCTGCCAGATCTCTTCCCCGTTCATTTTATCAAGTGCGACTACTGAAGTTTTGTCTCCCCCTGTAGTATAAATCACCTTATCATCAATGACTAAGGGAGATTCTGCAATTCCCCATCTGTATGGCATCCCTTCGTATTCCTTATTAGCGTCTACGGTCCATATTATGGTCCCATCTTCAGCATTAATACAAACTACCTGACCGCTTCCGCTGGTAACATACAGGCGATCTTTATCCATGGTTGGTGTCGATCTGGTATCCGGATAGCTGGAAGACCATGATAATCCATATTTAACCTGATAGATTATATCCCCCTCCAAATCGACAGCACTCAGATAGTCAGAATCAGATTTTTTTCCTGTAATGTATATGATCCCATCATGATAAATAGGAGATGAAAAACCGGCTCCCAGATCTTCCACTTTCAGGATCATCTCCGGGCCTTCTTTTGGCCACTTTTTCATTAATCCAGTATCAGGATAAAGTCCATTCCTGTCAGGTCCACGAAACTGGGCTTCCTGTGCAGTCACAGAAATATTGAACAATACGAATAACAGAATCAAGATTCGAACTTTCATACTACAACAATTTTAATATTTTAGACAATTTTTCCCTGGTAACTATGATATATATTACTTACCTGCAAAATAATAATTAATTTTTGATAGGTTTTGCTCCTGCATTCCACAAGGAATCAGGGGTTAATGTTTCACCCCTAAAATATATAAGTGAGGTAAGTAAAAACATGAGTAATATCATTAATCTTAGAAATATGCAAATCAGAACCACTATCAGGGATAGTTTTAATTAAATTCCAGTGAAAATGCCAGGAATTATTTGTTCCTGGCACTGCCGGCATAAGTAATATCTAATTCCTTTTTTGTACTTAATGTGCTTATTATTTAATAATCAATAATAAGAGTATTGCCCTGGAACTATCTCTTGATATTATATGCGATGAGAACATTTCCATGTCGTACGAAAAGCCTCCCATTGTTTATTACAGGATGTGCCCAATGTTGTCCGCTTCCTTTAGAAACCTTTGTTTCACTTACTATAGTAAAACTATTATTTTCAGGTTTAACAAGTGCCAGTTCACCTCTCTGGCTATACAAGTACAAAATCCCTTCTGCCTCAATCACAACGCCATTGCCTATTTCCTTAGTAGAATACTTTACCTCACCTGTTTTCCAGTCAATACATTGCCATTCCCTGTTTTCATCACCTGAACCATAGATATAGCCATCCATGTATACAGCTCCACCTATACGGCTATCCATGGTCTCAGCATACCATTTCTTCGTTACTGAACTTCCGTCAGCATTCAGTTTCAACATCCCACCGCCTTTTCCATATCCACTGAAATAGAATACTTCACCATCATGATATAAAGGGGTATTTGGATGTACGGAATACCTGTTAGGATGGGAATGTGACCATAACATTTTACCATTATCGGCATCAACTCCAATGAGGTGATCTGCAGTATGTGTGATCAGCAGGTTTCTGCCATTTATATTCACCAATAAGGGTGTACAATAAGCTGGAAGTCCTCCCTGCCCTTTCGATGACCATACAAGACTTCCATTAAAGCGATTTAAAGCAATCATGTTATTCAGGCGCCCTCCTGTTGTGATAATTATGTTGTCATCGATGATAACAGGTGTCTCAGCAAGGCCCCATTCCGCATTCCTCCCACCTAATTCCTCGAAAAGGTCTTTCTTCCAAATGGTTATACCGGAATTTGCGTTGAGGCAGACCAGACTTCCTTGCCCAGCTACCATATACAGCCTGTCATTATCGATTACAGGTGCTCCCCGGCTACCGGGATAACTATTCGTAAATTCTTTTCCATACGGTGTTTTCCAGATCAGTTTTCCATCATCAGAAAGGGCATAAACATATCCTGTGGATCCTTCCATCCCGGATAAATAAATCCTGTTATTGGCAAATGCCGGAGAAGAATACCCTATACCAAGATCTTCATAAGTCCACAAGACTTCTGGTCCATCAGCGGGCCATTCTTTTAATAATCCGGTATCAGGATAATGCCCATTTTGCTCCGGTCCCCGCCATTTTGTATGCTCCTGGGCTATGGATATATAAGAGATAAGAATAAGTAATGTCAGAAATAATATATATTTTTTCATAATTATAAATTATAATTCTATTCAGAACACGTAAAAGAAGGAGCAAATATCTCACCAATTATTATGTGCAAATATCAGCTTATGCAACAAAAGTATGTTTAATAAAATATAATAGGCAATAATATTTTCATGATAATTATCATGGCATTCCAATTTCTATTCACCAAAAGCCTGAACTATATAATAAAACTGAATATCGAGGAGGGTGAAGAAGATATCCAAATCAGATTGCACGGGTTGAAGTATTTCTTGATTTTGAATCCGTGGCAATAAAAGTTCAACAACCATTTGAATTTGATCTAATATTACCCGAAAAAGGAAAGTTTACCTTGAATGTAGAATTCACTTCGAAGCATGGTGTGAAAAATGCAGCAAGAACATACCTGACAGTAAAATAATATGTGATTCTCGCTAGATAATTAATCCTTATATCCAACTGTCTGTATCGAAATGAAAATCTGTTGGTTATTGAAATGCAGCAGGGTACTGAATTCTTCAACATTCATTGAAGCCCGTATCACAGTTCCTAATCCTTCAGAAGCACAATATAGATAGACATTCTGCGCCTGATGCCCTGCTTCGATTGCTGCCCATAAGATCACATCTTCTTTTGGATAGGATGTTTCGATCGTATTCATATTATCCAGGTTGCAGATATAAACCAGGTTGAGAGGCACCCTGTGTGTGAAATCCTGTTCTCCGGCCAGTTTACGATAATCACCCGCAACCCTTTGAACCAACCTGTGATGCTCAGGATCATAATAATATATGCCTTCTTCAAGAATTGCGTAAGTCTCAATAAGATTCACATTAAAAGCTGAAGGAGATGTCCGTTTGCCATCTTTCCGGTTAACACCATCCGAAGCCCATAGCAGCTCAGATAAATGCTGTGGAGATAACTTTTTAGATTGCACTTCCCTGATACTTCTTCTATTTTTCAGGGCTTGCATAACAGGCATCCCTTTACTGGTATCTGGTTGATTGAGTTCAATGATGTTTAGTTCAGCTTGCTTACTCCTAAGGTCCGGATTTAGATTTTTTACATAGGCAGGGGATATAGCCAGACCTGCAGTGCCAATCATAGACTTTTCAATGAAGGATCTTCGTGAGATCCAACTCTTTCGTTGTTTAGACATAATAAGTTGAGTTATCGGATTTAAACAGATAATGTCCCGATAATTCTGCTAATTGTAACAGTGGATCAATCAAAAAAAATCGGTTTTTAACTTTAATCTGTTTGTCAAAAGACAATATCAATAGATGTTATGAATTCAATATATCATAAGCTTCATCATTCAGGGCATCAAGCATATATGGGATACCGGATACTTCAGCAGTGTCCTTATTGGCAGCTACAAGATCATCTCTGGTGATATCTGTCAGGCTGAATTTTCTTGCACCTGCCATAAATTGTTGTAATCCCGCTGTAAGTTTATCTACCATTGTGTATAGAGCAACTGCTCCAAATGGGATATTTTCCATTTCATCTTCACCAACTTTGTTCTTAACCGCTTCCCATCCTCCGAAAATTTCTTCAGGATATTTGCCGTAAGCCATCACAGAAGCCGGTAATTCTTCCCAGTGTCCATGCAATTCAGCTCGTCTGTCAGGGTAAAATACTCCTTCTATATTGGCACCGAGGAATCCCGGTATCATTGGTGCTCGTCCAAGACATGCCAGTTTAGTGTAAGGTGCACCTAGAGCAATTGCTTTAAATAAATGATCTTCTCTAGCAAATCCACCGGCAAAAGAAATATCAGGGATTTCTATGCCTTTATCATCCAACACTTTGCAATACTCATATGCTTTGGAATGTAATTCAAGACTGGGTATTCCCCAGTGTTGCATCATATTCCATGGGCTCATACCTGTTCCTCCTCCGGCGCCATCTATCGTCAGTAAATCCAATCCTGCATCAGCTGAATACCGGATTGCCATGGCGAGTGTTTCCATACCATATGCACCTGTTTTAAGCGTGATTTTTTTGAATCCCAGTTTACGCAGGAATTCAACTGAGCTCATGAATTCTTCCCGAACATCTTCTGTAGTTGCCTTATCAGTATTACCCAGCCTGCTGTGTCTGGCAAAAGTACTTACAGCCCTGTTCTCGTAAGCTTTTTCAACTGTGGGATTATAGGGATCGGGATCTATAAGGTAACCCCTGTCTTTTAAAAATTTAGCATATTCAATGGTTTTCACCTGTATTTCACCACCAATGTCTTTTGCACCCTGTCCCCATTTAAGTTCAATCACTACCTTATCACCATACTTGTCCATCACATATTCAGCCACACCATGTCTGAATCCTTCTACGTTTAACTGGACAATGATCGCACCATATCCATCATAATAGCGGAAGAATGATTCAATCCGGCGATCAAGTTCAGGCGCTTTCTCGATCTTTCCTTTTTTTATGACGGATTCCCGATCGACACCTACAACATTTTCACCTACTACAATAGGAAATCCACATAGTGCTGATCCTACAGCAAACCCTGGCCAGTAATTGGCCGCTATAAAAGTTGATCCAAGGGCCCCGGTCATAATGGGTACCCGGCACTTAATTTTTTCGGACTTTCCAAAACTTGTTTCCACACTGGCGTTTGCAAACAGGCAGTGATCGGGATTATTAGTCATGTTACCACTTAAACCATGTGCCCCATGTGCATATCCCTGAATACGTAAGGAATGATAACCTACTCCCAGGGCAGTAAAGTGGGAAGCACCGGCAGTACACTCGCCAAAATTCCTTGGATATAGTAGTTCTCGTCCAGTAAGTGAAGATACCCAGGCCTCACATCTTCCTTTACAGGAAGCCAGACATAGGGTACAAAGACCGGATTCTGCAGGTACACCCCGGTTATTTGTACCAATTGCATCGTTATTTTTGATCCACTGTAACATATAATTCGTTTTTTCTTATAATTTAAGATAATAACTACCGATTTTCCGTCATTTTCCGGAATTTTTTTCACTGCGAGAAGGTGATTTTAGAATCCTCTACTTTAAGTGATAACGCATATTTAAAATGTACAAAAAAGGGCTTTCTTCAAAAAGTCTTTGTGGCCCTCTGAGGCTGCTTTGTGTTCTTTGATGTGATAACAAACTGTGGTACAAAGAGATTTTTCTTGGTAGTAAACTCTTTGTGACCTTGGCGCAAATTTTTGCATTTTGTTATATAACTTATATCATCAAGGTAATTTCCAAATGGTTTTATTTGGATTTTTGTAGCCCCAACGGGGCGAAATTATTCTGCCTCGGGTATAGCCCGAGGTTAAAGATTATATAGCCTTTTATAAGCGCCAAAGGTGCGAAATAAAACATTTCCTAATCGGAGTGAGAAAGGAATTTGTGCTAGGATTTAATTTATCTTTCCTGGATTTTATTATGATTTCTTCATTTTTTCTCCATTGATGAGAAAAAACGAAGCAAAAAAGGATCTAGGACAAACGATGCTCCTCCCCTCAATTCCATCGCGCCCCTCGCCGTTTATCCGGGCCTACGCGCCGTTTCGCAGAGTTTAGCTACAGTATTATGACAAAACAGAGTTGCGATTCTACATTCTTGTTTTATTATTATCTGTTATTGAAGTTTGATTTACAAAATCATGAAAACTTTGCATAAAACACACTTTTGAGCAATGTAAAAAATCTACCAAAATCTTGTAAAATATCCTAGTTATTATTCTTGACTATTCATCATTGGTAGTTCGGGAAGTGCCATTGCTGTAACAACGAACTGGTTTGGAATTATTTATTGCTGCCACACATTTATTACAGGACTGACAGGCCACAATCTCTTTTTTCCCCTCCTTAAATTCTTTTACGATATATGGTTCACGAATAAATGGCCGACTCATAGAAATAAAATCAGAATGACCTTGTTCCACAACTTCCTTCATATGACTTAACCTTCGAAATCCTCCTACCACAGATGTTGCTTTGTTGCCAGCACTCTCCTTTATCATTTTGGCGGCATCGAGGTTGTACCCCTCCTCCAGATCAAATTTTCCAACCATTTTACCCAATATCATTTTTGCCAGTGGTTTCTTCCACCAGGGCATACCCTCAACCAGCTCTTTAACCGGTATTTCACCTCTGAAACAACTAAACATAGAGTATACTGATCCACTGCTAACCTCAATCAAGTCGACATCCATTTCAGACAGCCACGCTACATATCTTACTGCAAGAGCAGGTGTAACACCTTCATTTGGAGTAAAATCATTGGAATTTAGCTTGATCAGCAAAGGCATACCGGTGGGCATTTCCTTTCGTACAGATAAAATCACTTCCTTAAGAAATCTGAATCGTTTTTCATCGGAGCCTCCCCAATCGTCATTTCTCAAATTAAAAAATGGTGACATGAATTCACTGATCAGATACCCGTGAGCCGCATGTAACTGAACACCGTCTGCTCCTGCTTCCACCGTCCTTCGGGCCGCATCTCTAAATGCCTGGATAGCATCTTGTATTTCCATTTCTGTCATAGCTGCCGGTTTAACATTATTTACTGGATCGCGCCCTTCACTGGATGGTCCCATGGGTTGTCTTCCCGCCAGTGACTTAACAGTTTGCCTCCCCCCGTGTGCAAGTTGAAAAACAATTTTCCCGTCTTCTTCATGAACGGCATCAACTAAATTTTTCAATCCAGGTATCATATCATCTTTGTGAATCCCTGTTTGTAGTGATGCAGCTTTCCCAAATGGGTGAACGAACATATACCCTGGAATAATAAGACCCACTTCACCTTTTGCCAGTCTTCGATACCTTTTAATCAGTCTGTCAGTTACCTGGCCGGTGCTTGTTGCCATCGATTCATATGTAGCAGAATGAATAAAGCGATTTTTAATCTCTAAATCGTTGATTCTGGTTGATGAAAATAGCACAGACATAATCGCGGTGGTTTACAAAACAATTTACTTAAATGGAAGCAAGATATCTACTCAAACATAGACTATTGCCATTTGAGAATCTCTCCAAATCAATATTTCAGCCAGTGACGCTCAATTTCTTCCAGGGTTTTACCTTTTGTCTCGGGGACGAGTTTCAGACCGATATAAATAGTAGGAAGGCAGAACAAAGCAAAGATCCAGAATGTATATGCTGGCCCTATGCTATCTAATGATACAGGAATTATGAAACCTATGGTTGTCATTCCTATCCATGCTCCCATTGTGGCAATAGACATGGCTCTTCCCCTGATTTTTGTTGGATAAATTTCGGATAGTATTACCCAGACTACCGGTCCAAGTGAAAATGCAAAACATGCAATAAAAACCATGATGAAGCTAATAAGCAGTAGTCCCTCCGCTTTATCAAGCATAAAAAGAAATCCAATGGCAGTAAGTGAGATCAACATACCAATTGTACCTGCTATCATTATGGGCCTTCGGCCGAAATGATCAATTTTCCAGATAGCCAGAAGGGTGAATAAAACGTTAATAATTCCGATCAATACTTGCCCGCCCAGGGCCTCACCAATCCCAAATCCAGCCTGTTCCATAATGCGCGGACCATAATATATAATGGAATCAATACCCGTATACTGCTGGAGGATTGCCAGAGCCACACCGATCAGAACCGCCATTTTAATGCCAGGTTCAAGAATCATTTTCCAGGATCCTTTTTCTGATTCTAAAGCTAAGGTTTCCCTGATTTCATTTATTTCGGTTGTAGCCTCGTCTTCACCAACTATCTTTCTCAATATCCCTTTAGCTTCTTCAACTTTTCCTTTTACCACGAGCCATCGCGGACTCTTTGGAATAATTATTATGAGTATAAAAAATGACAACGCCGGAATGGCTTCCATACCCAGCATAGCCCGCCACACCTCTTCTTTGAAGACCAACCTGAGTGTGGCTGATTGTTCATATCCCGGTATGGATGAAGCCTGCAATAAATATGCATTCACAAAGTATGAACATAAAATTCCGATAGCAATTGCCAGCTGATAGAGTGCTACCAGCCTGCCTCTTATTTTAGGTGGTGATATTTCTGAAATATATAATGGAGATAACATGGAAGCAATACCAACACCCATCCCTCCGATGAGTCTGTATATAACCAGGCCAGAAAATCCACCGGAAATAGCGCATCCAATAGCAGAAATAGAAAACAGTAATCCGCATAATAGCAATGTCATTTTTCGGCCATATTTATCACTGAGCCAGCCTGCAAATGCCACTCCAATAATAGAACCGATCAGTGCAGAACCAACATACCATCCCTCAAGACCGGCACTCAGATCAAATTGTTGTGTGACAAAGGAGAGGGTGCCCGAGATCACTGCAGTGTCATAACCAAAAAGGAAACCGCCAAGAGAGGCAATAAAAGCCAGGACGATCAAGAATATTCGTTGCTTATTGATATGCATGTTTAAGATAAAAAAATAAGGATTGGATAAAATCTTTGTTTAACTGCTAATATAGTGAATCCTCCAAGCAACTTACAAATTGCAAGTTGCAAGTTGCAAGTTGTTCCTAAAGAGTCCCTATCGGGACAGGTTGCACGATAGATTTGATTTTTTGAATTTGTGATTTTTTTGATATTTGATCTTTGATTTTTGTTATTTTTCCATTATTCGTTTGCTGCATAGTGCTCGTGACATTACAAATCAGCTTAACATTATTTATATCTACTATATAACTGATATAATAATGTTGAAAATCAGATATTTAATCTATTATATATTTTGTTCCTTTCCATTGATGAAAGGAACCAAAATCTAGGCAAAAAAATGCTTCCTCCCTGCAGGCTTGCACACACCCCGCTTTTTTGCCGGGCCACCCCACGATTTCGTCCGTTTCATTTCCAGATCAGTGATCCACCTCAGAGAGGTTGTATTACCCTAACAACTAAATAACAATCGAATCTTGAACTTTGGAGTGGCTCCATTTCATTTTTAATAGTAATCTAATATTGATGTTTGATTTAGTAAATCATGAAGACTTATATATAAAAGGATATCTTAACTGTAT
>JBHOSY010000039.1:0-28417 GCA_042584165.1 Bacteroidota bacterium | reverse complement strand
GATGCCTGATGCAGATATAATTCTGATTACTCACCATCATGGTGATCATCTGGATTTTTATCAGATCTTCTAATTTCTGGAGATCTACATTCCCTTTGAAAGGATGTTCACTTGTAGCATCGTGTGCTTCATCAATAATAATATCGATAAATGTACCGCCAGCCAGTTCCTGGTGGAGTTTGGTGGTAGTGAAGTACATATTTCCAGGGATGTAATCACCTTCCTTAATCATGATCTGAGAGATAATATGCTCTGCACCGCGTCCCTGGTGGGTAGGAACTATATGCTTATATCCATAGTACTTATGAATTGCCTCTTCAAGGTGGTAAAAGTTTTCACTTCCGGCATATGCCTCATCTCCCAACATCATTCCTGCCCATTGTCTGTCACTCATAGCAGATGTACCACTATCCGTCAACAGATCAATGTATACATCTCTGGATTTGATTAAAAAGGTATTGTAACCAGCTTCTTTTATGGCTATTTCCCGCTCTTCCCGGGTAGTCATCCTGACAGGTTCCACCATCTTGATCTTAAACGGTTCTGCCCATGATCGTTTTCTGTCTTCCGTTTCCATGATATAAAAAATCAAATCTTAATAGTTCAAATTTAGTAGTATTCTATTGCCGGGTGAAAGAATTGAAAGCACATTTTCTGATTACTATCTTCAACTGCACAAAAACCATTACAGGGGATCATTTCTTGCTCATTAAATAGGTGTTTTTCTGGTCAGATATATATATCTTGAATAAAATAATCAAGTTACTTTGTGATTATTGACACGATTGTGACTGTGTCGTATTATTTAGTAAAAATTTGCCGTCATGGCACGAAGACAAAAAGAATTTGCAAAGAGATTTTTTTGAATATGAAAGTTTTTATGATAGGCGGAACAGGTTTCCTGGGAGGATACCTGGTTCCAAAATTGATTGATAATGGACATGATCTGACATTACTCACACGGGATAAGCAAAATGCTGATCAATATGCTTCTAAAGCAAAAATTATTGAGGGAGATTTATTGAAACCTGCTCCTTTTACAAGGGATCTTGATAAACAGGATATGGTAATAAACATTGCCATGCCACCTTTCAAAATTGGTCACGTTAGTAGACAGAAATTAAAACATTTAATTGCAATTACAACAGGGTATGTAAGTAACGCAGTTATGATTGCAGAGAAATTGGATTGTCCCCTGGTTTTGACAGCTGGTACGAGTTTCCAAACTAAAGGAGATGAAGTTGCTGATGAATCCTGGAAAATTGCCAGGGTGGGAATGGCAAAAGCAGGAATAAACTATGATGCGATTGTTGATAAAGTTAATGAAAAAGGCTCTCCATTAATACAAATGCTTCCCGGTCAGATCTATGGACCAGGCGGATTGTTTTATAGAATGATTGAAATGGCCATGAAAGGCAGGAATGCAGTATTCGGTGATGGGAAAAACAGAATACCAAGGATATTTGTTGATGACTGTGCTGATGCTTATGCTAAAGTAGTAGATAAAGTGCCCGTTGGTGAAAAGTATATCATTGCAGATGATTATTCCTGTACAACTCTTGAATTCAACACATATCTCTCTGAGGTTTTAAATCAACCAGCTCCGAGGAGATTACCGAAATTCCTGCCCAGGTTGATCATGGGGAAATTGATTTATGAAACATTGAATATGGATTGTCGGGTATCTAATGCGAAAGCCAAAAAAGAGTTAGATTGGAATCCGAAGCATCCTACCTATAAAGAAGGATTAAGGGCAACAATCGATGCGTTGAAATAGACCCTTCTCAAAATACTGGATTTTATACTTCTGTAGGGTTATGAAGCGCATTCGAAATACCATATTTAACGACATTTTTTGCATAACCTGTCAAATATATTATATTTACATGTATATACATGTAAATTATTATGGGCATAGAGGAAGCTATTAAACAAAAAAAATTCAAGAACGAACACCATAGATTGGTTATCAATATTTTCTTTACATCATCGTTTCTACATGCGAAACATACAAAAATTCTGAAACCTCACGGACTTTCATCGGAACAGTATAATGTATTGAGAATTCTTCGTGGCAAACACCCGGAACAATCAACAGTCTCAAATATACAGGATCGAATGCTTGATAAGAGTTCCAATGCCAGTCGCCTGATTGATAAACTATTTAAAAAAGATCTTGTTACACGGGAAGAATGTAAATCAGACCGGCGACAAATGGATGTGAAGATTACTGACAAAGGACTTGAATTGTTGGAACTACTTGATGCGCAGGTTGATGGAATACACCGTGATTTAGAAGAGATACCTGAAAAGGAAGCATCAATGGTGAATGATATTTTGAATCGAGTTCATGGGAGTTGACAGTAAACAGTTAACAATTGAATGTAACAGGCCAAATAACAAATAACTAATAACCGATATCCAATATCTAACTGAATGTATGGATGTTTTATTCACTAATTCATACTTACTAATATTTTACTTACAATTTTTGACTTTCCGGATAATATGACTTTCGGCAAGAAAATATATGATTTCTATAGTAAACTAAACGCTCCAGTTGATCATCCGGATGGTATAGATGTGTTACTTCCGTTCCTTCAAGAAGAAACAAAAAATGTCAATGAAGTATTCTATGACAGGTTTTATGATGACAACAATTCCCGTATATTTTTAATAGGAATTAATCCTGGCAGATTTGGAGCGGGAATCACCGGGATTCCTTTTACAGATCCGGTAAACCTTGAAAAAACGCTGGGAATTTCCAATAGCTTTGATAAAAAGCATGAATTATCATCGAGATTCATTTATTCTATAATTGATAGAATGGATGGCCCGGATGTTTTTTTTCAAAATTTTTATTTCACAGCTGTGTCTCCGGTTGGATTTATCTCCGAAGGGAGGAATATTAACTACTATGATAAAAAAGAGTTACTCACTGATGTATGGGAATCATTTTATGTTGATAATCTCAAAATCCAGATCAAAGCAGGAGCCAATACTGAATGCGCATATTCACTCGGGGCAGGTATGAATATAAAATACCTGGAATACCTGAATGATAAATTTGATCTCTTTCAGAAAGTCGAATCATTACCTCATCCCAGATGGATCATGCAGTATCGATACAAGCATCAACAGGAATTTATCGAACGGTATGCTTCAATTCTCCAGAAACACATTTCCAGGTAGGATTGCTTTAAGAAAATTCTGTTCCTTTTCGTTCAAAAAACTGTACGCAATTGAACACATTTTTGTACTTATCTTGAGTAATAATATTGTAAAACATTGATAATCAACCTCATACACTTTTTGGCATGTGATTGGTATTATCTGTAATGAATAACTTTAAAAACTATGAAAAATAGCTATCAGAAAGTTATCATTATCGCAGGCATCCTGGTTGCTGTAATCTCGCTCCTGGCGGTACAGGTTGAAGCATCTAACCTTGTTCCAAAGAAAACAACAATTATTGAAAATAGTCTGGAAACTGTGAGTGAATTCCTGACGGATGTTGTTGAAAGTGTTAAAGCAGATGCTATTAAGGAAGTGAGAATATATAATAGTGAAGATAATCTGATTAGAGTCGCAAAGGAGGGAAGCATCCTGTTAAAACCTGTGATAAATAGGGCGGATTATCTTCTTGAAGTTGACAATGTAAAGTATTATAGAATTAATAAATAAGGTCACTCTCTAAATAAATAGGAAAACTAGGGACATTTGTCCCTTTTTTTATTTGGAAAGGATTTAGAGAAAGGAATTCAGATTAATGATACCGGGTTACTCATTATTCGTTGCTAGTCTCTTCCGGATATAATGTAATGTTTTTTATTCAAGCTTCAAACCGTGATCCATATTCTAATATCTCACCGTCTATGATACTACTCCGTGTATTCAGTGTATTCACCTACAAGAATAATCCTCATTTGTGATGCTTTTTATTAATAAGGGCTAAACCTTTTGGATAATAAAAACCTCGATTTGTAGAAATTAAATTACTTACGACCTCCAAAATATTTTGGTAAGTCAAGGAAGCGATTGCTTGTACAAATCCAGTGATCTACCAGCTGAAATCAAGAAGTTTTCGTTTCTTTATAGTAACTTTTTCAGATTTAGATACTCCTGACTCAAATGAATCGATTCATTATCTATTTCCTTGTTCTATTAATAACCAGTTGTACCCAAACAGTTGATATCCGACCGAACATATTGTGGATTGTTGCAGATGATCTGGGAGCTGATCTTGGTTGTTATGGGGAAGACGCTGTTTATACACCCAATCTTGATAAACTGGCAACACAAGGTATCAGGTATGAAAACTTTTTCACTGTTACTGCAGTATGTTCACCCAGCAGATCTTCTTTAATAACCGGTATGTACCCAACCAGTATTGATTGTCACCAGCACAGGACACGATACAAAAAGCCATTGCCCGATGGTGTAATGCCAATTACTCATTATTTCAGGAATGCCGGATACTTTACATTTAATGGTGATTTCAGGGATACGGAGAAACCTGGCAAACAGGATTACAACTTCATCGCTGAAAACATTTATGATGGGACTGATTGGACCCAGAGGAAAGAAGAACAGCCATTTTTTGGACAAATACAGATTTTCTATCCTCATCGACCATTTATAAGAGATCCTTCTCACCCTGTTGATACCGCGAAATTAACTATCCCACCATACTATCCGGATCATCCAATCACCAGGATTGACTGGGCGTTATATCTGGAATTCATCCAATTACTTGATATCGAAGTGGGAAAAATCCTTGAACGTCTTGAAATCGAAGGATTAGCTGGGAATACGATTGTATTTTTCTTTGGTGATCAGGGGAGACCCCATGTAAGAGCTAAGCAATTTTTGTATGATGGTGGGATAAATACGCCTTTCATTATGAGATGGCCTGATGGAAAGAATGCAGGAAAAGTTGAAATGAAACTGGTAAGTAATATTGATGTTTCAGTTACGTCTCTAATACTCGCAGGGATTAAGGTACCGGATCATATACAGGGAATGAGTTTTCTTGAGTCAGGTGAAGAAGAGAGGGAGTACATCATATCAATGCGCGACAGACGGGATGAAACAGTTGACAGGATACGGACTGTGAGGAATAAAGACTTCAAATATATACGGAATTTCTACCCGGAAAGGCCATATACCCAGTTTAATGCTTATAAGAAATACAGATATCCAGTTCTTACTTTATTGGAAGAATTGAAAGCGAACAATGATTTAACCATTGCTCAGCAACCTTTTATGGAAAGTTCAAGACCGGCGGAGGAATTGTATGACCTCAAAAATGATCCCTGGGAACTTAATAACCTGGCTACTAATATAGATTATCAGCGTATTTTAACTGAAATGAGAACTCAACTTGATGAATGGTTAATACAAGCAGATAAAGGCATATATCCTGAAGATCAGGCAGAAATAGATTTCGCTGATTCGTTGATGAAAAACAGTTATGGTGTCTGGATGGAAAATATTGGCCTGGGTGGAAATGTATCCGATGAAGAAATATTGACATACTGGGAAAACATTTTAACTCCTACTATCCCTGGTATGAGAAATGATAGAATCCAACCATAGGTGTATCCTGTCCTATCTGATTTTTACCTCATTTGCTCCTGAATTCAGTATTAATTCAGATTTCCCCCAATAAAATGAACCTGAAACATTCTCTGGTAATTCGATAGTGCCTGACACCCCATTTTTACCTGATTTTGCAATATCAACCTTAAAAACGCCTTTCGGATGTGTAAATGATGCAGTAACATTTTTCATACTTCCCAGTTCCGGACATATTTTAACTGATCCAAATCCTGGCTTTTCAGGTTGAATACCACATATAGTAGTATAATAATGAATGTTAGGACTGGTACTCCACGGATGGCAATCCGATCGTTGGAATGTCCACTCCAGAGGGACTTCAGTGAAGGTTGTCAATCCCATATCCATCATCTCATACCAGGGATGAAGTTCTTCTTCCAGATGGTTTGCCATTCCGGTTTTTCTCAATGCTTCAAAAAGGTAAAATCTGAAAAATAATGCCACCTGATGAAGAGATTCGTCTTTAAGCACCTTTTGCATAATTTCCCGGGCACTTTCGCCAGATACTGTTTCAGTTAAGATGGCCATAATGTTAGTATGTTGAGAATAGTCATTAAAGTCGGGTGTTTCAGCAAACAGACCTTTTTCTTGATCGAAACACAATTCAAGAACTGAAGCTTTAATCTTAGTAGATCTATCCCTGTAGATATCAGCCATATGGTCCTTTCCATTGAAACTGAATATTTGTGATGCTTTATCAAGTGAATAAGCGTATTTCAGACTGAAAAGTGCAGAATTTCCATTTTCTATTCCCGGAGGTGTACCATTTGGGAATCCCGGTGACCAGTCTACATCCCGCCACCATTCAACAGGACCCAGTAATCCATTTCCTTGCATTCTTTTATCAAACCAGCCAAGAATAGCAGAGACACCTGTTTCAAGTGATTCCGTAAATTGATTATCCCCCGCCCACATCATGTGATCATATACCATATCTATCCAGACCAGTGAATAGTACGGTATCACGAGGTGAAATGGATTCGGATAACATGCCAGACCTATGCCTTCCGGTGTTCTCGACCAGTCCATCTGGGTAAGCGCATTTCTGACAAGGTCATCATTTCCGGATAAATACAAAACAGCCAGGTTATAAACCTTTGAATCGCCGACATACTGCATTTGCTCATAATATGCATCACTAATAAGAATATCCTGGGCGCAGATTGCTGTTGATCGCCATCCCGGTTCAAGAAGATTATTTAATCTACTATTATCACTTATGAATGTGGCTGATAGTGACAGGGGATAGGCATTGAATTTATTATAATAATCATTTATTACCAGGGCATCTTTATCAGTTGTGATCTCAAGTTGTATAAATCTGTAACTTCTGGTCCATGTAGGTCTGAACAACCGGTTTCTACCCCCATCCGGTATAAAAATATCGCTTATTCCAATAAAGACTTTATCATTCAGATCATTCCGGTGACCTTTGGATCGCCGGTCCGATGCATTGAAAAATGATTCAGCATATGACGCTTTTATTTTTGAATCTTTTCCCCCTGATACAACAATTTCCGGATAACCTACAGTTAGTGTTGAATTATCGATTATCAAACGGATTTTAATATTTGGAGGGACAACCAGATCTGATTTTTCTTTAAAAATGTCTTCTTTTATTTCGATGCCCTCCATTTGAATGACTTTGCTGAAGCGTTCCGTAGTTTCCCTGAGTAATTTGATCGGTCGTGGGACCAGGAGTTTGCCACCAGAGTAAATGATGCCACCAGCATACTGATAACCTCTCAATCCTGCATTATTAGACCACGCACATTGTTGCCATGCTGTGTCGTCAAACTCAGGTTGTTCCCAATTCCATGGATGTAAATTCCCATTAATACTGTCTGTTGGATTGGCAACATATAAACCTGAGGCAATATCTACTCTTCCCAACCAATTTACAATCCTGGGTTGATATGCATTATTATGCCAACACATCCAGGAACCTGGATTGGTATTAACAACCTGTTCTTTTTCTCCATGTCCAAGGACGAAAAGATTTGTCATCGCTGAAAATTGTGACCATCCCCGTTTTGGCCCATAATTAACTACTTCAACAGCGAGCACATTTTTGCCTTCATTTAGCAATTGCGAGATATCCAGAGTTTCATAATACCAGTGATGAAGATCTGATCGTGCAGGACCTTTCGCAACGTATTTTCCATTTACAAAAAGTCGATATTTATTGTCGGCACTTATGTGTATGATGAATGAGCCCGGCTTTGCATTAAGTTCGAATGTTTTTCGAAACAGAATAACCGCGTAATCATGGTAGTCTGCTGATGGATGCATTATCCAGCTGGAAGATAATGTACGTCCTGAGAGGTGATATTCCTGATCAGTAATATTTTCAACTGATTGGCATTGGCCAATAACAGGTAGGACTATTATAATCGATAGAATAAAAATTCTTTTCATATTCGAGATTTCTTAAGAAAAAAGTTGCTGAATTACCAATTTTTCAGGTATGTAATCAGAGTATTCATATCAGGACTTCCACCGTTCTGCACATAAGCGCCCGAGGTTGCCATACCCAGGATCATTGATTCTTCAAGACTCAGATCCAATAGTTTCCCAAATGTAAAACCTGCATTCAGGTTGTCACCACCGCCCGTTGATATTTTTGGTTTTTCAACTACATGACCCTCCAATTCTATGAATTGATCTTCCAAAACTGCAATACAGCGGTCCAGTGGATGGACCAATAAAGTGGATACCTTTAGTAACTCAAAGAGCTCCTTGCTTAATCCCCTGATCTCTGGCAATTTAGAAAAGTCTTCATTAGCCCAGTCAACTTCATCTCTAGTCATGGAAAGATATATCTTCCCTGCTTCATTCTCATTCATACCCAATAACACTTCTCCATAAGATGTAAACCCACTAATGACATCCAGCGTATGTCGTATATCTTTAATTGGTTTTTTTGTGGGATCACATAAATCAAAAAACCAGGTTTTTTCTGAATTTAGAGATGGGGCAATTTCATCAAAAATGCCTTGCCAGTAAGAGGTGCTATGAGGGAGGTTGGTATAATCAACCAGTCCAATAAATTTACATTCTTCGATGTATTTAATTAGGTTATCTAACCCAATTAATTCCTTTACTCTATTCCAGGTCAGATTAGTGAACGTACTTAATTCAGAAAAAATTAATTTTCCATCATTAAATTCAAAGGCGTTTGTTTCAGCTGAATTCCCCAGAGAAATCAAATGACAAGTTTCTGGAAGGTTCTGGTATTCAGGATGAAGGTTTGGTAAACCAAAGGTGCCAAAACAATAATTTTTAATACCCAGCGTACCAAGAGCCTCAGCAAATATCGGTGCATTACCACCCAGTTTGGTGACTTGTGTAACCAATTCAACCTGCCCGCTTTTACCGGCAGCCTGACTGATGCGTTTCCCAAAATCCGCAATCGTATCATAATACTTATTCCCTGATTTCCCGGAAGATTCCACAGCTCTTTGGATTTTATCGATATATCCGTCAAGACCGATAAATGCACTAGCGTTAACTTTAGATTTATCTAGTTTTATGAGTTTATCAATTAGCTGCTGGACAATAATTTTGCTTTCCATTGATATTTTTTATTTAGGTGGTTGGAAAGGAACGCTTCCGGAACGCCGGATATGTTCCTGTAACTGAATCCTTAACTTTTTTATAATTCCTGTTTCTTCTTCTATAGGATTTTCTTCGATATTGTCGGTGGATATATCAAAAAAAAGAAATTCTTCGAATGGAGTGTTCTGCACAAGTTTGATATTCTCATACCGGGCAGCATAGTAGGCCAGTCCATTAAAAGCCCAACCTTCACGCCTCACCCAGAAGAGTGTTCTATCGATTTTTATTCTCTGTAGGCTTTCATTCAGAACAGGCCACAAACTGACACCATCAATATTGTGTTGGACAGTAATTCCTGCAATTTCACATAAAGTCGGGTAAAGGTCCATCGTCATACCTGCTTGATTTGATTTTATGCCTTGAGGTATCTTATCTTTCCATACAAAACAGGCTGGCACTTTCAATCCACCTTCGAACATATTCCCTTTTCCACCACGTAGGTCTCCATTATTTGCCCCAAATCCTAATGCGCCACCATTATCGGATGTAAAAATGATCAAAGTATTATCATATTGGTTTGTTGATTTTAGTGAACCAATGACTTTTCCTATTCCTTCATCCATATGTTCAATTAAAGCTACAAGGCCAGCTCGTTTTGGAGAAATTCCACTTTCCCTGTCTTTGACCTTTTTAAGCCAGTCATCAGGTGGTTGAATAGGATCGTGAGGTGCATTGTATGCCAGATAAAGGAAAAATGGTTTTTGATTCTTTTTCTGCTTTTCAATAAAATCTATTGCCCATTCCGAGAATACATCGGTAGCATGTCCCTCCGGATTGACTACTTCCTTATTCAACCGCATATAATTGTGTCCATGCCTGAGATGGGTATAATAATCGTCCATCATGTCACCAAGAAAACCATGAAAATATTTAAATCCACGTTCGTTTGGGGTATTAGGTGAGTCCAGCCCAAGATGCCATTTCCCCACCATACCCGTGTAATAGCCAGCCTGATTGAGCATCTGTGGCAGAGTCGGTCCATCAGGTTGAAAATATCCCCAGTTACCAACATTTTCTTCCCTGATTACTCCTGGAACTCCCACCAGATCTGGATATCTGCCAGTCATGAGTGAAGCCCTTGTTGGAGAACAAACCGGACAATTGGCATAAAAATCAGTAAGCTTAATACCATCATCCATTAATTTATCAATATTGGGAGTATATATATCCATCGTTCCCTGGCAAGAGAGATCTCCATATCCAAGGTCATCAACAAGGATCAGGAGGATATTTGGCTTTTCAGCCTGGGCGAAAGAGAATATAGGTATTAATAGAAATAATACCCGCCAGAAAATAAAATAAAATCTCCTCATAAGGATGTCACTTTATTTACCGGTGTACCAGAATGCCCGTTGCCAAGCATGTTTCCTTAGTTTTTTAAGCAAGCTATCAGGTGGATCCATCAGATCCGATACTGCAGCATTTCTCTCTGCTTGTTTAGTGTTACGGATCCCTGTTATCACGGTACTTATTGCGGGATGAGCCAGGGAGAACTTTACAGCAGCTTCCGGCATGGAATATCCACTATTTGCTATGTCTTTCTTAATTTTTTCAACTCGTGTAACGGCTCTTGCTACCCGGTCTCCAGCAAAATACTTACTTCGAAAATCATTATCTGGAAATACGTGATCTTTTTTGTATTTGCCAGTCAGGACACCTTCATCAAAGGCCATTCTTACAATGACCCCAATGCCATTTTCTTCAGCAACCGGAAGAAGATCCGCCGCTGGCTCCTGTTCAAAAATATTAAATATGAGTTGAACAGATTCTATCAATTTCTCTCGCATCGGAAGTATCAGTGCATTCTGATCATGTTCAGGAGTAGAGATCCCAATATGTCTGATTTTGCCTTCCTTCTTCAGTTCATTCAGTGTATCCAGTGCAACTGGATTTCGATTCCAAGCCCGTGTCCAGGTGTGTAATTGCATGATATCGATATAATCCCGTTTCAGGTTTTTCAAACTGAATTCAACTCGCTCCCGAATGTATTTAGCTGGATATCGGTCTTCTATTTTACAGTAGGGAGAAGGTGGCCATGGACCTGGCCTTGGAGGTATTTTAGTTGCCAGAATAATTCGGTCATCGTTTCTTTCCTTGAGTACTTCCCCAATGATACTTTCACTTTTTCCTTCACCATATCCGATGGCAGTATCAATAAAATTTATACCACGGTCTAATCCTTTGTGCAAAGCTGCAATTGAATCCTTTTCACTCTGAATTCCCCAATGGGCTCCAATGGCCCAGGCACCGAACCCGATTTCAGAAACATTCAGCCTGGTCTTTCCAAAGTTGCGATATTTCATTTTTTAAATTATATATGTTTAGAATATGAGATACTATATGTTTAACGTCTGCAAATTAATGATTCCTCACGTTCCTTGCAAAAACTCATATTGCGGAAAATGAAGTAAGTTGCAGAAATCTCAAACATGAGTTAACACCGTGTGAATTTATATTTGGAGCATAATGTTTTATTTAAAAACCATATGATTGTTTTTTATCATTTATATATTTTGAATAGTTTAATTCAATCATTAAATTGTTATCAAAGAGAAAGATTCATTCCCCATGCTTAGGATAAGCAATTTCTTTTTTATTGGACTTTTTATATTTGCAGTATCTTGTTTCGATCCTCCTGAAGATGCTATAACTCCTGATTCAGTTGATAAATGGGAATACTACACTACAACTGATGGATTGGCAAATAATTCTGTCCGGTCCATATACAAGGATCGTTTAGGAAATATGTGGTTTGGTACATATGGGGGAGGTGTATCAAAATATGCGAATGGTAACTGGACCACATATGATACAGGTGATGGTTTAGTAAATGATTCTGTATTGGCAGTTATTGAGGATAAAGATCGTTATATGTGGTTCGGTACCGTGGAAGGATTCAGCCTTTTTGATGGATCAGAATGGACGAATGTACCTGATCTTTTCGGGTATGAATTCGAAGCACATGCTTTTATTCAAGACAGGAGTGGTACTGTATGGGTGGGGACCGACTTTTGGGGTATTTTAACCTTCGGCGATCAGGGATTTCTAATTTATCTGGATTACGATTGTTTTGAATGTAATTTTATCAATGAACTCTATAAAGATTCGAATGGTGATATATGGATTGGAACCGTGGGAGGCTTGAAGAAATTTAAAGGAGGCGACTATACTGATAATTCCAATTATACCTTGTATACAACTCAAAATGGCCTGCCTGACAATTATGTTGAAGCAATATACGAAGACAGCGACGGTGATCTATGGGTAGGCACCTATTTTGGTGAGAGTGTGGCGATATTGAAAGGGAATAGCTTTGAAGAAGTCAGTCTTTACAATGGCCTGCCTATGAATCCAGTATTTTCAATTTTGGAAGACACACATAAAAATTTGTGGTTCGGAACATATGGGATTGGGGTAATCAAGTATGATAGAGTACTTATGAGAACTTTAAAGGAGGGGCAGGGACCAAGTGAGAATATTATTTACTCATCAGCTATTGATCTGAATGGTAATATATGGTTAGGACATAATGAATCAGGTGTATCAAAATATATTCCTAAATGAGACAATCCTTCAATAAATATTGGATTGTTTGCTTTCTGATATTGCTGGGGGTGAATCAGGAAGTTATAGCCCAGTTAGGACAGGATACAATACTCTATAAAGAAACAACTCTGAGCAGGCCACTCAATGTACACAAGGGACAATTAAGGATTATCGGCGGATACAGCATGAAGACTAATACAAGGTATTATGATGATTCAGGAAATACTGAGGAATTGTCAGAGTTAGGAATATCATCCATTGAGCATAATTTCCTGTTTGGTTTAAACTATGGGATCATCGAATACCTTCAGTTTACAGCTGGTATTATCTGGAACAGGCATGGACAGAGAGGGCAAAATTTGTTTCTCGTTTCCGGAGTAGATCCTTCTCTGGATGTCAGTACATTCGATGAATATAATGGAAGTGAGGATTTGTATCTGGGATTGGATTTCAGGCTTCCTTTAAAAACACGAAAGTTGGATTGGCTATTTAGTGTTGGATTAACTTTACCAACAGCAGAAAATGGAGATAGTCAACCCGAACACTCCTATGGAGATATTGATGAGTATTCAAACTCCACAAAAGTGGTTTACCACTATGTTCATAATTATGGATATGGAACGAATACTGTAATTCCAGCTATGTCATTAAAATACAGGATCTCTAAATTTGGTATTACGGGATATCTTAGTTATCGACATCCTTTGGGAGAAAGTGCAGCTGATGCATGGAGTTACCAACTCGATGATAACAATGAATTTATATATGAGAATGCCGAATATAGTTATCAAAAAAGCTGGACGTTTAACTATAGTATTATTGCAGAGTATCAGGCTCTCTCAATGTTAAATGGGTTTATTAACTATCATTCTGGAAAAAGTTACGGAGGATGGACCACTGAAACCGGGAAAAAAATAGCAGATCCGGAAGTAGTTCTGAATGAACTTTTATTGGGTATTGAACTGGTAGTAACTCCAAAATTCTGGATAAGACAATCGATTGGGTTTCCATTGGGTGGGACAAACTCATTTGCTCCATTCTCTTTGAATACAGGATTGAGTTACAATTTCTTTCCATTCAGTAAATAAATGGAATTATGAAGAAAGTACTGATAATTGTTCTTTTAATCCCTGTTTGGCTTAACTCAAAAGCACAAACGGATGAGCAATTACTGCCGGCTCAGCTTAAGCAACAAACGGTGATAACTGAGCCTGTAACAGTGCGAAAAGGCTATACCCGATTAGGATTCGCAGCTTATTATTCAGTCATAGACAGGTGGTTTGACGAAGATGGGAAACGGGAATATTTTCCAGAAAATACCTGGGCTTCCCTTTGGAATTTTCTTCTCCTGGCACAATATGGTATTACAGATAGATTACAACTCGGGATAGATATACCATTTAGGAGTTCAAGCCTTTATCAATCGATAATACTTGATGCACCTGGCGCAGATTATTATGAAGAACTTTTCTGGAAGGTAAAGGGAAGCGGACTTGGTGATATATCAATAGGAGCTAAATATCAAATTATAACTGAAACACCATCCAGACCTTCATTGGTATTTACAACTTATGTTACCTTGCCAACGGGACAAAAGAATCCAACGGATATTGAGGACGAAAGGAACTATAAATTACCGGCAGGAAGTGGAGAAACTACCCTTGATGTTGATTTATTATTACGAAAAATTAATTTTCCTTATTCATATACTTTCAATATCGGATATCTCCATTCGTTTGGTGGTTCGAGACTTTTAGATCCAATGGATACGGAAGAAACTGAATACCAATCGGGAGGAAATCTGGATATTGGTGCCAGCTATAACTTCAATCTTAATGAATGGATCGTTCTACAGAATGAGTTGATGTACTTTCGATCAGCACCAGATAAAATTGCTGGTGCTATACCCGAGGATGAATTTTCTTCATGGTCAGTACAGTATTTACCTAAAATTAATTTTCAGTTAAAAAGACTCAGAATAGTCCAGGCGGTCGGGATCCTACTGGTTGGCAGAAATACTGGAGCAGACCCCACATATTTCATTGTAGCACAGTACATGCTCTAATTCCTCGCATTCTATGAAAGCGTTCGCTTACTACATTTTCGGATTGATTGTATTCATCTGTATTGGATTATTGATTTCCTGCAAAACACCATCTGTTATTGCAACGGAATCTATTTATAAAGGAGATCAGATGAACAATGAAAGCAGGTATGATGAGGCCATCTTATATTATGAGCAATATTTATCTACGGTACCGGCACTTGGGGTATATCGAAACCATTCCATGGAAGCTGATGTATGCAGGAAACTGGCACATGCATATTCCACACAGGGAAATTATAGCAAATCTTTAAACTACCTCAATAAGGCATTATCCATTGATACATTAATTACTGACAATAAGTTGGAAGTTATTGAGGATTATAGACAAAGGGGGATCATAAACTCTTATATGGGTGATTTTGAAAAAGCCATCATTGACTTAAGTAGATCGCTGGAATTAAGTGAAGGAATGGAGGCGAGTTTAAAAAGTGATAAAAGATTGTCAATGGCCGATACTTATATGTCTATGGCCCAGATAAATTTTGTGCTTGGTAATTTCAAAGAGGCTGAAACGTTTGCAAATGAAGCGTTATTACTTTATGAAATGCTACCCAATGAATATGCAGGGAAAATTGAAGCTTTTTTATTGATTGGGAATATATATCTCGTTTATAATGAACCGGAAAAGTCAATTGAATATTTGAATAAATCAAAAGAAACTGCCATGGCCAACGACCTGAATACTGCTCGGCAGGACCAAGGATTGGGAGAGGCAAGTGTAATGCGTGGCTTGTATGAGGATGGTTTGCGATTCAAATTAAATGCACTTAAAGAAGCTGAAAAGTCCAACATAAAGCCCCAGATAGTTTGGGCAAATGTAAGACTTGGAGATATGTATAAACTTATCGGGGAGGAAGATAGAGCCAATCAATATTATAATAAAGCATCTCAATTGCAGGAAGAATTCAAGTCTGACTCTACAGGTTTAATGCCTTCTTTGGAAATGAGACTGGGAAATGTGCAACAGGCTCAAAATTATTTTCTTAAAATGGGTGTTAAAACAGGCGCGGCGCTGGCAAGTCTCCGGCTCGGTGATATGGCCTTTGAAAATGAAGATTATGAATCGGCGCATTCTTATTATCATGAGGCGCATGTTCTCTATAATGAGATGAATATACAGCATGGCATATATCAGGCAATTCTTGCAAAAAATGAAGTAATGATTAAGCAGGAGAATTTTAAATCAGCCGAAAAGGAAATCAATATAATAAACTTGGAACAGCTTTCCCCGGAACTTGAATGGCAATACTTATTCCAGAAGGGACAAATTGAAGAAGCTAATGGTAACTATAATTCTGCAAAATCCTTTTATGATATAGCTATTGGACTTGTGGAAGAAATTAGGGGAAGTTTTACACTCGAGGAGTTTAAAACAAGCTTTGTAGATTCCAAAATGGATGTTTATGATCATATGATCCATCTGCTGATGCAACATGGTAATAACCTGAACCTGAATCTCAACAATCAAAAGGATCCTATTGCCCTGGCATTTGAATACAACGAACAGGCCAGATCCCGATCTTTTCTAGATATGTTGGGAAACAGAAAAGTAGAACCTTTAGAAACTGCAGATGAAGAAATTCTGGAAGAGGAAAGACTCATAAGAGTAAAAATTCAACATCTCACCAGGGAATTGCAAAAAAAAGAACATACCGTAAACTTAAGGAAACAATTGCAGTATGAATTAGATGATGCATTGGAATACCATGAATCACTGGTTCAGAGAATTAAATTAAACAGTATTGAATATAGTTGTATGGTTGGTGTAGACCCACCTGATCTTTTGCAGATTCAGAATGGACTTGATAACAATATAGTGCTGGTTGAATTTTGGGTGGGTGAACATGGTACCTGTGCCTGGTTAATTGACAGGAATCATTTTCGGGGAATTTTTATTGACACTGACAGGGAATGGCTTAAGAAACAGATTATAGCAAGCCGCCGGTTAATAAAAATGCAGGTTACAGGTACAACTGAACAGATCCTAAGTGAAATGTTTGATCGAATATTAAAACCCTTTGAAGATGAATTAAAAGGATTTGATTATGTATGTATTTTACCACACAGGGAATTACACTTCCTTCCATTCCATGCATTGATAACATCATCTGGAAAATACCTTGTTGAAGAACATGATATTTATATATCACCATCCTCTTCCGTACATCACTTATGTAATAATAGAGAAAAAGCTAAAGGAACTGGATTTTTGGGCTTTGCCCTGGGTGAAAAATCAATTGGAAACTTCAATGGATTACCTGGAACTGAACGCGAGATAGATCACATTGGGCAGATTTATGATGATTTTGACAAACGGACAAGTGAAAATTTTGATGAAACAGGTTTTAAATCGATGGCTGGTAAGTACAGGTATTTACATATCGCCACACATGGAGTGATCAATGAGAAACAACCAATGTATTCCTATTTGCTTCTTGTACCCAGCGATGTAGATGATGGACAATTGACTGTAAATGAGATATTTGGACTCAGGCTTAACTGTCAACAAGTAACATTAAGTGCCTGCGAAACAGGACTTGGTGATTTGAGTGAAGGTGATGATCTTGTTGGATTGAGCCGGGCTTTCATTTATGCAGGAACACCTATGGTTGTAGTAAGTTTATGGACTGTAGATGATGTTACGACTGCTATACTAATGACCCGGTTTTACCAATATCTGGATGCCGGATATAAACCCTCCAGTGCGCTTTCGAGTGCTCAAAGAGATATAATTAATAACTCATTTGAAGTTGCCGGTATCTCTGAGATGCAGAATGTGAGTTGGGACCGATCATTGATTCCCACAGTAAGAAACAAGAAAGATATTCAACATCGTAACCCATACTTCTGGGCTCCATTCGTTGTGATCGGCGATGGTATTTAATAAAATATCTAACTAATATGATTAAACTGTTATTACTAAAGCTTCAATTACTTAAGCTGAAATATTGGATAGTTTAGTATACCCGGAATTGACAATCAACCTTGCTGGTTCCTTAAGTAGACAGATCTATTCTCCCGGCATAGGAAAGTTATCACTTCTTGTATGTGCATCTCTCAGTATTTCCTTCATCATACTAACAATTTCAGGATAATTTTCAGCAATGTTTTGGGATTCCTCTGGATCCAGATCCAGGTTATATAATTCCAAAGGCTTTTCCGGTTCATCATTCATGTTTGTTCTTATGGCTTTCCATTTCCCTTTTCTGGCAGCAACACTGTAACCTTTTTCCGGGAATTCCCAATATAGGTAATCATGCAATTTTTGCTGATCTTTCCGGTCCAGTAAGGATGGAAGGAATGAAATACCATCAATATAATCAGGAATTGGTATCCCAGTCACTTCACAAACAGTCGGTAGGAAATCCCAAAAGGCGCTGATATGATCGCTCTGCGATCCTGCAGGAGTTCTACCTTTCCAACTGGCAATCATGGGAACTCGAATTCCTCCCTCATATAAAAAGCGTTTTCCACCTCTGTAATTAGTGTTACTATTAAAATACTCTGTGAATTCAACATCCGGCATGGGTCCATTATCACTAGTAAAAATTACAAGTGTGTTTTCAAGCATTTCAAGATCTGAAAGTTTTTTCATGATGATTCCAATATCTCTATCCATTCTGGATATCATAGCAGCATATCCTTTACGTTCTTTCGGCCAATCCTCATTTTCATACAATCCAAAATCCGGGACTTCCTGTTTCTCATTTTCCAGGGCTTCGCCATTATTGTGGGGGATGGTGTATGGGATATACAAGAAAAATGGTTGATCCTGGTTTTCTTCAATATACTGAAGAGCATCCGTTGTGAACAGATCATGCGAGTACTCCACCTTATTTTCAGCGTAACCGCCAAGACCTCTGGTCCAATGATCTTCAGGCAGGTAAAAAACCTTGTTGTCAAGTACAACTTTTTCATCGTTCCTTAGCAGATACTCGGGGTAGTAGTTATGAGCAAGCACCTGATCCAGATAACCGAAATAATAATCGAATCCCTGCTTTAGAGGAGCACCAGGAGTATCCTGGTTACCTAAACCCCATTTTCCGATCATGGCTGTTCGGTAGCCTGCTGTCTTTAATAATTCCGCAACGGTAACAGTTTCATTTGTAATTGGCCATTGTCCATGATTTGGGGCTTGTTTATTGCCCCGTACTTCAGCATGACCCATATGTTTGCCTGTCATCAATGCGCATCGGGAAGGGGCACAGACGGTATTGCCGGCATAATGCTGGGTGAACCGGATACCTTCCTCAGCCAGTTTATCCAGATTTGGTGTTTTAATAATCTCCTGGCCATAACACCCCAGATCTCCGATTCCAAGGTCATCTGCCATAATGTAAATAATATTTGGTTTCTTTTCGGTAACTCTTTCTTTACAAGAGGCTATCAAAATACTGATCGTAGCAATAAACAGTATTCTTACGGTCATATTAAAATTCCTGTGTGAGATAAATCCTTTCATAGTATGATGATTAAACATTAAAAGTTAAATATCAAGTTTTTTTCAAGATCTGAATCAACCGCACTTACATTAACAGTTTCTGCTGAAATATCTGTTCCCGGTTCACTTATTCTGATAGTGTATAAGCCACTTTTAAAGACTTTAGGTCTAAATGTCAATTCTTTCATTCGTCGTGTATAGACGATTTCATTGTTTTGTTCATCGATGATTTGGATAATAGGAGGAGTCTGCAATCCAGAAATTTGAATTTCAGGTAGCCAGGCAACTGCTTCTTTCCCATAATTATCCTGCATGTCAATGGTAATTGGCCAACCAGGATATTGATCATCATTTTCCGGATCTGCCCAGCGTGGCCAGCATTCCATAGTGATCTTTTGTTCTTTTTTATTCATTATTACTATTCCATATCCCGTCGCCCGGTCATGCAATAATGCTGGTTCATGATCAGAGTCATAAGGATTTGATACAGCCTTAACATTAATTTTATTTCCAAAACCATCTTCAAATTCCCCGGTGTATCTTGGTGATCCTTCTTCTCGATTCTTTCCATCAAAAGGAGGGAACCACCTTCTTGGAGCAATATTAGCGACGGCAGGCACACAAAATGACCATCCAGCATCATTCCAGTTATCGATTCCATGCCATGCCACAGTACCTAGATGTTGATCACCAGCAATCATGAATCCATAGCCACGACGTATGGCATCAAGTGCCAGGTTCCTGCCAGTTTGTGGCCATCCATCCGAATCAAAATCTTTATTCAACTTATGGGCTTTTGGATATATTCCCTGCGGAACGGATATGGTTCTTCCATCTACCTGGTCTTCACTTTCATTTGTACCTCGGGTAGCAATATTTGCCAGGATAGTTTGTGAAAAACACACTTTCATTGAGGTGCCTTCCCAATCGGCAGCCCAGCTATTCAGGAAATCCAATTGTCGTTGACCAAGAAGAATAGCTCCCGGAACATCCGCTTCCATTTTTGCATTAAAATCAGGATTTATAGGATGCCCGTCAAGAGTTTTCGCAGGTTCACATATTGCAGGGGAAGATTTGAATTTGCGATCTTCCAGAATTGCGAAACTTATACCTCCATAAAGCATGTCGGTATAATAAACACCAATACCTTGCCCGGCTGGTGATGGGTCATACGGATCTGGTAAATGACCAGTCTGTGTTCGCTCGATCATATTCACCCACTCAGGAGGCATTTCATATCCTCCTCCCTCATAAATATAGGTCCATGGACGATTCTGATATCTTTCTGGTAATTTGTTGATTGATTCATCATATGAGCCTCCCTCCGGTAAACTTCTGACAGCTTTTCCACCATCTCCCCACAGATTGATTTGAAACACATCATGATCATCGGGAATTGAAATGGATGGAATATTTCTCGTGAGATCTCCATGTGCCCAATAGAACAAATACCATTTTTGTAAATAATTCAAATAAGAAGAAAACTCACCACTTTTATCCGGGAGATATGGACTGACTTCATATATCTGATCTCCGGAGTAAAATAGGAGATCAGGATCATGTTTTATTACCTGTTTATCCAAATCAACATGCGGAAAAAAAATATTATCAAGTGTGAAATCGAAATAAGCCTGATTTCCATAACCCAGGAAAGGGAAGGAAGAATTTAGATTTCCTGTGAATGCGGCAATTGTGAATTCAGATTCACTAAGTGGTTCCTTTTTGATTATCCCATCATAAAAGGCCTTAATTTGCCCTGGCTCTTTTCCAATATAATCATAGACAATTCTAAATTTATGTTCTTTCTTTGAGTCCCAGTTTTCAATACTGAAAATGGATGTCCAGGATGGAATATCTATTTCCGCCTCTGCTATCATTTTCCAGTTGTCACCTGATTTAATCTCAAGTTTAGCTTTGTTTGGATTGTCTTCAGACACCGGCGCGAACTGCACGATCAGTTTCAACTTTCCTTTGCTTTGGGTATATTGGATACCGTATACAGGACCATATTTTTGATTTTCATTTTCTATAAGGTCATCACCGGAAATTTGCCAATTATTAAACCAGAATGTGGGTCCAGCCTGCCTTTTATGCCCATTACTAGCAGTCAAGGCAAGGTTCCCAGACAATCTTTTTGATGGAATACTATCAAGGATAAGGGTTGACACAACTTTTCCTGAATCATCCAATATATATAACGAAAGTTGTGTGCTGTTTTCAATTGAATTAGATTGTTCCAATGTAAGTTGATAGGACTTGTTGGTGTTTAATACAATGGGTGTTTTATTTGATTTAAGGATTTTAAAATTTTGTTCTGCATCAAGAAAAATCAATTCACCTTTGCCATTTATTGCCGCAATGATACCTCCGTTTTTCCCGGTTGCCCCATGTATAAGAGACCGCGCCCTGTAATCAAGTGATAAATCACCAACACCTATTATAAATCCAGCAAAAACATCCTGGTCCAGGATCAATGAATCGGTTAGTAATCCCAGGTTGACAGTTTGTTTGAGTTTACCAGGTTTATCTCCCTGGTAATGAGTCAGCAAATGCACATTTCTTAATTGATAAAACCCGTTTATGCATTCAAGTCGTCCATTATTAATTTGCCAGTCTTCAAGTCGGTTAGACCAGTATTCTGGTCCAATCCAATGACGCTTGATATTATCAGGAAATGAGCTATTAAACCTGTAATTAGTTTCAGTTTTGCATGAAACGAATCCAGTTATGATAATTATTAAAAAGATATAAAATTTTACCATTCCTTTAAAAGCTATTTTCCACCAGTTATTTCTTTCAACTTATGAAAGAAAGCTTTTTTCCTTTGTGAATTAATTCCCCAGTCTACTGGGACGCTTTGATATCCATCTTTAAAAGATTCCCCTTCCATCCGGAAATCAAAATATCCCCATGAAGCATGTTTCTCAAAAGCTGCCTTCATATTGTAGTCAGGTTTGTCAAAATCAAAATGATCGTCCTCATTGAATACAATTGGCATAGGTTTAAATCCATCCATTTCCCTGACCTGATCTACCATTTCTCTGATCCTGGCAGGTTCATGAACTCCATTACCATGAATTAAAATGAAATCTGATATAGCAACTACATTTGGAGTCGGGAGGGTATTGCCATTATAGCTTGCACTGACAAGAAACCTTCGGCCATCAATTTCTTTTTTTGCCAGTTGGATTAAATCATGTATATTTTCGGCTTTAATGAGATTCTGATCAAAATTGCTGTTGTTACACTCATTGGCAATTTCAATAATTACATTAGTATATCCTTTCTTAAACAACCAATCTACTGTATTATCAACAGCATTTTTAACAGCTTCGTCATCTTTCAGGCGTTCATCCTGGCCGAAATAAAAGATACCTAATATTACCACCATACCTATTTCATCTGCCCGATCAATAATCCTTTCCATACGGTTCAAATATTCAGGTCTTAAGCTGCCATCTGTTTCAAATGAATTGTTTTCCCATGGTTGAAATTTCGAGTAGCCTTCCGGACTTCCACCTTGCAGGTTAATAGTAAACGCAAGTAATCCATGGTTGTACCAATCATCCATGGCATCAATAAACTCCTTTGTATTTCTTTCTGCATCCCAGGTATGCGTATCTGGATAAGCCCACTTTTCAATAGTTTCTGGGTTCATATCATCAAAAACTCCCTGTACCATTCGGGAATTCGGAAGAAGGCCTTCCATGTTTATGCCATTCCATAAAATGCCCTGCATGGTTGGTTTACCATTTATATAAAAATTCTCACCCTGTATGGAAACTGCTGTTTTTCGTATTTCTTTTTCGGGATTTTCAGTTTCCTGCCCTGTCTTACATGAAAAGACAATAAACAAAGCAAGTAATAGACAAATACATTTGGCATTTTTCATTTTCATCTTTTTAGTATGGGAAGTTTCGTTATTCGATTTAAGTTTCAGTACTTGCAGAAAGTATGTAAAAAGTTTATATCTCAATTAGGTTTCTTTTCATTACCCCAGGGGGAAGGACCGTATTTTTTCACAATTTCCTAATTTCAGATCATACCAGTTATTCCTGTTCCCTGATGATCGCTACAAAACCACCATAAGGTTTCATTGAAATATCAATGTTGCTTCCCGCCTCGAAAATCCTTTTTGAAAACTGAAATGCCCTTACCTCCTTGGCATCATTTATAATTTCAATCAGGTAATCGCCTTCCGAAACAAAGGGTAATCCAAATGAAGTATCGAGTGGATCTTCACTTCCATTGATACCGGCTATATACCAGGTGCCTTCGCTTTGCCTAGCTAATATGCAGGATTCTCCCGGGTATCCGGATATGAATTTTGTTTGATCCCATGAAACAGGGACATATTTAAGAAATTCCTGAACAAACTCCGGAACAGTCTGATATGATTCCACCCTGTCGGCCATGTGAATAATACCGCTTTCAAAAACGATTGAAAGAGCTAACTCATGACTATTGGTCGTCATATGAGGATATGTCTGATCAGTGAAAGCAACCGGAGTGTAATCCATTGGTCCCACTACATTTCTGGTAAAGGGCAGGATCGTATTATGGGAAGGAGCAAGATCAGGGTATGTTGAATCAAAGCTGTAACATTCAGCACCTCTTACTGCCTCAAGGGTGAGCATATGAGGATAAGTCCGATTCCACCCTCTGGGCATTGTACATCCATGAAAATTAACCAATATTTTAAATTCGGCGGCATCTTTCAACAAATCATGGTATTGTTTTATTATATGAGGTTTATCACTTTGGAAAAAATCAACTTTCACACCCTTGACACCCATTTCATTAAGCTTCTTAAATTCCTCTCTACGCCTTTCGGATTCATGCATTGCATCACGTAATTGTTCTTCAACAATATTGTGTGGCCCTCCACTATTATACCACATTAGAATCCCTACTCCCTTGGCATTAGCATATTCTGTCAGCTGTTCAATGTTCCCTCTTTTCATGATATTCCAATTGGCATCTACCAGAGAATATTCCCATCCCATTTCAGCAGCCAGATCGATAAATTTCACCAGTTTGTCCATTCTCTGAGGGCTGTTATGATCTGACCACCAGCTCCAACTGGCACGCCCGGATTTAATCCAACTGATATCCTCAATAGTATTGGGTTTTGCAAGGTCAGTGATTAGTGTATTTTCAACAATTCCTTTAAGATTATCTGAAACCATTATTACCCGCCATGGCATTTCCCATGGGAGTGTAGAGGAAGCTTCAGAAGGCCCTGTATTCATTGCCTCATCATCTTCTGGTAATCTGATAGTGTATAGTCCATTTGAAGCATCAGGTTGTAAGTGAGATGCAAAATAGTTATCCTCAAGTCCAGATTCTGAAATTAATAGCCAATGGTCTGATGTTTCAAACAACATAGGGAATGACCATCCCTGTCCTTTAGGAGCAAGGGTGCCTATATCAATTTTATTTTGCCAATAAGTTTCATAAGCCGGAGTCCATTTTGTTACTGTATCGTAAGCCTGCATCCAGGCCTTTCCCTGAAGTGGAAGGTGAAAGGAGGTGAATTCTTTAATAACAGTAACTGGTTGATCAAGAGTATCAGGAAAAATATATTTAAATGCTATACCATTATCAAAAATCCGTGCAACGAATTTAAGTTTATCTCCAGTGGGATTTTCGAATGTCCATGAAGATTCATAACCGTTGTAAGTGCATATTTTCTGCTTTCCTGAATTCATGGAATAGGAATCTTCTATCTCAGTTTTCTCTCCTTCCTCAACCATTCTGAGGTTACTATAAAACATTGCATCATCTCGCTGTATACCTAAGTCTGATGGAAGAATAATGGTTGCCTCACTATTTCCTGTTTTGTGTTTTACCAGGTAGGATATGTTTCCGGTTTTATCAGTCGTATTCCTTTCCCATGTAAGATACAGGGTCAGTTTGTTATCGGGAGATGAAAGTTTCCAACTTTGAAATTTTGGCCCGCAAGATTGAAATAATATACTTGCAATCAGTATTGTTAATGAAAAAATAACCTTTCTACGCATATTAAAATTTTAAAAAAATACAATTCATTTCTGATTGCAATATAAGTGATTTAATGCAAAGAAAAATTTAAGAATGAATTTGAGGAAATATCAAATCCTGGGATCGAGGCTGGAGCCCTACATCTGTTTCACCAATTGAGTCATCCTGAAGCGGGGATCTTTCAAATTTCTATTATTTGAAAGTCAAAATGCATATTTAATCAAATGATTCTCTTATACCTTCATACATAGCCAGAACATTTGCTACTGGGGTATCAGGCTGTATATTATGAGCTGGTGCAGCAATAAAACCACCACCTTCGCCATAGATCTGACATACACGAATAACTTCCTTCTTTACAGCATCAGCGCTGGCATTGGGTAACAGTTCCTGAACATCAATTCCTCCAAAAAAAACTAGATCTTTCCCGTATTCACTTTTCAGGAACTCTGGTTTCATCCCCTGCGCGAGGGGTTGGAGAGGATTTAATATATCAAGTCCCAGTTCAATGAAATCAGGTATAATTGGGAGAATGGAACCACAACTGTGCCAGGCAATTTTTATTTCCGGATTAATTCTTCTGAATTCTTTAAACATGTGACCAATCCTGGGTTTGAAGACAGACCGCCAATTTTCTGGATCCATTATCATTCCATGCTGACTACCAAAATCATCTCCACACCATATAATATCGACACCCAGTTGAATCAATTTCTTGCCGATTCCGATATTGATATCCATGATCTTATCCAACAGGGAATCAATATATTTATTCTCCATAATCATATCAATGAGAAACTTCTCCAGTCCAACAAGATACCATGCAGTTTCAAAAATCGATGTTTCAAGGTCGCCAATTATGGGATAATCTGTTTTGTATTTAGTGATTTGCTTTGATGAAAAATCAAATCTTCCATGAGCTTCAACTTCCGGGAAAGGGTAATCAATGATTTCTCTAACTGCCACAGCATGATCAAGTGGGTATTTATAAAATTCGTTGTATAAACCAGAATCCTTGAATTGCATACCCCATTCATTCCTTAGGGTACCATCTTCAAGTACTTTTGTAGGATATGTGTCAGGGTAACATGCCGCTACTCCAATTAAATCATTTCCGAGTTTAGTCAGTAGACCGGTATGAGAGATGCGGGTCGAAAGTAATGAGTCAATGGGCTCTTCATAAGGTAATCCCATGTAATCAGAAAGCATTTTTGCCATCTGTGGTGTTAATGTGGCAAATGCTGGGGGATGATCTGGTTGTTTATGATTTATAGTTAATAATACTCGCTCCCTGTGATTCATTTTATTGGTATTTATTCCTTTTATGGAATTCATCTTGATACAATTGTTATAAATTTATCAGCATTTAAATTGACTTCCTCTTTCTTATTGTTGACTATGATCATATAAGGCGACAGATATATAATTTCTTCACCATCCACCGAGTATTCTGGTAAATCGATCTGAAGTATTCCTATATTATTTGTTCTCTGATTAGCAACTTCCTCTCCATTCCTGTTCACAATAGTTACATTACGGCTCTGTAAAGCTTTACCTTTTTTATCAATTGCTTTAATGGTTAATGACCAGTTAACTATATAGGAATGATGCTGGGCTGTTGCATCAATCCCAAATTCCAATCCTTCCAGGTGGTTAGAACGGAATTCAATCTTTTTGGCCGTACATTCATCCCAATCTATCCAGCCCATTCTCACAGGATGAAATGTTGATTTTGAGATATTTGATTTGCTAATCCTGTTATTGACAATTGAAACATTGGATGCACTCCCATAGCCACAGCCTACCCAAATGGGGGTTTCATTTGTGATGATTCGATTATTATAAAACTGTCCTCCATTTGCATTTCCAATATAAAACGCGAAAGCCTCGGCATCCGTACCTGGATTTTTCTGTTCAATATGAATCTCATTTCCGAAAATGTAATTCTCTCCGGCACTGGTACTGTAGAAAACAGCGGCAGCCATAGGTATATAGTCTGGATAGTTTTCGAATTTTCTCCCTGTGATAAAGAATTTATTGTTATAGATCCTGTTTCCATAGCATCCCTCTGGTGAGCCAGGATCTGCACCATAATCTGCTAGCCGTATGCTAACCGTACTGTAATGTTCAATATATTCACAAGTAGGTGGAACCGCCTCTGTGATAAATAGGTTATTGAAGATCTCGATATTTTTATTTTTATATATTTCCAATCCTGAACCGATCTCTGGTTCAAACCTGTTTTCGAACACCATGGAATTGTCTCCCATCGCCATAACACTGTAATGGTTGGTTACTGTTTGACGATTAACAAATAAATTATGATGGATCATGGAATGTTTTCCTTTAAATACAAGGCAACCCTGACCTCCATAAAATTCAGAGAATGATACTTCGGAAGCCTTTTTGCCACGGAGGTCCACGGCATAAAACTCCGCACCATGCCTGTTGATGATGAAAGGGTTTTTGATATCAAACATACAGTTGGTGATGGTGGCTTGTGGGACATCCATTGCCGTGGTATTGATCCCCGAACTGATGAATTTAACATTGTCCAGGATTATCCTGACGTCATTGGCAGTAGATTGGATCCCCCATGATAATACACCGAGGCTTCCATTTTTAATTATTCCATTTCTTATGGTTACTGTTCCGACTCCCTCAATAGTTGGAATACCCTGGAGAGGTTCGCCTGTTTTGACATCAGAAGTGTAATCAAAAAAGGCCGTGTGTTTATGTCCAAAGACTATGTGATCATTATGGCCCATCGGGTGAGTTTTGCCAACAATACCAATTCCAACATCCATACCAGGGCGGATATCAATATGATCCACAAGGCAATCATTCTCTGCTTTGACTCGGACGCGGTATTTCCCTGCAGGGAGATTATTTATATGAGCAATCACAAATCCTCCTCCAAGGCGTGGTGATCGGTTTTCAACCGGGCAACTAACCATTGTTGTATCCCTGTATTTTGTTACACACCTGACTTCGTTGCCATTTTCATCATCCACGTAAACACTGATCCTCATATTCTTGCTCATGTCTCCCTGCAGGGAAATACCGCGTCCGAGTCAAAGCAG
>JBHOSY010000038.1:0-28437 GCA_042584165.1 Bacteroidota bacterium | reverse complement strand
CCGCCGCCTTAATATTATTTCAATATGTCTGGTTTGGATAAACATTCTAATTCCGTATTTCGCATTCCGCATTCCAAAATCCAAAATCCCCGCATTCTCCCTGCATCCTTCGTGTCTTCCGTGTCCTGAAAAAGTTCGATGAATACGTTTCATTTTAAAAAAGGTTACAGAATATCCCTCAATTTTTATGCCCTGCTCATATGTTGTTGATTATCAGTTACATAAAATTCCGATGATGAAATTTCAATCTAAAAACGTTTCATAATAAAACGATGTTTGTTTCAACCTGGAACAGGTGATGGGGAGAAGAGGCGGCGGGGAAATGGGATCAGAAGATTGAGATAACAGGTGATCCGTGGATTTTTAGGTCCAGAAATCATACTTCCAACTTCCAGCTTCTGACTTCTGACCTCAGACTTCTAACATCAGGTCACATGTTGACAGTTAATGAACTGAAACTAATACTGGAAATCCCGGGAATAAATATTAACTTAAATACTGATTCGGTTCAAGTTGGCATTCGAGATTCAAATAATAACGTAATCCCCGGACTTGATCCGGGGTCTCCTTTTCAGGATAACTTCACAAATTATGGAGATCCCGGCTCGGTGGCCGGGAATGACTACTATGCAAGATCGACATCTGGCTGCCATTATGCCTGCCCGTCCGAAGTGGAACGCTTCGCCTTCGGCATGCCTATGGCAACCGAAGGGAGGTGGGCCTGCCTGCCCAGGCAAAGGCCAGAGTATCGGCAGGCAGGTTCACCGACGTTATGAACTCAATAATTACTATATGACGTATGGAAGATCGTAGACATATAGCTGTAATGTTCACCGATATTGTCGGTTACACCTCTCTGATGGGATCGGATGAAGACAAGGCGTTTAATATGCTCAAACGCAATCACACTATCCATGCTACCCTGACTAAAAGACACAACGGCAAACTAATAAAAGAGGTGGGCGATGGCACATTGGTCAGCTTCCCTCTTGCCTCTGATGCGGTACGTTGCGCTATGGACATTCAGAAAGAAGCTAAGAGTCAAAACATTCCTTTAAAGATCGGAATACATCAAGGTGAAATGGTCATGGTCGGGGCAGATGTTCTTGGGGATGGGGTTAATGTTGCCTCAAGATTGCAGGAATCAGCGGAGGAAGGATGTATTTCCATTTCCGGGGCAGTATATAGAGATGTAAAGAATAAGGCTGGAATCACAACTGAGTTTTTGGAAGATAAAACATTTAAGAATGTAGATGAACCTGTAAAGGTATATCGAGTGCATTGCGAGAAGGAGTTCGAATCAGAGAAGTCCATAAGTGATCAGGAACTCCAAAAAACCAGCAACAGATTGCCTTATTACATCATTGCCGGATTGATAGTCGTAATTATTGCTGTTTTAATCTGGCAGTTCATTCCATCAAGAGAAGCAGGCCCACCTTCGCCTGTGGCTTTGGTGGACAAAGAAATATCAATTGCTGTCTTGCCTTTCGATAATTTAAGTGGAGATCCGGAACAGGAAGCAATGTGCGATGGTTTGACTGAGGAGATTATTCATCATCTGAGCATCATCAAAGATTTCGATAAGGTCATATCCAGGAACTCGTCAATGGCTTTTAAAAATACGGATAAAACAACTCCTGAAATTGCAGAAATACTCGGTGTTGATCATATACTTGAAGGGAGTTATCGAGAGTCAGGAGAAAGGTTGAGGATTACAGCCCAGCTAATCGAAGCTGCTACTGATAGACACCTCTGGTCTGAGATCTATGAGCGACCGATTGGTGACATTTTTGATATACAATCGGATATTGCTAAAAATATTGCTATTAGTCTAAATTCTGAGTTAACAGAAGATGAAAACCAACAATTGACAAAGGTTCCTACTCAAAATATGGAAGCCTATCAATTATTTCTTCAAGCTCTCCATGTATTTACCCAATTTTCAGATCTGAATAAAAGCATAACGTTGTGTAAGCAAGCAATCTCGCTTGATCCAAATTTTGCTGAGGCTTATAGTGCACTCAGTTCGCTATATTTATTTACCGGAGTTTACTCAGGTGATCAGGATATGAAGGAAGCTGCAAAAATTGCAAAAATGACAGCCTATAAAGCAATTGAACTCGATCCAAACCTTGGATATCCTTACTATGTGTTATCTATGATTCATGTATGGTCAGAATGGGATTATGTTAACGGAATTAAGGATTTAAAAAAGAGTTTAACTCTATCACCTGAAGCGGCATATATCTATCAGGGTTTCAGCGATTTACTTATCGAATTAGGAAGATTTAAAGAAGCATTTGATTATAGTAAAAAGGGATTCATGATAGATCCATTGAATTCGGGCTCATACTCGAATTTATCGAGTAGCTATTTGTGGTTAAAAGATTATAATAATGCAATAAGATTACGCAAAGAAGCAATTTCTCTATTTGGTGGGCCTGTATATGAGGGTGCATCACGATTTTACCTAAGGCTTGATTCTCTTGAAAAATCAATCATATACCTTCAAAAACACCATGAATGGTGGATGCAAACGCATGATCGTGAATTTCCAAGGTGGTTAAGTACAAGTGCCATCGCATATGCAAAATCAGGTGATCTTCAAAAAGCTCAAGAATATCTCGAACAGCTTAAAATCAGATATAAAGAATCTGCTGCTCAGAGTCCGGAATACTTTATTGCTTTATATTATGGTGCTATGGGGCAAAAAGAGGAAACATTTACGTGGCTGGAAATAGCATATCAAAACAAAAGCCCTGAAATGCCATGGTTGAAAGTTGAGCCATATTTTCAATTTCTAAAGGATGATCCCCGTTACTGGGACCTCTATGAAAAGGTTGGATTTAAGGCTTATGATGAGTACATGACATCAATTAATTCAGTAGAGATGAATTAGTTTTTCTACCATGTCAGAAGATAGACGTCTGGCTGCCATAATTTTCATCCACGTATTATACGAGGACGATTTGGAAATGGAAAATGAGGAGACTGGAACATAAGGAGATGGAATCTTAATCGATGTTTGAGATTCATCGGAATATCTTACTACTACAATCATTGATTGTGAATGTCTCAATAGATCAGTTAGATAATATGCGTATAATAGATAAATTTCGAGTTATATGCAGTATAATATATGTTAAACAAAAATAATCTTACCAGTATTGGTATAAGGAGGTCAAAAATGAAAAGAATATTCGTAATACCATCAGTCGTACTTTTAATACCGGTTGTAGCGTTTGTAATGAAAACAAGCGCATGGGCATCCGACGATAATCTGCCACCGGCAGACGAGTGGCAGTCTCCACCCGAAGAGATACTTGAAGTACTTAACGCACCGCAGCTCCCCTGGGTGTGGACAGCACCAACCGGAGAGTACATGCTCCTGGCTGATCCTGTGCTATATCCCCCTCTCGCCGAGATGGCTGCACCGATGCACAAGCTTGCTGGTATGCGAGTCAATCCTGCCAACAACAGCTATCATGGTCAACACGGGGGTACATCCCCACGCCTGGTCCGAATTAAGGATGGAGCTATAACTCCGCTCGATCTTTCCTCAGACGCTGAGGTCCACAATGTGTCATGGACCGTGGACGGTCAGCGTTTCGTGCTCACCGTCGGATATGCAGATCACATCGGTTTGTGGGTCGGATCGGTAGAAGGTAAATTGACCAGGATCGAAAACCTGGCTCTCAACCCGCTGATGGGTACCGCCGTGAGGTGGCTCCCTGACCAGGAACGTCTGTTGGTCCGACGCATCCCTCTACGTGGAACAGCTCCAAAACCGCCAGCTATACCAGCGGGTCCGGAGATCCTCGAAGGGGCAGGAGCTGCGGCCCGGTCCACTTACGAAGCACGAAATCTGCTCGAAACGGCTTACGACGATGCCCTCTTCGAGTATTATACCACTTCCGAGCTGGTAATCATCGACCCGGTGACAGGTAAGAAGAATGTCATCGGTAAGCCCGCTCCCTATACCAATGCTCAATTCTCGCCGGATGGGAAGTATCTTCTTATCACACGTCTGGTTGGTCCATGGTCCCACGAGGTGGCTTGGTGGCGTTTTGCCAGCGAGATCGATGTGTGGAACAATAAAGGCGAGCTGGTAGCGAATATCGCCTCCCTTCCCCTGGCCAACGAAGTCCCGATCCATGGTGAGCCTCTCGGTCCACGCTCAATTTCGTGGCGTCCCACAGCTCCGCACACACTTTTCTGGGTCGAAGCGCTCGACGGCGGAAATCCCGTGGCCGAAGTATCTCACCGCGACCGGCTCATGCGTTTGGAAGCTCCATTCGCTGAAGAACCAAAAGAAGTCTTCAGAGCTGAACACCGTATCCAGCCCTGGAGAAATGCCTGGGGTGCCGAAGGTGGAATGCTCATGCTCACCCAGCGTGAACGGATACGCCGCTGGCGCTACGTCTGGCTTCTGGACGTTGATGAAGGTACCTCCCGCCTTTGGTTTGATCTGAACGAGAACGACCGTTACGGAGATCCGGGTTATCCTCTTTTCCGTCCTCTGCCTAACGGCCGCAGGGTGCTGCGCCAGCAGGGAGATGCGGTCTTCTTCAGTGGGAGTGGTGCCACAGATCATGGCGACCGGCCTTTCCTGGACCTGCGCCACCTGGAAACCGGCAAGACCGAGCGTCTTTTCCGCTGCGATCCCGACCATTATGAATTCTTTGTTGCGTTTGCCGGTGACGAGGACCGTTTTTTGTTGCGCTCCGAATCCGCCATCGATGTACCTAACTATTATCTGGCCACTTTTGGTAAGAAAATCAAGGCGGCCGAGGGTGAATCCACACGAGCCCTTAAGCGCATACCGATCACGCGTTTCGAGGATCCAACACCCCAATTGCGTGATATCGAAAAGCGCATCGTACGCTACGAGCGCGATGACGGCCTTCCCCTTAGCTTCCATCTCCATTTACCCCCCGGTTATAAGGAGGGTACCTCTTTGCCCACAGTGCTTTATGCCTATCCCCTCGAATACTCCGGTGCATCCACTGCCGGACAGGTCAGCGGTTCAACCCAGCGCTTCATGCGTTTGTATGGCGCCTCTCACCTCTACTTTCTGCTCCAGGGCTACGCAGTGCTCGATATGACTGCCATGCCGATGCTCGGTGACCCCGAAACTACCTACAACACCTTTGTACCCCAGCTGGTAGCTGATGCGGAGGCAGCTGTGGCCAAGGCCGTCGAGATAGGAGTGGCCGATCCTGACAGGATCGGTATCATCGGGCACAGCCATGGTGGACTCATGGTGGCCAATCTCCTGGCGCACACCGACCTTTTTCGGGCCGGCATTGCACGAAGCGGTTCGTACAACAAGACCAACCAGCCATTCGGCTTCCAGTCCGAGCGTCGATCCCTCTTCGAAGCACGGGATGTCTACGTCCAGGTTTCTCCGACTTTTTTTGCCGACAAGGTTAACGAGCCGATCCTGATCATCCACGGTAACGACGACTCCAACCCGGGTACCCTCACATTCCAGTCCGAGGTCTTCTTCGAAGCCGTACGTGGTTCGGGCGGTACTGCACGATTGGTGCTTCTTCCCTTCGAGGACCATGGCTACCGGGCACAGGAGAGCATTGAACATGTACTCTGGGAGCAGCTCCAGTGGTTCGACAAGTATATAAAAAATACTGAAAACACTACACCCAGTATTTCTGACTAGGAGTGATTACTCTCTTCAGGCGTAGGACGATAGATCTTCTGAAATATGTATCAGGTATCTTGAAAAATGGGATCGCTTTTCTCCGGTGGGAAGTCACATAAAATTTTAGGTCATCGTCAAAAAGTGGGTTGAACAACAGGTCTATGCTGTACATAGCAGCAGGTATTTAAGCACAGGTATGATATTATTCTTTTGTTAAAAAGTCTATTACTATATTATTCATCAGATCAGGTTTCTTATCACATAAACAATGGGCTCCAGCGGGTATGACACAAAACTCGCTTCCCTCAATAATCCGGTAAAGCTCAAGGCCATATTCAAGTTTTATTGCCCAATCCCGATCGCCCATTATTATTAATGTCCTTGCTTTAATATTTCTTACTTCTGAGTCAGTTAAGGTTGGTCCATCAAATCTCATCCTGCTTAAATCCTTTAGGAATTTAGGCAATAGCTCTTTTTGAGGATTCAAATTATTATACTTATCAACCCACCATTTTGGCATATTTTCAGTTTCACCCATAGATTCAGTTAATTCAAACGCATTAATGCTATATCCCCTGGGATTCAATATAGTGCCTTCTCCTATAACCCTTTTAACTTTATCTGGACGCTCGTATGCCAAATGCAAAGCCAGGTTGGCACCCAAAGAGCATCCAAATAAATAAACACTGTCCAGTTCCATGACATCAATCAATTCAGACATATAGTCACACAATAATTGATCACTTATACTATCAGAATGGTAGGATCTTCCATGTCCGGGGGCGTCTATCGCTATCACTCTGAAATGATTTGACAGTTCTGGTATCACCATTTTAAAATATTCTATAGAAGCTTGCGATCCATGCAATAGAAGTAATGGAATACCTCTACCATACTCTTCATAATAGATACCCGTATTATATATCGAAATGTACTGTCCATTATTTGATCCATATTGGATTTGTTCCTGTCCCATTATTGGATTGATCCAAAGTGAGAGAAGAGAGAATTGAAGGATAATAAACAACTTTTTCATTTCATGGTTTTTGGTGGTGAATTATTATGTTATATATCCAATACCTTCGTAAGCCACAATTTCAGCACTTATTCAATTTATCAGAGTTGTACAATTTATCCAAGAGAGAGGTGATTTTTAACAGGTACACATGGTTGACAGGCGAGATTAATATAGTAAGTAAACCGTTTTGCTATAAAAGCAAGCCTTGTGATGTGCATAAAAAAGTTTCTGAGAGGCTTTCTCGGGATTATGGTTAGATTTTTATCTTCGTGACTCTGAGGCCTTATCAACGTCTGATTATCTTTTGTCTTTCATTCGAATCAAACATTTCTTAATCATTGTTTTTATCATCGATGACAAAACCCTTTCGGATGTATTCATTTACTGCACGGGCAGAGTATTCATTCCACCATGTTTTCAGGGGTCGTTCTCTTGCATTAAGAAGAAAACCTACGGTTGAACTATCCTTTCCAAGTGTTTGGTGGTACGAGGCTATTCTTCTTTCAGGGTGGGGCCATTTGGGATTTGGAATATCATTTTTATCCGTCCATTTATAAATAATATTATTTTTCTTTTCCAGGGAACCGCCAAGCTTCCATTTTCTATTATACGTATCAATGCCTACCTGTGCTTCATTGATGCAATGCGAAAAGAGGTTATTTTCAATTACTGTCGGAATAGTTATTTCGCCTATCCCACGGGTAGCCGCTGTTCTTGGATATTCTGTATTAAGTGAATCCATTAACCGAACTTCCTGGAACACATTATTTCTGACAACAGCTTTAGCACCGGACATGGGTGTGTTGGCATGGTATCCAACATTAAGATTAATTGCATTTTGCACAAACAGATTGTCCTCTACCAGGCCTCCTGAACGTAACTGTAATCCATGAGCGGAAGCCCTGGCTAATATATTCCCTCGTACAATAATATTATCCGGATTGGGATTCCTGGTTGACATATAGATATTGTGGTTGTACATGGTTGAACCTGCACCATCAATTTGCTCGTCCCAGCCATTATGGTCAAAAAGATTTTCTTCAACTAAAATGCCATCTACACCGGTTAAGTACAGTCCCTGTATTCTCGTCCGCAATTCATGAATATAGTATGACTCACCTGCCCAGGCATGGATGATTATGTTTCGTCGGAATTTAAAATTCTTTAAATCTCCCTCCCCTCCCTTATTAGTCGTATAAGCGCCCATCTGCATATAATTGAATTTACAATCTTCAATAAGCAGATTTTGCCCCCTTGCTTTTATATATGAAATACCTGCCACCTTGCTCTCACTTTCGTAATCGGGTGAATTTGGATCATGTTTATAGGCATAGAGTTCAATGCCAATTAATGCTATATTAGAACATATGGTGTCCCTGACATACATCAAGTGACTTTCAGTTTTAATCAGGGGCCTTGCTCCTTCATCTCCATAGTAACTAATGATCATTGGTTCGGTTGCACTGCGTCCTGAAAAAAAAGATCCAAGGCCTTTATCTAAAATCCACGTATCCCCCCGTTTCAGCAATATATGATCAGGGTATCCGGCACGCACCAATTGCTTTGCGTTTTCAATAGTTAAAACCGGTGTTTCAGGCGATAAACCATTGTTGCCGATATTGCCTTGCGAGCTACTTACGTATATGATTTTTGAATCAATGGATGGTTCAACGATTGTCCAGCCATTTTCATCAACTGGTAACTGGGCAAAGGCACTTTCAGTAATCAATAAAATGATTATCAAAGTGAAAACAATTGAATTTGTTTGTTTCATAAATATTTCTAGTATGAATTCTTAAAAATCGTATCCTTTCAATCTTCTACTCCGTGTCATTTATTTCAGGCACTTCTGTTTCATTTTCCTCTTCATCATCCCAGGTTGAGGTATAAATAGATGTATAAAATACAAGTTTCCATTTGCCATCCACTTTTTCCAGAAATTCAGCATGTATGCTTGAACTTAAAAGCTCATCTTCGTCATTATAATAATCATTATCAAAAACAGCCCAGGCGCTTTCGTCGTAGACTTTAATTTTATAATTTCTTTTTACCTCGTAGAAACCTCCCGGCCCAGCTTCATTTTCAAAATAATCCAGGAAAAATGACCTGATCTTTTCCCATCCGACATCATAAGTATAACCGGATTTAGTAGCTGCTAATCTAATGTTGGTTTCATCCTGTACATGGGTTGCACTCAGGCGGTCTATATCGTTGTCGAAAAAAGCTTCTGTTTCCTCTTCGATAACAGCAATTATAGCAGCCTTTTCTTTCTCAATGTCGATCTTATTCTGACAGGAAGTCACAGCAGGAAAAACCAGAACGATTAATGGGAATATATACTTTTCCATATTTTAATAGTTTATACGTTGTTGGTATGTGGGTGTAAATTATCTAATGCACTAATTCGCTGGCCGACGGCCGGCTTATAAACTCAGTACCGATTTATTAGTATGAATTTAATTGGTAAACGGGAAACTTGAAACTTATCCTGGACTATTTATGGACCAGTAAAGAAGGCATTGGGTTTAGCATGTGTTTGCTGGCTGAAGTTGCATATGTTTCTTTTACTTATCCGGGTGAGAAATGACAAGGAGTTTGTCTATGTTACCTTTGACAATATATTCAAGGTTTTCAGTTATTTTCTCAACAGGCCAATTCCACCAGGCTATTTCCAAAAGTTTATTCATCGTATTCTCATCATACCGCGATCGTATGATTTTGGCAGGATTTCCACCAACTACTGTGTAAGGAAGAACATCTTTGGTTACAACGGATTTACTTGCTACGATTGACCCATGTCCAATATTGATTCCTGGCATTATCGTGGCTTCGTAGCCAATCCACACATCGTTACCGACAATTGTATCACCTTTAATCATTGAGTCATTCGAATCAGGTGTAGCTTTTTCCCAACCTTTATTGAAGATATAAAAAGGATAAGTGGAGATCCCCCCTTGTTGATGATTTGCACCATTCATTATGAATTGCACATTTCGGGCGATAGCACAAAATTTTCCAATGATCAATTTGTCGCCAATAAAATCGAAATGATATAATACATTTTTCTCGAAGTTTTCAGGACCTTCCGGATCATCATAGTAAGTATAGTCTCCAACGATTATATTCTTGTTTTTTATAAAGTTTTTGAGAAACCCTACCTGGGGGAAACCTTGAACGGGCTCTTTGTCACTAGGATCTGGTCCAAACATACTTCCTGTTTTTAGGGTTTTTAAAAAGCAATTTCAGCTAATGTATGTATAATGGCATTGCTATTATATACCTTATAGTTTCAGTCAGGATTCAAGTTATCCACGGTATACAATCTTTCCAAGAGAGAGGTGATATTTTGAAGATGTACCTGGCTGCTTGGCCACATTAATATTGTGGGTGACCTTTATTTTCTATGATAGCAAGCCTTGTGACAGACATAAAGGTTTCTGATAAGTTGTCGCTGGCGATAGCTGGATTTCTTCGTGGTTCTATGACCTTGTCATCATCTTAAAACAGAACCCATTCCCACCAATTATTCTTATTATTACATTTACAATCAAGAAATGACAATAGGACCATTCTGAATAAAGTATCAGGATATGTTGAAATGTTTGCCTTTTAAAAATGATAGAAATATAATAGTACCAGATAACCTGAACTCCCATCATCCTCAATAATTTATACATATCATGGAATCCTCAATCATTCTTCAATCTGTAATAAAATGCCCTGAATGTGGACATCAAAAAGAAGAAACCATGCCCACAGATGCTTGCCAGTATTTTTATGAATGCGAAAACTGTCATGAGATATTAAAACCAAAACATGGCGACTGCTGTGTGTTTTGCTCTTATGGGACAGTTAAATGTCCACCTATTCAGCAGTCAGGATCCTGCTGTTCTTAGCGTTTTTATCTCCCGTCATTGATTGTAGCACTTTAATGCAAATTAGTGGTCGAATCAGAAAATAGTATCCAGGAATTGACTTTCATATTTAACCATCGTACATTTACGATGAACTTTAGACTATGAGCAGAACATTAGCAGAAGTCGATTACAGTATTGATGAAATTCAGTTGGCAAATTTTGCCAAGGCCTTAGGGCATCCGGTGCGAATCCAAATTATGAAAATACTCATGAACCAGTCTTGTTGCTATACTGGTGACCTGACCGAAATCATTCCCCTGGCCCAGTCTACAATTTCACAGCATCTTAAAGCCCTTAAAGAAGCTGGATTGATCCAGGGTGAGATCATGCCGCCTAAGGTGAAGTACTGTTTGAACAAGGAGAACTGGCCTGTTGTACAGTCTTTTTTTAAGGAATTTTTAAAAATGTAAAAAATTATAGGTGATACAGAAATGAAAAGTATAAAAATCTTAGGAACCGGATGTCCCAAATGCCAAACACTTGAAAAAGTTACCAGGGAGGCAGTAAAAGAATTGGCATTGGATGCAGAAATTTCCAAAGTAGAGGATATTGTTGATATAATGAAATATAATATAATCAGAACACCCGGTCTTGTGGTGGATGAAAAAGTAGTATTAAGTGGACGGGTTCCCTCAATTAATGAATTAAAAACGCTCATAAGTTAATAAACCTAACAATGAAACAATTATTAATTTTTCTTCCGGTTTTTGTTATTGGAATCCTGTCAGAATCATGCCAGGCCCAAACAAAAGAAAGTGAAAATTCCCAGGTACTCAGCACTACCGATGAGATTGATGTTTACTATTTCCATTTTACCAAAAGGTGTGTTACATGCAAAGCCATTGAAAGCGAATCGTTACAGGCCCTTGAAACGATCTACCCTGACCAATACAATTCAGGGCAAATCACATTTCATTCATATAATTTGGATGAGTCAGACAGTAAGCCTGTTGCAGATAAATTGAAAGTGTCTGGGCAGGCATTATTGGTTGTAAAAGGGGATGATGTAAAGAACCTTACAAATCAGGGATTTATGTATGCCCGTTCCAATCCTGCAAAACTCCATACTGAAATAGAAAAAGCTATCGGGAAACTGTAATTCATACATTATATGAATTTTTTGACTGAACTGTTGGAAAACAGCTCATTCCCATTTTTCACAGCAGCAATCCTGGGATTAATGACTGCAATCAGTCCATGTCCCCTTGCTACCAATATAACAGCAGTGGGTTACATCAGCCGGGATATTTCCAGTCGTCATAAGGTATTCCTGAATGGGATCATTTATACACTGGGGAGGGCCTTATCATACACGGCTCTTGCTGTTATTTTATACTTTGGAGCAGACCAGTTCAGCATATCCGGATTATTTCAACAGTATGGAGAACGCATTATTGGACCATTGCTGATAATCATTGGCTTGTTCATGTTTGGGATTTTAAAAGTCAATATCCCTGGACTGGGTTTATCAAATAAAGAAAAACAGGGCAACGGACAAAAAAGTTATTGGGATGTATTGTTACTGGGTATCCTGTTTGCGCTGGCTTTCTGTCCTTATAGCGGTGTGCTGTATTTTGGTATGTTGATCCCGATGACCATAACCCATCCGTCAGGATTATATCTCCCTGTCATTTTTGCCCTTGCCACCGGAATACCTGTGATAATCTTTGCCTGGTTTCTGGCTTATTCAGTTTCGGGTATTGGCAGTGCATATAAAAATGTAAAGGTGTTTGAGCAATGGTTCAGGAAAATAATATCGATACTGTTTATCCTGGTAGGTATGTATTATATATTAACAGTTTGGTTTGGCATCATGAACTAATTCGCATATATGAACTGGAAAAGAGAGACTGGAATATTGATTTGGATTATTGTGGTTTTTGTCGCCGTATTTTTCATGCCACTCAATAATCTTCGATTCAATGAAGCAATATTTGCTTCTCTGGATCTATCCAAATGGTATGCCAGGGAACATGTAATACTATGCCTGATTCCTGCTTTTTTTATTGCAGGTGTTATAGCGGTTTTTCTAAGTCAGGCTTCTATTCTAAAATACTTTGGAGCTAATACAAAAAAATGGGTTTCTTATTCGGTAGCCTCAGTTTCAGGTACCATACTTGCTGTATGTTCATGTACGGTATTACCTCTTTTTTCCAGTATCCATAAGCGAGGGGCAGGTCTTGGTCCGGCAATTGCTTTCTTATATTCAGGACCGGCTATAAATATACTGGCTATAATTCTTACTGCCAGGATCCTTGGATGGGAAATGGGATTGGCTCGTGTCGTCGGGGCTGTTTTGTTTTCGGTCATCATTGGATTGATAATGAATATAGTATATCGAAAGGAAGAAAAAGAAAAGGCAGAGGAACAACTGGGATTTCCTGATCCTCCGGAGAAACGGCCAATGTGGCAAACCACATTCCATTTTTTTACCCTTGTTTTGATTCTCGTATTTGCTAACTGGGGAAAACCGGGAGAGGGGGTTACAGGAGGAACCTGGTACTTTTTATGGGCATACAAATGGTATATTACATCCGTACTTGGGGCAGTTCTTGCCATATCTTTCATTTACATACTGAAAATTAGTTGGTGGCGCGTACTCCTGGTTACCTGTGTTACCGTTTTAGCAGGAATTATTTCCGCGAACCCATTGATAACCATTCTGACAGCAATTGCAGGAATTATCATCATTACTCTGTTTGATAAGGGAGATCCTGACAATCGCGAATGGACGTTATCGTCCTGGGATTTTACCAAACAGATCATGCCGTTACTTGCAATAGGAGTAGTAATAGCTGGATTCCTGTTAGGATCAACCCATGATGAAACCCGAATTGCGGGTATTGTTCCGAATGAATGGATTATCGCTCTGGTAGGAAGCAATTCGATATTTTCAAATCTTTTCTCGTCTGTTGTTGGTGCATTTATGTATTTCGCAACCCTGACCGAAGTACCAATCTTACAGGGATTAATGGCAGCAGGTATGAGCAAGGGTCCGGCATTGGCCCTGTTACTGGCCGGCCCATCACTATCATTACCAAATATTCTGGTCATTAGAAGTGTGGTGGGCAATCAAAAGACCATAGTTTATGTAACGCTCGTGATCATTATGGCGACGATTAGTGGTTTGATCTATGGTTTGATCTAATTGAAATACCGTTTTGAAAAAATGGACCTGAGATTTATTATAACTCGTATTAACAATCATTAACTAATCCTTAATTTTTCTAGATCATGGATATGAAAACAGGCATAATCGGAGGTGGAAGGATCACAAGGATTTTCCTTCAAGCCCTCAAAAACAATCATGAATCGCTGAATCGATTTTCAGTGTTCGATGTCAATAATGAAGTCACCGAAAGACTTAAAAGCCAATTCTCTGAAATTGATATTTGCAGTCTTGATACTACCGCTTCACAGGATGTTGTAATTATCGCATTACATCCTCCTGTGATAGTGGAAACCCTGGATAAAATCAAGGCGAATATTAAAGATAGAACACAAATAGTGTCCTTTGCTCCAAAAATCACTATAGCAAAAATATCTGATACTTTAGGTGGCATCACCAGGATAATCCGAATGATCCCCAATGCCCCATCCATTATTGGTAAGGGGTATAATCCAGCATGTTTTTCAGAAGCGTTCTCCGAAGAAGAGAAAAAAGAATACTATGACTTTTTTAGTCCTATGGGTGAAACCCTGGAGGTGGAAGAATCAAAACTTGAAGCATATGCTATTACTGCTGCAATGGGACCTACTTATTTATGGTTTCAATTATATAAACTGGCAGAACTCTCAATTGATTTTGGTCTTAATAAAAATGAGACATCAGATGCTATAAAAAAGATGGTTTCAGGCTCCGTGGATACAATGTTCAGTGAATACACCAAGGAAGAAGTATTGGACCTGATTCCTGTAAAACCAATTGGTGATCATGAGGCCGAAATTCTAAATGCGTATGATACTAAACTTAATGGACTTTATAATAAATTGAAATCCTGAATTTGAGAACTAATTCACAGGTGCATATTTCATTCATCGAATAAAAATAGCACCTAGGATCCCTTGATAATTCAACATTATCATTTAATTGAAGCAATATTCTGTAGGTGTGGGTGCGGGCTGGCGTCCCTGCCTTTGCCGTAACAGCTACGTGCAGGCAGGCACGATCAGCGTGGCCACATGTTTGCCTGCGGGTAAGCCGGCCTTTAAAAATGTCCCTTTTGTTTCGATATCAAATCCACGAAGAAGGAATTCAGGCCTGGAAGTGTGTCTTTTTAATGTTCAAATTCCCAGTGACATTTTACTGCTAGCGTGGGCCTTTTGCGTTTAGCGAGACATGAGGAGACAACCTGCAGAGTAGGTAATAACAATTCTTTTGTTACATCTCTCAATCCTGGCCCATCATCCACTGGATGATGTCCTCTTTGGGTGAGCAAAGAAAAGTAAAAATCCCGAAGATAATTTGGTGGCTTGAATAGGACAATTATACAATTACCTCAAATATCCCCAAATATGTCAAAAAATGAGGTTCGCGTAAATACGAAGTCATTGAATATTCTACCAATAAACTCCAAAATGAGCTATTCTTTAAGAAAAGTAATTTTCAAGGAAACCCTACCTAATCAAAGATTACAATAAGGTTTATTATTTGAATTTTTGTGCTTCGCCAATGTTAACCAGGTTTTTAAAGTATTCAACCGTTATTTCTCCAGGGTGCTTTGGTAAATCCTAATAATTAAAACAAGCGACATTTAAATCAGCAAAACCAACCAGGGCATAATCTCTGATAAATATTAATAAAAGCATTTTATTTTCACCGTCTTGCTTCCTGAACAAAAATGATTTCTTATATTGCTTTTGGACGTCAAATAAACCCTTAATGTAATATTAAAAACTATGGCAAAACGTAATGATATTGATAAAGTTCTCATAATCGGTTCAGGCCCCATTATCATTGGACAAGCATGTGAATTTGATTACTCAGGCACCCAGGCTTGTAAAGCTCTCCGATCGCTGGGCTATAAAATTGTTCTGGCAAATTCCAATCCGGCAACCATTATGACTGATCCCGGAATGGCCGATGTAACATATATTGAACCACTGAATGAGTATGCCTTAACAGAAATCATAAAAAAAGAGCGTCCCGATGCATTGCTCCCAAACTTAGGTGGACAAACAGGTCTTAATCTTTCTTCTCAGTTGGCAAAGAAAGGTATCCTTGAAAAATATAACGTAAAGATCATTGGTGTTAATATTGATGCCATTGAACGTGGGGAAGACCGCATTGCCTTTAAGCAAACAATGAATCGTCTTGGAATTGAAATGCCCAAAAGCACAGCCGTTACCACTGTTGAAGATGCTGAAAAAATCGCGGAAGAACTCGGATATCCTGTAGTGATCAGACCTGCATATACCATGGGTGGTACCGGAGGTGGACTGGTTTATAATATTGAAGAATTACGCATTATTGCATCAAGGGGTATTTCTGCCAGCATGGTTGGTCAGATCCTGGTTGAGGAATCGGTACTTGGCTGGGAGGAACTTGAACTTGAAGTTGTGAGAGATGCAAAAAACCAGATGATTACGGTATGCTTTATTGAAAACGTCGACGCTATGGGTGTGCATACCGGCGATTCATATTGTACTGCTCCCATGCTGACTATTACACCCGAATTGCAGAAAAAACTACAAAAATATTCATACGACATTGTTGAAGCCATCGAGGTAATTGGTGGCACCAATGTTCAATTTGCCCACGATCCCAAAACCGGAAGAGTTGTTGTTATTGAGATAAATCCACGTACTTCACGTTCTTCAGCGCTTGCTTCAAAAGCTACCGGTTTTCCTATTGCTCTTGTTTCATCGCTCCTTGCCGGCGGAATGACAATGGATGAAATTCCTTACTGGCGAAACGGTACACTGGAAAAATATACCCCATCAGGAGATTACGTGGTGGTTAAGTTTGCACGATGGGCTTTTGAAAAATTCGATGGGCTTGAAGATAAACTTGGCACCCAAATGCAGGCAGTAGGTGAAGTAATGAGTATTGGTAAAAACTATAAAGAAGCCCTGCAGAAAGCTATCCGTTCGCTTGAAATAGGACGCTATGGACTTGGATTTGCCAAAGACTTCAATAAAAAAACGCTCGATGAGCTTATGTCCATGCTTAAACATCCATCCAGCGAAAGACAGTTCATCATGTACGAAGCTTTGCGCTTAGGTGCTGATATTGATGCCCTCCATAAGAAAACACATATTAAGGCATGGTTCATTGAACAGATGAAGGAATTGGTTGAATTGGAAGAAAGAGTATTAGAATGCAAAGGAAAGAATTTACCGGATGATTTACTGAAAGAGGCTAAAAAAGATGGTTTTGCCGATAAGTATCTGGCTAAAATACTTGATGTGCCCGAAAAGGAAATCAGAGATAGACGTATTGCTCTTGGTATGGGGGAGGCCTGGGAGCCAGTACCGGTTAGTGGTGTTGAAAATGCCGCCTATTATTTCTCAACCTATAATGCCCCTGATAAAGTAGAAGTAAGCGACCGGAAAAAAATCATGGTACTGGGAGGTGGTCCAAACAGAATTGGTCAGGGGATTGAATTTGATTACTGTTGCGTGCATGCAGCTTTTGCAATTCGTAATGCCGGATATGAATCAATTATGGTTAATTGTAATCCGGAAACAGTATCGACGGATTATGATACATCCGATAAACTATATTTTGAACCGCTTACTGTTGAGGATGTACTAAGTATTTATCAAAAGGAAAAACCCGAAGGTGTCATAGTTCAGTTTGGAGGCCAGACACCATTGAATATTGCCAATGAACTGGAAAAGGTTGGTGTGAAAATACTGGGCACAACTCCCGAAACCATTGATTTGGCTGAAGACCGTGATCGTTTCCGTAAGGTAATGAATAAGCTGGGTATTCCTCAACCAGAATCTGGCATGGCAAGCACACTTGATGAAGCGCTGAAAATAGCCGGTAAAATTGGATATCCTTTGATGGTAAGGCCTTCTTATGTGCTAGGCGGAAGAGGTATGAAAATCGTCCTTGACGAAGATATGCTAAAGCAATATGTTGTTGCCGCAGTTGATGTTTCACCAGACAGACCTCTGTTAATTGATAAATTCCTCGAAGATGCCATTGAGGCAGAAGCTGACGCCATCGCGGATGGTACCGATGCCTTTGTACCTGCTGTAATGCAACACATCGAATATGCAGGAATTCATTCTGGAGATTCGGCCTGTGTCATACCTCCGGTTATAATACCGGAAAAACATCTGGAGACAATAAAAGATTATACCCGCAAAATTGCTATTGAATTAAAGGTTATTGGATTAATGAATATCCAGTATGCCATTTTTGAAGACAAAGTTTACATACTTGAAGCGAATCCAAGAGCTTCACGCACCGTGCCATTAGTCTCTAAGGTATGCAACATATCAATGGCTAAGATCGCTACCCAGATTTTATTAGGACAAAAACTGAGCGAGTTTAACCTGAAGCATAAAACAATAACACATTTTGGTGTTAAAAAATCAGTATTCCCGTTTAATATGTTTACTGATGTTGATCCTCTTTTAGGTCCGGAAATGAGATCTACAGGTGAGGTACTTGGCCTGGCCGATTCTTACGGACTTGCATTTTTTAAATCGCAGGAAGCTACCCAGATCAAACTACCTGTTGAAGGAACTGCATTAATTACAATTGCCGACCGTGACAAGGAATTAATACTTGAGAGTGCTAAGAATTTCAGCAATATGAAATTTAAAATTCTGGCTACAGAAGGCACAAGACAATTCCTTAAAGAGCATGGAATAGAAGCTGAGGGTATCAAGAAAGTTCATGAGGGGCGCCCAAATATCGTTGATGCCATCAAAAACAAAGAAATCAATATCATAATCAATACTCCAGTTGGGAAAATGAGCAAGTACGATGATTCTTATATCAGGAAGAACGCCATTAAATATAAGATCCCCTATATAACAACAACTTCGGTTGCCCTGGCTGCCACAATAGGAATAAGAGACAGGAGGAATGGTGCCTATAAAGTCAAATCATTACAGGATTATCATAAAGACATTGAAGATTGAAAGTTAGTAAAGGATTAACAGCATAATCTGTAGCAATATGGTATTACCATTATACACCTAAAGGTTTCAGCCCTTATTCAAGTTATTACAGTTGTACATTTTATTTAAAGGCCTGGTGATATTTTGCAGGTGAATTGTATGTGCTGTGACAGCAAGTCTTGTGAAGTGTAGAAAGGTTTTTCAGGTGATGGCAAGCCCTGGCATTAATTTTACAGATCGCCGAAAAACAGGACTCAATCCCACCGATTAATTCATATATTTATTCAAATTGCTATGACTTCAGGTGTAGGACGGCAGATCTTACGGATCAGGGGTAAGTATATTTATAAAAAGTAGATCTCTTCCTGGTGCTGGATATCTAATCCTGATTCAGTTTGGTTAAAGTATCCCGTAACATAATCTTCAATGCTTTCTTCCCGGCTGTGGTTTTTAAATATTTTTCCCTTCGCTGTGCGTTTCTTTTTGAGAAATAAAATTCACAAAAAATTAATTGAAAAGGTCGTCGAGGTGCGGTATTTTTTGTTTTACCGGCATTATGGTCTTTTATCCTTTCTTGAATATTGGTGGAATAGCCGATATAAAATTTTAAGTCCTTAATACTGTAAAGGACATAGGTACAATATGGTAATAACATAGCGGTTAAATAGTTGGTTGTAGTGTTTTTATGGCAGTGAAGCACAACGAGCATAACTCGTTGACTTCACCGCCATGAAGTGACCTTTGGTCTACTTCATGGCTCCCCATACTAGTGCAATATCGAACCAATTATATAGTGATTTAGCAAGAATATATGAATTAAAGCCTCGGTTTGGATCAATTGAAGCTGATTGATGATTCTATTTGGAAAATACAATCAATAACGACACCCAATACACTTGGCATTTACATGCCAAATTTCAAAGACAAACAAGAATTGAAGAATTTAAGCCTCAATATGATTTCATTAGTCAATATACAGTGCAAAAACCGGTAGCGTTGACCTCCCCATTCCGGTCTTTAAATTAAAACGTGTCGCTTTGGATTGACTGCCCTATTCTGGTATTTATATGTTTCTAAATTTCTTAAATACAATGCATTCTGTCATATACAATAATATTTCACCTAATTATGCATGGAGCGATTAGCAATTCCGGTTTTGGGTGGTCAATGAGACTGGAATTTGCATCATAGGCTCCAAATCCTGAAATGACAACGTTTTTTTAGCACTATATTTCAATAAATGATTTATTGATTTCATCTTCAGTCGATTATCTCATTCCAACTTCAACCTGGCTTTTCGATAATCGTATTTATGAGCATAAATGGTAGCTCTGGAAGTTGTGTCTTCTTTGTCATTGTAAAGACTCTCAACCTTAAACCAAAAGGCGAATTCATGATTTTTTGGAGAATCATTTGAAACTGATAATAGGGTCGAAATACTGGTGGCTCCTGCCTGGGCTAATTTTTCCTCATAGTTTAATTGTTTAACTCTAATAAATGGATCATCGAGATGACTTATCAAATAAGTTCTGTGAAATGTATTGATATCATTTGGCGCCATGCCTTTAGGTAATCTGATATAAACCAAAGCATCCTCCCCACGTTCCAATGCTCCGTTCCCATTTCCTTTACCTCCTGATATCTCCTGATTCTGTATGATGCCTGGCCCTTGTTGATAAATTGGAACATTGTTTACTGTCCGGCCGTCCAATATGATAATATCATCTTCTTCGACATACGGAGATTTTGGGACCAGGAAAAACATAGTTTTCTGTACTTCTGATAGTTTCCCGCTCTCGTACACTTCAAATAACATTGAACCCACAAAACTTGAATCATTATATTGGGTGAAACTAAAGTTAAATTGGTTTTCAAGGCTGATTAAATTTCCAGGTTCAACATTTGCTATCTCAATTTTATGATCTGCAAATTCAATATACGGATGTGACGAAAATGCGGTTATTTCAATGTTCTTTGCTTCACTTTCACCTACGTTAACCAGTTTGAAATCCAAACTGTAAATCTTTCCTTCTTCAAAATAAAAATATTCCCGATTGTGTTTATGTACCATCCTTAACTTTGCTCCGGTTCCGGATTCTTCACCGTTTATACCCACAAGATGACCGCCACCTTCAAGTTTAAAAGTCAGCTTGCCATCATCGGAGGCCTTAACATTTTGAAATTTTATTTCTCCCGAGGAAAGATTATAGGTTGTCATTTGATAGGGATTATTTGGTGCATAAATATCTCTTGTGGAAATTGATATTTTTTCATCTTTCACAATTGGACCGTCCGGAATAAAGGTGCGGCCCAGTACTTTCAAATAACCTGAATAAACATTTTCCAGGATTGTAAGCGCAGGCTTCAAGCGTTGAACATTAATATTATAATCCCAAACCTCAAATGAAGGGAAAGCAGGACAAAGGTGGTTCCAGGTATCTGGTATGGGATGGTGCTTTCCAAACTCCTTCATGTGAAAGTCCAATTGTTTATCAGCATCTGCTGCCCAGTGGTCGGGGTAATCTGCCATATGAAACTCAAAATATGATAAATCCGCAGCATCAAAAATTCGTTTCATCTCCCAGTCATTGTACTTCAACCAGTCTCCATCAGTCATGGTTAAGCGCACCGATAGGCCTTTAAGAGCTCTATACATTTCCAATACGGGGTAAACAGCTTGCTTTCCTTTTGGGCCATACAGAGGAAGGTTATCGGCTGGATCAAAGGCGCTAACCGAACTCACAAGGTCCTTATTTTGACCGGCAATATAATAAGAAGTCAGTCCACCCATGCTCAGCCCGGTGATCCCGCAGTGATCCCTGTCCGCTATTGTGCGAAAATTCTGATCCACATGTTTAACAAGATCGCGAAAGTACAACCTGTAATCCCAACCCCAATGATGGCCTTCTTTCTCGTGAGCGCGCACATAATCATAGGGCGCGCAATTATCGTATCTTATCCCCTCTCGCGTATTGCTCCCTATATTCAGGTTCGGTTCATACCCGTCCCAGGTCACAATAATCACATCATGATCCTTAACATAATTTTTCCATTCCATCACGAATGGAGGCTCCTTACGTCCGTTTTCAGGATAATTAATATCATCTTCCAGAGCATTGCGACTCCATTTATATCTACCTCCCCAGCCATGGAAATAATAGACAACGGGATATCGTTTGTCTTTTTTTTGATTGTAGTTCTTCGGTAGATAAATACGGTACCAACGGTCCGTTTGAAATGCATCGCTATAAAAGGAGACATCTTGATAGGACTGAGGTCGACAAGACAGGAAAATTATAATTATAATAATAAATAGGCCTGTTTTCTTATAACTTATCATCTTCATTTGTTGTGCGTTTTAAACGATTTATAATGTTTTTCCAGGGTAATTATGTATTCGGCGTATTTAAGATTCGTTTATAATCTTCCCGGTGAGTATTCATCATGCTCAGCACTTTTTGAAACTGGTCAACCAGGCCGGGGCTAAGACTACGTATGTCCTCCTGCTCTTTTATTGGGACCACAATATGTAACGGTTGTAAATTTGCCTTATCAAAAGGATTTAAAACAGCTGAATATTAGTCCATTCCAGAGGGAATATTGATCACCATAAAAGAAATTCGAGGCGTTATTACTTATTAATATATAAAACCGAACCACTGTTCGTGAACGGCGTTTTAAAAGTTATTGAAGAACCACCGTTTTCGGTTCCGCCGGGAAAGTATTTCCCATCAGATGTTCTTAACCATTCATAATTTACTTTACCAGTCACATCGCTTAAATCAACGATCACACTTCCTTCATCCTGATCATAAACCAGGTATTCTTCTCCTGGATTATATAAACAATACCCCGAACCGGCGATTGTCTCACTCGGGATCATTTTGGATAGATCGCTGAACTTGTTGGCAAAAACAAGCGTTTGTCCTACCGCTTTACGTACAGGATCGAGCGCTGGATCAACGGTTCTGGTGGTATCCGGATGTATGGGATTATTCGTCACCCAGTACGTATCATAAGCATCCATTAAAAGATTGTGCTTACCCCTGGTGAATATTTTCCAGACTCTTCGGATCCCTTCCTCAACACCCGGGGTACGACCACTATAATCCCATTGCGGCACATAAAGGCCGCCGTTAAAATGATCAGAATCAAACAGAACCGGCTTATCGCTGTATGACGCGGGACCGCCATCCCGGTAATCATAGCCCTCAAAAACTATCTGTGAAGGTGACCACCAATCACCTGGCCCATAGGTAATATATTCCTGGGCAGATGTATCCTTAAATTTCCAACCCGGGGTTACTCCAATTAAATGTCTGCATTTTTTTTCGGATTCGTATGATTTTGCAAAGTTGACTATTTCAGTATGCCAGGCTTGTCCGTCCCGTTCCAGTTTGGGTTCGTTCATGACTTCAATAAGTAAATTATCAATGTCACTTACAGTATCCAGTGTTTTAGCAACCAGTAATTTCTGAATTTTCAGCGCTTGCTGATTATTTGTAAAAAAAGTCTGACCGTTGGTATTGTCAAAGATCTTAAACTCCGGATTAATATTATTTTGCGGATGCCATGCAACAGTATTCCACGTCTCCTCTGTTCTCATTCTATTAAAGGATCCAAACAACATAATAGAACAGTACATGCCACGATCCTGGATCTGCAATACCCGCTCTCTCAGTATATCAAAATAATCTTGATTCAGTTTTGTCAAATCAAATTTTAACAATCCATCACTTGCATATCCGGGCCCTGTTCTCTCCCACGGGTAAGGTCCGGTATTCAGATAACTCGTGTTTGTCCATAATCTTGTGAAATTGTGACCATATGACTGAAGCCAGTCTAAAAAATCTTCAAATGTTTCATGCGAATTCTGGTAAATATATCTCTCCGGATTAATGTGAATATTATACCACGTATGCGCACCGGCAAGATAAATGGCTTTATTTGTATCATTGGTAAAATAACGTGAATTGGAGGGATGAACTCTCAATACACCAGCACCTTTCTTTTCAACGGAATCTTTTTTTTCATTGCCACCATTCCTTGAGCAATTGTTCAGAGAGACGAATAAAAATAACAGAATAAAAAATGAAATTCTCATGTGATTTACAGTTAGCAGACAGCAATATAAAGAACTGTTTTATAAAATCTGTACGGTTATTAAGGGATTCGATACAATTGTGATAGTTCTGAACCGATTATATAATTCATTGTCAGAAGTAATTTTATAAAATTTGAGCATCTTATCAGTGAGCCGGGGTTTCATATCATCCAAATCACAATATTCGAATACCTGGAAAAGAAAGATTATAATTAAATCCAGATTATGCAATAGAAATCTATTCCGGGAAAGAAGAAAATTACTCCTTTTGAACAGTTAAAAATTATAACTTAACTTCAGCATAAATTATTCCATTTTCGTTACAGAAAGTACATTTATTATAATGAAAAATCTTAGAAGATATTTTATTTCACTTGTGATCGTTACAGGTGGATTAATAATTACAATGGGACCAAAGGTTTTATCACAGGCAAATGCAGTACTGCCTGAATTAAAGGTTCATTCAGGAAACCACTACCTGGTATCCAGTGATGGTACTCCCTTTTTCTGGATGGGTGATACAGGATGGACACTATTTCAGTATACGCCCGCTCAAATGAAACAGTATTTTAAGGATAGGGCATCAAAGGGATTTAGCATAATTCAGATTATGGTAATCCGGCATGAACGGGAGAATTATGAAGGGCAGAAACCATTTACCGGCAAAGAACCGGTGGCATTGAATGAATCCTACTGGCAATATATCGATGAGATAATAGATGAAGCGGAAGCCAATGGATTGTATATAAGTTTGTTCCCAATGTGGGGAATGGATGCGGATACCATGTTTCCGGATTCATATGATGGTAACTATCAGTATGGTAAATTGCTGGGTCAGAGATATAAGAACAGGGATCATGTTATATGGAGTGCCTGTGGTGAATATGAGAAGGTTCACTTTTACCGGGATGAACAGGAAAAAATGGTTGAGGATTACAGTTCCCCTACTGAAGAAGAAATAAGCTTCGTACGACAGATTGCCCTGGGTCTTGAAGCAGGGCATGGAGGGAAAAACCTGATGACCATTCACCCGGTTTTCACATCCTCGAAACACTTTCATAATGATCCCTGGCTCGATTTTAACCAGCAACAGACATGGGGAAATGTAATACCCAATATTGACAGAATTTTCAGTGATTATAACATAACTCCTGCTAAACCTGTATTTAACGGTGAACCGGGATATGAAAATTCGACCAGAAAGGATAACGGTTATATTGATGATTTTCACATACGGGCTGAAGCCTATACCAGCATCTTCAGTGGTGGCTTCGGATTTACGTATGGGGCCCAGAATATCTGGAATTTTGGCGAGGACAATACAAGAGATCTTAGTGAATTCCTGCATTATGAAGGCGCGTACGATATGAAGCATGTAAGGAATTTGATGGAATCCCGACCTGTTTTGATCCGTGAACCTGATCAAAGTGTTATCACCTCGGCATTTGGAAGCAAAGGATCGCGGTATACTCCGGGAGATTACCGGGCAGCAACCAGGGCATCTGACGGAAGTTATGTGTTTGTCTATTCTACACAAGGCAAAGAATTTACAATTGATATGCGTAAAATATCAGGACCACAAGTTAATGCCTGGTGGTACAATCCCCGCGATGGTATTTCCTACGACAATTCAGGAGAACAAGTCACCACGCCTTTTGGTACTTATCCGGCTAAGGGTACAATGACCTTTAATCCTCCGGGAGAAGCAGGAGTTGGGAGGGACTGGATCCTGGTGCTGGACAATGCTTCAAAGGAATTCGGAATACCGGGTGGAAAATGAATCTCTTGACAAAAATAAAGAAGAAGATACGTGAATCCTTCCATCGCCACAATCATCCTGGGTTTTAAGCCATAGTCAAACGTGACCAGGATGAAAAAGCAGCATTAAGAGCTCAGGTCAGGGAGATGGAGGAACGGGGAGAGTTGGATTTATGATATTTAACCTTCAAGAACATTGTCAGAGGGGTTGAATTATTTGCCATTTTTCACAGAATAGAGTTTAGGGCAGGCATTATCTGCTTCCCTCTGGTCTTATGAGGTCTTAAATCAATTACCTTACAAGGTTTGAACAGTTAAAATCCTATAAGATATTTCAGTATTGTTTCAGTAACAAAAAATAAAACGCCTGCAAATAATTGATTTACAGGCGTTTATCGTTTTTAATCTGCTCCCCAGCTTGGACTCGAACCAAGGACCCTCTGATTAACAGTCAGATGCTCTAACCAGCTGAGCTACTGAGGAGTGTCTCACTTATCTACCTTCGCTAAAGCTATGGTAGATAAATTGGAATGCAAATGTACCCCTACATCAAAAATTATCAAATACTTAAATGAAAAAACTTCAAAGTATGGATCTGGTAATCCTCTACATCGCATGACATAATGGCTGCCTTTCTTTACATATCACTAATTGACTGCCGTTTTGGCATGATTGTGGGTGATTCTTGCAGGAAAATGGTCGTGGCACAATTTTGAATAGAGAATTGATTGTATTGAAACTGTAAAAAATAAATCAAATAATTATGGCAATTATTAAGTATAACCCAGTGTTAAGAGACCGTGTTCCAGGAACATTTCCGTCTCTGTTCGATAAGTTTTTCTATGATAATCTTGAGGATTCAAGTGTTAAAAGGTTTTTGCCTTCTGCTGATATTCTTGAGAATGAAAAAGCCTATGTAGTAAACCTGTCTGTTCCCGGATTGAACAAATCTGATTTCGAGATTGATCTCGAAGATGGCAAGTTGATTATCACAGGCGAAAGAAAATTTGAGGAAGTTGAGGGTATTAATTACCACCGCCAGGAAATTCAGTACGGTTCGTTCAAACGTGTTTTCCACTTACCGGAAGATGCAGATAAGAATGGAATCTCAGCCAATTACAAAAATGGTATTCTTACAATTTCCATTAAGAAAGACGAGAAAAAGATATTAAAGCAAAAAATCGAAGTGAAGTAATTTCACCGAGCAAGGGAAATTAGAGGTGAGCTCCGGCTCGCCTTTTTTTGTTAATTTGTGTTAAAATTTAATCACTTCTGCCTGTTTTTCGTTAATAGGTAAGATGTTTGTAATAAATTTATGGTTCGAAAATTAAAATATAAATAAGATATGAGTAGGAAGCAGTATTTCATTGGTTTGTTCGTCGCCTCAATTTTCGGTGGCCTGATCGTGTTGGGCGGATATAAGATCTTCGAAAAAGATGAAGCACAATACGATACCTTCGAAGAAAGACAAGATGTAAAATTCTCCAGTTTGTCTATTGATACGACTGGGTATGATATACCGGAAGGTCTGAATTTTGTTCAGTCCGCCAAACTTGTGACGCCAGGTGTGGTTCACGTTAAATCAACAGTTGAGCAATCCGGAAGAGGTTATTATCGTCATCCATGGGAAGACTTCTTTAATTATCCAAACCAAAATCAACCAGTGCAGACAGCTGGATCCGGTGTGATCATTTCAGATGATGGTTATATAACAACAAATAATCATGTGATCGACGGAGCTATTGAGGTGGAGGTTACCTTGCATGATAATCGTACATATGATGCCAAGGTGATTGGCTCTGATCCAAATACTGACCTTGCATTATTGAAGATTGAGGAGGGAGATCTCCCGTTTATTCGGTTTGGTGATTCCGACCGCGTTCAAATTGGAGAATGGGTATTGGCAGTAGGTAATCCGTTCAACTTGACTTCCACTGTTACAGCAGGGATCGTCAGTGCAAAAGCAAGGAATATTCGAATATCAGGTAGAAATCAATTTGGTATAGAAGCATTCATACAAACAGATGCGGCCGTAAATCCGGGAAACAGTGGGGGGGCACTGGTAAATCTTCGGGGTGAGTTAATTGGAATAAATACAGCAATTCAAACCAACACCGGATCTTTTGCCGGCTATTCTTTTGCCGTACCCGTTTCACTTGTAAAAAAAGTGATGAATGACCTGAAAGAATACGGTGCAGTTCAAAGACCACTTCTTGGAATTACTATCACTGATGTGAGATCTGAAGATGCAGAAGAACTTGAACTTGAAGAAGTTCAGGGTGTCTTAGTGAATGGGGTAAACAACAACAGCGCAGCAGAAGAAGCAGGAATAGAGGTAGGGGATGTGATCATTGCTATTGAAGATAAAAATGTTAAAAATGTCGCTGAATTACAGGAGTTTGTTGCTTTGAACAGACCTGGAGATGAAATAAAAGTTACCTTCATCAGAAATGGTAAGGTGAAAAGTACGATGGCTACACTCAAAAACATGGCAGGTGATGTTGGAATTGTAAGGGTGGAAGGAACCAGTATCGAAGGAGCCGTATGTATTGAAATCGGTGATGATTTAAAAGATGAATTGGACCTGAAGGGTGGAATTCAACTGAAGAATATTAAAAACGGTAAATGGAAAGAAGCCGGGATCAAAGATGGTTTTATTATTACTTCAATTGATAAACGTGGCGTATCATCCATAAACGATTTAATGGCAGCGCTTGGCAGAAGAGAGGATGGAACCTTGATTGGTGGTATCTATCCGGATGGTGAAAAAGTCTACTATGCTATCGGATGGTAATTCAGGATTATACAGAAAAAGGGAAGCCGTATTTGGCTTCCCTTTTTTTATTCTTCCTTTTTATTCTTACAACTCCATATCACAATTTCCTGACATACAGGCTAT